>JBDHSO010000243.1:0-4719 GCA_039808125.1 Rhodobacter sp. | reverse complement strand
CTCGATCGTGGCGCTGCCGTGACGAACCTGTCCCATAGCGCAGCCTTCCATGCCAAAGAAAAGATCGCACAACCAAACGGGGGGATCAAACCTGGTCAAACATTTGATGTTGTTTTTCCTGTCTGATTCACTTCGCGAAAGCGCGGTGGGACAAGATCGGTGTCTTCAGGGTTTTGGCTGTCGGATCGTGCCCGGGCTGCCACCGAGCCGCTTTTGCCGAAGAACCAGCCGGGTGCCCGGCGGTTAGATGATCGCCGGGTCATCAGCGGCATCATTCATGTTCTGCGGGCGGGATGTCGCTGGCAGGATTGCCCAACGGTCTGTGGTCCGGCGACGACGGTCTGCAACCGGTTCAACCGCCGGAGCCATCGCGAGTTATGGACGGCGGTTCTTTGCCACGCTTGCAGCGCGCGCCGAACTGCCCGGCGATCCGAGCATCGACAGCACGGCCGTGCGCGCCCACTGCCCGGCGCACGGCGGGAAACCCTCCGCGCCCGCCAGCAAACCCCGCCGCGCGCATCGGCCCGGATCGCCGCCGAAAATCGCGGGCGACCCGGAAGGGCAAGCCTTCATCGCGGCGCGGATCGGCGGGCTGACCCTCCACCAGATCGCCGCCGAAATCGCCCGGCACTTCCCGCCCGAACGTCGCCTCCACGCCGCAGCCATCCATCGCTGATGGCAAAAGCAGCAGCACCGATAGCGCGAAAGACCGGGACCATCCCGATAGCCGTGAGACCTCCCGCCTCTTCGTTTGTCAAACCATCCGTCACTGCCCTTACAAACCATGTGACACGACGCAGCCGGGCGACCCCGCCGCCGCGCTCCCGCCCGCCCCGGGGGCACCCGCGCCCAGCGGTTTGACCGCCCCCCGCGGGGTTTGCTAGGCTTTGTTTGCAGCCCCGCCCGACAGGACAGCATGACCGATCCCTCCCCTTCCCAGCCGCCCGGCCAGGCCGCACAGGTCTTTGCCGCCGACGACATCTATGTCGCGACCGGGGTCAATGCCGGCGACGGCCTTGACCTGCCCGATGCGGTGGAGGCGGGCGATATCTATGCGCTCGACCCCGATGCCCGGGCCCTGCGGCTGCTGCTCACCCCGGGAGAGGCACCGCTTGTGGCCGAGGGATCGGCCCTTGGCCGCCCGGGCGAGGCGGTGCGGATGGTCGCGCGCTATACGCTGATGTCGCCCGACGGCGACCGGGTGGAGCTTCTGATCCTGGCGCTGGAGGCCGGACTTTTCGCCCTGCCGCTGTCGCCCATGGCGGCGGCGACCGATTACACGCTGGTCCAGACCGAGACCGCCCCGGCCGAGACGCGGCTGGCCGATCTGATGTGCCTGTCGTTCGCGCGGGGCACGATGATCACCCTCGCCTCGGGGCGGCAGGTCGCGGTCGAGGCGCTGCGCCCCGGCGATCCGGTGCTGACACGCGACCATGGCCCGCAGCCGCTGCGGCTGCTTGGCCGGGCCACGCTGCGCGCGGTGGGCGCCTTCGCGCCGGTGGTGATTCCGGCCGGCGTGCTCGGCAATGCCGGCGACCTGATCGTCAGCCAGCATCACCGGATGTTCCTCTACCAGCGCCAGCGGGTGCCGGGGCTGGCCACGGCCGAGCTTCTGGTGCAGGCGCGGCATCTGGTCGACGGCGAGACGGTCTTCATCCGCGAGGGCGGATTCACCGACTGGTTCAGCCTGATCTTCGACCGGCATGAGATCGTCTATGCCGAGGGCATCCCCGCCGAAAGCCTGATGGTGAACGACGCCACCGTCTGCCGGCTGCCGCCGGAAATCGCCGCCGAGGTCAGGACAAGGTTTCCGGGCCTTGCGCAGGTCCAGCATTTCGGCACCGAGGCCGGGCGGCAGTTTCTCGAAGTGCTGGGGCCGGGCGGGCTTTACCGCGCCGCGCCGCGTTGGCCGCCGGGCTGACCGCGCGGACGGGGCAGCGGCGCCGGGCCGTGCCCGCGTCGGTCAGGCGAGGGCAAGCTGCCACAGCAGATAGACGTTCAGCGCGATGATGACGGCGGCGATCAGGGCTGCGGCGGCGGTCAGCCAGCGCGGCGCCACCAGATCCCCCATCTTGGCGCGGCTGGCGGTGAAGCTGACCAGCGGCACGATGGCAAAGGGCAGCTGGAAACTGAGGACGACCTGGCTCAGGATCAGCAACTGCCCGGCCTGATCGGCGCCCCAGATCAGGATCACCACCACCGCCGGCACGATGGCCAGCGCCCGGGTGATCAGCCGCCGCCAGACCGGGCTGATGCGCCAGCGCAGGAAGCCCTCCATCACGATCTGCCCGGCCATGGTGGCGGTGATCGTGGCATTCAGCCCGCAGGCCAGCAGCGCCACGCCGAACAGGATCGGCGCCAGCGAACTGCCCAGCAGCGGCGTCAGCAGCGCATGCGCCTTGTCGATCTCGACCACCTCGTGATGGCCGCCGGCATGGAAGGTCGCCGCCGCCAGAATCAGGATCGAGGCATTGATCGTCAGCGCGAACATCAGCGCCACCGTGGAATCCCAGGTCGCCATCCGCAGCGCCTGCCGCCGCTCCTGCGGCGCGGCCCCGAAGGCGCGGGTCTGGACGATGCCGGAATGCAGGTACAGGTTGTGTGGCATCACCGTCGCGCCCAGAATGCCGAGCGCGATGTACAGCATCGCCGGATTGGTCACGATCTCGGTCGAGGGGGCAAAGCCGCGGATCACCGCGCCCCAGTCGGGATCGGCCATGGCGATCTGGATCAGGAACGAAGCCGCGATCACCCCGAGCAGCGCGATGACGAAAGCCTCGACCTTGCGAAAGCCGCGGTTCTGCAACCACAGGATCAGGAACACATCGGCCGCCGTCAGGAAGATCCCGATCTCCAGCGGGATGCCGAACAGCAGGTTCAGCCCGATGGCGGTGCCGATCACCTCGGCCAGGTCGGTGGCGATGATCGCCGCCTCGGCAAAGAGCCAGAGCGGCAGCGACACCCAGCGCGGATAGCCGTCGCGGCTGGCCTGCGCCAGATCACGCCCCGAGCCGATGGCCAGCCGGGCGCACAGCGCCTGGAGGATGATCGCCATGATGTTGGACAGCAGCGCCACGAACAGAAGCGCATAGCCGAAGGCCGCGCCGCCGGCGATCGAGGTGGCCCAGTTGCCCGGGTCCATGTAGCCCACCGCCACCAGATAGCCCGGCCCGACGAAGGCCAGGAACCGGCGCAGCCGCGAGGTGGTCCGCGGGACCGCGATGCTGCGGAAGACCTCGGACAGCGAAGGCTCTTCGCTTTCTTGGCGCCAGGCGCCGGGCTGGGGCAGCATCGGGATGGTCTGCGACTTTTATGAGAATGATTTTCATTTACAGTTGCGATGGAACCCCCCGGCTTGTCAAGCCTGCGCCGGGGCGAAATCCGCAGGCCGCGCCCCTGCCCTGCCCGTGCCCCAGCGCCCAGCGCCGTCCCGGTCCTCCGGCCGCGCGGGTTCAGTCGCGGTCGGGCGCGCCCAGCGGAAACAGCCCGCGATAGGGCCGCGCCGCCTCGACCGCGCGGGAAAAGGACGGCCGCGTCAGAAGCCGGGCGCGATAGCCGCGCAGGACGGGATAGGCGGGGGCGATTTCATGCGTCCAGTCGGCATAGAAGAGCGCCGGCGCCGCGGCGCAATCGGCCAGGCTAAAGGCCGGACCCGCGGCCCAGTCGCGGCCGGCAAGCCTGCCCTCCAGCCAGCCATAGGCACGTTCCAGCCGCTCGCGCGCCAGCGCCCGGCCGTGTTCGGCGGTGGCCCCCGACCGCCCGAGCGCGGCCTCGACGGCGATCTGCACCACGTTCATCACATGCAGGTCGAACACCCGGTCAAGGAAGCGGACCTCCAGCGCGGCGACCGGATCGGCCGGGATCAGCCGCACCGGGCCGGGATGGAACAGTTGCAGATGTTCGATGATGATCGAGCTTTCGACGACCTGCCGGTCTCCGTCGATCAGCAGCGGAAACCGCGCCAGCGGCCAGCGCGCCAGCCAGTCGGCCACATGGTCGGGGTGGTCCGGGCCGATCTCGCGGAACGCGAAGGCCGTGTCGTTTTCATGAAGCGCGATCAGCGCTTTCTGGGTATAGGACGAAAACGGATGTCCATAGAGTGCGAGCGTCATCTCCGCCTCCCGCGGTTGCTGCCGAGTCTGCCGCCCTGCGGCCGCGCCATTCTGGGCCGTAACCCCCGGTCTGGCCAGCGGTCTGACCCGCCCTCCGGCCCGGCCCTGCGGCGCCGATGGACGGCCGCGAGGATTGCCGCTAATAACCCGCCATGCTTGACAACGTCGCCGCCCTTCCCGCCGAAATCGCCCGCCGCCGGACCTTTGCGATCATCTCGCATCCCGACGCCGGCAAGACCACGCTGACCGAGAAATTCCTGCTGTTCGGCGGCGCGATCCAGATGGCGGGCCAGGTGCGCGCCAAGGGCGACGCGCGGCGCACGCGGTCGGATTTCATGAAGCTGGAGCAGGAACGCGGCATCTCGGTCTCGGCCTCGGCCATGTCCTTCGACTATCGCCACTGGCGCTTCAACCTGGTCGACACCCCCGGCCACAGCGACTTTTCCGAAGACACCTACCGCACGCTGACCGCCGTCGATGCGGCGATCATGGTGATCGACGGCGCCAAGGGGGTGGAAAGCCAGACGCGGAAGCTGTTCGAGGTCTGCCGGCTGCGCGACCTGCCGATCCTGACCTTCTGCAACAAGATGGACCGCGAAAGCCGCGA
>JBDHSO010000242.1:0-4751 GCA_039808125.1 Rhodobacter sp. | reverse complement strand
GATCTCGATAAGGCGGTCGAGGGCGCGATGATTTCCAAGTTCCGCAACAACGGCCCGACCTGCGTCTGCGCGAACCGCATCTATGTGCAGGCCGGCGTCTATGACGCCTTCGCCGAAAAGCTGGCGGCGGCGGTGCGCAAGACCCGCGTCGGCGATGGCCTGACCGAGGGCGTGCAGTTCGGCCCCCTTGTCAACATGGACGCCGTAGAAAAGGTCGAGGAACATATCGCCGACGCCGAGGCCAAGGGCGCCAAGGTGGTTCTGGGCGGCCACCGGCACGAGTTGGGCGGCAGCTTCTTCCAGCCGACGGTGCTGACCGGCGTCACCGACGACATGATCGTGACGAACGAGGAGACCTTCGGCCCGGTCGCCCCGCTCTTCCGGTTCGAGACCGAGGCGGAAGTGATCGAGAAGGCCAATGCCACGATCTTCGGCCTGGCGTCCTATTTCTTCTCGAACGACATCGGCCGGATCACCCGGGTCAGCGAATCGCTGGAATATGGCATGGTGGGCGTGAACACCGGCCTGATCTCGACCGAGGTCGCGCCCTTCGGCGGGATCAAGCAGTCCGGCCTCGGCCGCGAAGGCAGCCATCACGGCATGGATGACTATCTCGAGATGAAATACATCTGCCTGTCGGTCTGACGCCAGACGAAGGGCGGCGGATTTCGGAAGACGGGGCCTTCGGGTCCCGTTTTTCTTTGCCCGTTTTTTTCTGGTTGCCGCCGCCGGGCGCCGCGCCGGCGCGGCATATCGAATCCCCGTCCGTTCCGCGTGTTATCCGATAACATCGCCCGGTCTTGCGCTAGCACGGCGGCGATTTTGTCTAGCGCGCCGCTTCCTCCCAGATTGGTCTCATCGCCCCGCGACCTGCTCGCCGCGGGGCCGAGATCCGAAAACACGAGAGGAGACCGACATGCTGCCCAATCTCAAGACCGCCGCCGTCGCCGGGATCACCGCCCTTGCCGTGTCGACCAGCGCCATGCCCGCCCTGGCCTGGGGCAAGAAGGAACAGGGCTTCGTCGCCGGCGTGGCCACCGCCCTGATCATCGGAAGCCTGATCGACCACGGCAAGGGCAAGGCCGCCCCCGCGCCGGTCTATCGCCCCGGCCCCACGCCCGGCCACGTCTATGTGCCCGAACCCGACCGGCGCGACGATCGCCGCTGGCACGACGGCAGGCACGGCAAGACGCCGCACAAGGACATCACCTCGATCTACGCCACCCCGGCGGCGCAAGCCTTCAACAGCTATTCCCGGCGCGAACGCATGGCGATCCAGCGCCAGTTGCGGGCGGCGGGCTACTACCGCAGCAGCATCGACGGCGCCTTCGGACCCGGCACCTACAATGCGGTCGCCGCCTATGCCCGCGATGCCGGAACCAGCCTGCGCACCACCGGCAACGCCTATGCGGTCTACGACGCGCTGCTTTACTGACAGATCCGCGGCGGCCCACAGGATCGCCCCCACGACCGGGCCGCCCGGTCCCCGGCCGCACCCGCCCCCCCCCCGCGTGCGGCCGGGGTTCCGTTCGACGTCAGCGCGGGATCAGGCGCAGCACCGGAATCGCCGGCCCGGCGCCCGCCGGATCAAGCGCCGCCCGGGCGAAGGCGGCGATCTTCGCCGGATCCTTGACGCCCGGCGCGGATTCCACCCCCGAGGAGACATCGACCTGCCGCGCATTGGTCAGCCGGATCGCCTCGGCCACATTGGCCGGGGTCAGCCCGCCGGCCAGCATCCAGGGCTTGAGCCAGCGCCGCTGGCCCACCAGCCGCCAGTCGAAGGTCACGCCGTTGCCGCCGGGCAGCGCCGCCCCCTTCGGCGGGCGGGCGTCGATCAGGATCTGGTCGGCCGCAAGGCTCATCTCCAGCAGGCCGGCCAGATCGCCCTCGTCCGCCACGCCCAGCGCCTTCATCACCGGCAGACCGTAGCGGGCACGGATCTCTGCCACCCGCGCCGGTGTCTCGGCACCGTGAAGCTGCAGCATGTCCAACGGCACCGCCTCGACAATGGCGTCGAGCGTGGCGTCATCGGCATCGACCGTGAGCGCGACCTTGCACAGCCCTTCGGGCGCGGCAAGGGCCAGCGCGCGGGCGGCATCGGGCGTGACATGGCGCGGCGATCTCGGAAAGAAGTTCAGCCCGACATAGGCCGCCCCCGCCGCCGCCGCGGCCCGGATGTCGTCGGCCGTCCTGACGCCGCAGATCTTGACCCGGATCGCCGTCACTTCCTGGCGCCCCGGTCGAGGATGGCCAGCACCTCGTCACCGGAGGGGATGGAATGGCTGTCCTTCAGCACCGCCAGTTCGCGTTCCAGCTGGCTGACCTTCCGCGTCGATGTGCGGGCCGCTCCGCGGATCCGCATCTCGCGGAACCATTCCCAGACGAAGCCGATCAGCACGCCGGAGGCGACCGCGATCAGGATGATCAGGAACAGCGGCACCGTGGTGGCCGAGCCGAAGCCCAGCCAGCCCGTCAGCGCCTCGGGCACCAGCCGCACCTCGACCACGGTACGGTTGGCCAGGGCGAGAAACAGCAGGACAAGGGCGACAACCGCCAGAAAGAGAAAACGCAGATAGCGCAGCATGGGCGATGCTCCGGGACTGGGACCGGGGATCCGGTTCGTGCCGGATCTTTATCGACTGTCACCGCGCGGGGTGCAAGCACCGGGGAGGCGCGAGCAGAGGGGCCGGGGCTTATTTGCCGTTCAGCCGGTCCCGCAACAGTTTTCCGGTCTTGAAGAAGGGGACCTTCTTGTCCTCGACCTGAACCGATTCCCCGGTGCGCGGATTGCGTCCGACGCGCGCGTCGCGCGCCTTGACAGAAAATGCGCCGAAGCCGCGCAGTTCCACCCGGTCGCCGCGTTCCAATGCACCGATGATCTCTTCGAAGACCGTGTTCACGATCCGCTCGACATGGCGTTGCGTCAGATGCGGATTTTCGTCGGCGATCTTCTGGATCAGCTCAGACCGAATCATCCTGGCCCCTCCTGTGGCGCGGCTCTTCCGGCATCAGCCCCGCAACCTTGTGATTTCTCGTGACTATAAGGGCAACCCTTCCCGTCTGACAAACGGAATCGGGAGGGCGGGCGGAAGCTGGCGCCCGGAATGAAAAAAGGCCCCGCGCAGACTGCGCGGGGCCTTTCATCTTCGGGCCGTCACCCCGGATGGGGATCAGCTGCGATCCTTGAGCGCGGCGCCCAGGATGTCGCCCAGGCTTGCACCCGAATCGGACGAGCCATATTGCGCCACGGCCTCCTGTTCCTCGGCGATCTCGCGCGCCTTGATCGACAGGCCCAGCTTGCGGGTCTTCGGGTCGATGTTGGTCACGCGCACGTCGATCTTGTTGCCGACCGAGAAGCGCTCGGGGCGCTGGTCGGCACGGTCGCGCGACAGATCAGAGCGGCGGATGAACGACTTGGCGCCGTTGTACTCCACCTCGATCCCGCCATCCTCGATCGCGGTCACGGTCACGGTGATGATCGAGCCGCGCTTCACGCCATCCACCGCATCGGTGAAGGTGTCGTCCGACAGCGCCTTGATCGAAAGCGAGATCCGCTCCTTGTCGGTATCGACCTCGGCCACGACGGCCTTGACGATATCGCCCTTGCGATAGGACTGGATCGCTTCCTCGCCGCGCTTGTCCCACGACAGGTCGGACAGGTGAACCATGCCGTCGATATCGCCGTCGAGACCCACGAACAGACCGAATTCGGTGATGTTCTTGACCTCGCCCTCGATGACCGAGCCGACGGGATACTTCTCGGCGAAGACTTCCCACGGGTTGCGCATGGTCTGCTTCAGGCCCAGCGACACGCGGCGCTTGGCGCTGTCGATCTCCAGCACCATGACGTCCACCTCTTGCGAGGTCGAGACGATCTTGCCGGGATGGACGTTCTTCTTGGTCCAGGACATTTCCGAGACGTGGACAAGGCCCTCGACGCCCGCTTCCAGCTCCACGAAGGCGCCGTAATCGGTGATGTTGGTGACGCGGCCCTTGTGGACCGAGCCGATCGGATAGGCCTTTTCGACCGCATCCCACGGGTCCGACTGCAACTGCTTCATGCCGAGGCTGATGCGGTGGGTTTCCTTGTTGATCTTGATGACCTGGACCTTGATGGTCTCGCCGATCGACAGGATTTCCGAGGGATGATTGACGCGGCGCCAGGCCATGTCGGTGACGTGCAGAAGGCCGTCCACGCCGCCCAGATCCACGAAGGCACCGTATTCGGTGATGTTCTTGACCACGCCGTCGACGACCTGGCCTTCATGCAGGTTGCCGATCACCTCGGCCCGCTGTTCGGCGCGGCTTTCTTCCAGGATGGCGCGGCGCGAGACGACGATATTGCCGCGGCGGCGGTCCATCTTCAGAATCTGGAAGGGCTGCTTCATGCCCATCAGGGGGCCGGCATCGCGCACGGGGCGCACATCGACCTGGCTGCCCGGCAGGAAGGCCACGGCACCGCCCAGATCGACGGTGAAGCCGCCCTTGACGCGGCCGAAGATCGCGCCTTCGACGCGCTGTTCGTTGGCATAGGCTTTTTCGAGACGGTCCCAAGCCTCTTCGCGGCGGGCCTTCTCACGGCTGATGACGGCTTCGCCGCGGGCGTTTTCCACGCGGTCGAGATAAACCTCGACGGTGTCGCCCACCTGGATCGAGGGCGCCTCGCCGGGATTTGCGAATTCCTTCAGATCGACGCGGCCTTCCATCTTGTAGCCGACGTCGATGATGGCCTGGCCCGCCTCGATGGCGAT
>JBDHSO010000241.1:0-4786 GCA_039808125.1 Rhodobacter sp. | reverse complement strand
CCACCCCGGCCCCGGCCGCCGCCGCCCCGGCCGCGGCGATCAGGCCGCCGGCCGCCGTGGTGGTGCCGTCACCGCCAGAGCGGCCGCCCGTATCCTGCGCGGTGAAACGGCCCTTCAGCGCGGCCAGCGCCTCCGCCAGCGCCGCGCGGTCCTCCGTCAGGCGGGACTCCTTGTCGTCCAGGCTGTGATCACGCATCGGTCCGATCTCCGAATGGGGAAAGCGCCGCCGCGCTGTCGCGCAGGCGGCGCAGGGATTGCGCGGGCATGGTCTGCAACACCCGCAGCCGCCGCAGGCCAAGGCGGATGAGGATCACGGCCAGCAGCAGCAGCACGGCGGCCACGATCAGCCCGGCCCAGCCGGGCGCGAGCCCAAGCGCGACCAGCCCCGCCACCGCCGCCTGCGCCAGCAGGACCAGCCCCAACAGGGCCGCCACCACCGCCACCGCGATCATCACCAGACCGCCGACCGCGATCCGCAGCGCAAGGGCGACCTCCGCCCGCGCGAGGGTCATCTCGCCGCGCAGGACGCGCAACCCCGCGTCGAGTATCGCGCGGATCATCTCGACAAGCGGCACGCCCGGCGGCGGCGGAGTGTCGGTCACGGCATCAGCCCCGGCCGCGGCCCGTGAACATCCGCGCGATGACGAAACCCGCCACCGCGGCGCCCGCCATGTAAAGCCCGGGATTGCGCCGCGCATTCTCACGAACCGCCGTCCAGACCTCGTTGGCCTGATGCGCGGGGCGCGACTCCGCGACGGCCGCCATGCGATCATTCAGCCGGGCCGACAGGCGCGAGGAGGCCTCGCTCAGCAGGTCGCGCGCGACATGCAGCGCCTCGTCGGCCTGTGCCGTGGCCGAGGCGGCGATCTCGGCGGCGCTGTCGACCGCGCCATGGGCCCGGGCACGCAGGCTGCCGGCCGCATCGCGCAGGGTCTCGCTTGCCGCCTCAGCCGTATCGCGTGCGGCGCGGCGCGTGGCCTTGAGGTCTTTCGACAGATCGCTATCGCTCATTTCCCGGTTCTCCATCTTGCAGTTCCGCGCATTTCCGCGCCTGCCGAGAAAACGCCCGGGAACGCCGGACGGTTCCGTCCCGTTCGCCGGATCTTTTCCGCGACCGATCCTGCATCGGCCTGGAACCCGAAGGCGGCGGGCACGTTTCATCTTCATACCGCGCCACGTTTGGCGCCTTCCGTCAAGTTCAGAAGTTCGGTCCGGCCGGATCTTCCGGCCCCGCGGGGCCGGCAGGAGGTTCGACATGCTCGGATGGGCTTTTTCATTTCTCGTCATCGCATTGATCGCCGCGGCCTTCGGCTTCGGCGGGATCGCGGGCGCGTCGGCCGGCATCGCCAAGGTGATGTTCGCAGTCTTCCTCGTTCTTTGCGTCATTTCGCTTCTGGCGCGCATCTGGCGCGGCAGGCCGCCCGCCTGACCCGCACGCCGGGCCCCCGGGAAACGTCCCCTGCGCCATGTCCCGGGCGCAGCCCTGGCCGCAGGTTCGCCCTGCGGCGTTTTTTTTTATGAAACGGCCGTCAGGACGGGAAGGATCCCCGGGCAAACAGAGGGCGGAGACGCCGGAGCGGAGTGCAGGGGCCGCCCCCCTTTTGCAGGGCGGGGCGTCAGGCAGAGGGCGCCCGCCGCGGCCGCCGGGCGCGCATCTTGCGCCGCGCTTCGGTCAGCGGCAGCGGCGCGCGCGCGGCAAAGGCCTCGGACAGCGCGGCCTCCAGCGTGGTGACGCAGAAATCGGCGCCGGCCTCCATGATCGCCTGCAAGGTTGCACCGTCGGGGCGCCGGGCCCCGCCCGCAAGCCCCTCCGGCGATTGCCAGATGACAAGGCCCACCCGCGCCCCGGGCATCGCCCGCTTGATCCGGCGCACCTGCAGCACCGCGCCGCGCGCCGGCGACAGGCCGAGATGGCAGACCAGCACCGCATCCGCGCCCGATTCCGTGACCGCGGCAAAGCGCGCCGGCGTCAGGTCGGCATGGGACAGCGCCTTCGCCCCCGCGCCTTCGGCCGTTGCCGCCTGCGCCAGCATGCGCGCCGTCACATCGTCCAGCACGGTCCGCCCGCCAAGGCACAGAAGCTGGCGGCCGGCGCCGGGATGCGGCACCTCGCCCTCGTCGGGGGTCTCGCGCTCTTCCTCGGCTATCTCGTCGAGATCGTCGAGCACGCGCATCGCCGTCTGCGCCAGCCGGTCCTCCTGCACGGTGTTGACGACGCCGCGCTCGTAATCGGCCTGCGCCAGCATCAGCGCCGGCAGGCCCACGTCGCGATGATAATCGGCCAGCCAGACCTCTTCGAGCGCCTCTTCCGCGCGGAAGGTGCTTTCGACCGCATCCCCGGCCAGAAAGCGCTGGTAGAGCCGCGCCTCGGGTGCCAGCACCGGCCGGTCGCCGAACAGCACCGCGAAGATCTCGAATTGCGGAACGTGGCGGCCCAGAACCACAAGGCAGACCGTCAGCGGCGTCGACATCACCAGCCCCATCGGCCCCCAGACCCAGGTCCAGAAGATCGCCGCCACGATGATCGCAAGGGACGACAGGCCGGTGCGGGATCCGTAGACCCAGGGCTCCACCACGTTCGAGGTGATCAGTTCGACCAGCAGGAACAGCGCCACCGTCCACAACAGCGCCGACCAGCCGGGCGCGATGGCAAAGGCCAGAAACAGCGGAAAGGCCGCGGCCAGCACCGTGCCGATATAGGGCACGAAGCGCAGGATCAGCGTCAGAAGCCCCCAGAGCAGCGCATTCGGCACCCCGATCAGCCACAGCCCGACGCCGATCGGCAGCGCATAGATCGCGTTCACCAGCAGTTGGCCGATCAGATAGCGCCCGACGCGGCCGCCGGCATCCTCCAGCACCTGGGTCATGCGATGGATGTCGTTCGCGCCCACCAGCCGGATGAAACGGTCGCGCAACTCATCGCGTTCGAGCAGCATGAAGATGACGACCACCACCACAAGCCCCGCCATGGCCACCGGCCCGACCAGCGACAGCACCAGTTCCAGCAGGGTGCCCAGCGCATTCGACGGCTCGATCACCCGGACGGGCAGCGGCTCGACCGGCAGGCCGGTGCCGACATCCTGCGGCAGCGCCGAGCCGATCTCGTCATTGATCGCCCCGACGATGCGCGACAGCCGCGCGCCGATGCCGCTGCCTTCGCTGCCGCTGCGGAGCGCCTCGAGCTTGGTGACGATATTGGCCTGGAAGGTCGGAAGCTGCCGGGCAAGCTGGCCAAGCTGGCTGACGACGATCAGCAGGAAGACGCCGATCGTGGCGAAGGCAACCGTCACCGTGCCGAGCACGGCCAGAAGCCGCGGCAGGCCCCGGTTGCGCAGGAGATCGACCAGCGGCGACAGCGCGAAGGTGATCAGCATGGCGATGGCCAGGGGCAGGAAGATCTCCTGCCCCACATGCAGTACCCCGGTGATCAGCGTCGCGGCGAAAAGCGTCGCCAGTGTCATGCGCGGCCGGGCCTTTTCCACCTCGTCCACCACGACGGCCCGAATCCGATCCGGCATCAGCCCCTCCCCCCGCGCGCGCACCTCACGGAAAGTTCAACGTGCGACGGGGTTTCGGGGTTCCCATTCTGGCGCGTTGCCGCCACAGGGCGGGCGCGCCGGCCCTGCGGCCGCTTGATTACCGGCCGGGCGCCACTAGACTGCGGCAGATCCAAACCTCAGGTGGAACCGTGAATTTTCAGTCTGTCCTTGCCACCCTTGCCATTCTCGCGGCGGCACCCGCCCTTGCAGCGCCCTGCTCCGATACCGGCGGCCAGTTCGAAGCCTGGAAACCGGTAATGGCCGAAGAGGCCCGCGCCGCCGGTGTGGGAGAGCGCGGGATCGCCGCGCTGATGGCGACCGGCTATTCCAAGGCCACCATTTCGGCCGACCGCAACCAGAAAAGCTTCAAATATTCGCTGGACAAGTTCCTGCAGGTGCGCGGCGCGGATGCGATCGTCTCGCAGGGGCGGTCTCGGCTGAAGAAGAACCGCGGCTTCTATGACGCGCTCGAGGCGCAATATGGCGTGCCGCCGGGCGTGCTTCTGGCGATTCACGGCATGGAGACCGGCTTCGGCAGCTTCATGGGCGACACCAATGTCGTCTCTGCCATCGCCACGCTGACCTACGACTGCCGCCGCTCCGACTATTTTCGCCCGCATCTGATCGGCGCGCTGATCCTGGTCGACCGCGGCTCGATCAGTTCGAAGACCGTGGGCGCCAAGCATGGCGAACTCGGCCATACCCAGTTCCTGCCGGGCAATGCGCTGAAATACGGCGTCGATGGCAACGGCGACGGCACCGTCGATCTGGCGAACCTGACCGACGCGATGGCCTCGACCGCAAACTACCTGCGGCAGAAGGGCTGGCAGCCCGGCGTCGGCTATCAGGAGGGAGAGCCGAATTTCGCCGTGATCAAGGAATGGAACGCGGCAAAGGTCTATCAGCAGGCCATCGCGCTGATGGGCGCCCGGATCGACGGCTGATCCCGCCGGCGGCCGGGGGGCGGTCTTGCCCGCCCGATGCGCCGCGCATTTTCCGGCACCGGCCACTCCCGTGCGGGGCCGCCGCAAGGTCCCGCGACACATGACCGGGCAGGACCGGCGGAAACCGCCGTCGCATCTGCGCCCCCGCGGCCGCCCGCAATCCTATGCCAGGCCCGTGGGTTCCCGCGAAACGGGGACCCGACCCGCAATCCGGCCCGGCGGCGCACTAGAGGGCGTCTTCATTTAAGCCGACCAATCCATTGCGCAAGCGATGGAGACGAAGGCTTTGAAGGCTGCGAGGGT
>JBDHSO010000240.1:0-4841 GCA_039808125.1 Rhodobacter sp. | reverse complement strand
CTCGAAGGTGCCGGCCAGCCCCTCGCGCTGCATCAGGATCCGGGCCTTCGGGCTGTCCATCCAGGCATTCCTTGCCACCTCGTCGCCGCCGATGTGGAAGTGGCGCGACGGAAAGATGGTGCAAAGCTCGTCGATGACGGTTTCGAGAACGGTGAAGGTTTCCGGCACGCCCGGATTCCAGGAATTGTTGGGATAGCCCTGCACCGGGTGATAGCTGTCGGGCGGTTCATCCGGGTCGACAAGGAACGGCAGGGCGGCGACCACGCAGGCGGCATGTCCCGGCGTCTCGATCTCTGGCATCACCTCGATGCCGAGGACGCCCGCATGGGCCACGACCTCGCGCATCTGGTCCTGGCTGTACCAGCCGCCCTGCCGGCCCGGCCCGTCGCCAAGCTGCGGCAGCATCGCAGGGGTGGCGGCGCTGCGATGGGCGCCGGCTTCGGTCAGTTGCGGATAGGCCCTGATCTCGGCCCGCCAGCCCTCGTCGTCGGTCAGGTGCCAGTGAAACAGGTTCATCCTGTGCCAGGCGAGAATGTCGATGACCCGCTTGACCTCTGCCAGGCTCCAGAAATGGCGCGAGACATCGAGATGGCAGCCGCGCCAGCCGTAGCGCGGGGCATCCTCGATCATGCCCGTGGCGGGAAAGCGGAATTTCGGATCGGCAAAGGCGCCGTGCAGCATCTGCGCCAGTGCGACCAGCCCCCAGCGCCGTCCGGCCTCGCTGCCGGCGGAAAGGGTGATCGCATCGGCGAAGGTCAGCCGGTAGCCCTCGGCAGGAAGGGCGGGATCTTCGGCAAAGGCCAGTTCCCGCGTGCCCGGCGCGGCAGAGATCTGAAACAGCCGGCGCGCGGCAGGAAAGAGCCGGCGGTGCAGCGCATCGACCGACAGCGCCAGCCGCTTGTCGGCCAGCGCCGTGGCGGGCGACAGATGCAGCATCACCGGCGCGCCGCCCGGCTCGGCCGAAATCGCATTCGGCCAGGGCAGCAGCGCGAAGGGCAGGGTCAGGCGGCCTTCGGGCAGGCGTGGCGGCGGCAGGGCGGGGATTTCATGCCCCTCGACAAGATCGCCGGTCATCACCTCCGCATGCGTGCCATCGGGCAAGGTGATCCATGCCGTCTTTGCCGCGTCGTTGCGGTGGAAGGGAGCGCGGAAGAGGCCCACGGCCTCGAACTCCCACACCGCGCCGGGGGGAAGAACGATCCCCTCGAACGGCGCGAATTCGTGATAGTTGGCCACCCGGCGCAGAAAGCGGGCGCCGCGCACCTCGTGCACCGGCATGATGCGGGTGATCGTCGTCACCGACAGGGTGAAATCCGTAAGCGTGCTGTCCGACAGGTTGATCAGCCGCAGGTTCCAGGTGCCGGCGGGCAGCGGGTCGGGCGTCCAGCGGTTTTCAAGCAGGAAGGTCATCGCGGTCTCAGTAATCGGCGGATTGGGTAAAGGTGCGGGCCAGGGCCGGCACGCCGGCGGTCAGGCCGCAATCGACGGGCAGGCAGATGCCCGGTGATCGCGGCGGCAAACGGCGAGGCAAGGAAGCCCACCGCCTCGGCCACATCTTTCGGGGTGACGATCCGGCCGAGCGGATAATGCGCGGCGGCCTCGGCGAAGAGATCGGGGTTCCGGGCCGCCCGCGCCTCCCAGGCCTGGGTGTGGACGGTGCCGGGGGCGACCGCATTGGCGCGGATGCCGAAGCGGCCGTATTCCACGGCGATCAGCCGGGTGAGATGGATCATCCCCGCCTTTGCCGCGGCATAGGCGGGATGGCCGTAGACGCCGAAACCATTGACCGAGGCGATGTTGATCACCGTGCCCTGCGTCGCCTTCAACTCCGCCTCGAACGCACGGAAGACATAGAACGGCGCGTCCAGATGCAGCGCCCGGTCGGCCGGCCAGCCGGCGGTCGAGGTCGATTGCAGACTGGCGGCCTGCACGCCGCCGGCATTGTTCACCAGCACCGCCACCTGCCTCAATGCCGCGCAATCCGCGGCCGCGTGGGCGCAGCTTTCCGGATCGGTGACATCCATCTGCAACGCCACCGCGCCAAGTGCGTCGGCGGCACCCTGCACCGCGGCAAGATTGCGGTCCGTCATCACCACCTGATCGTGGTCTGCGGCCAGCCGGGCCGAGATGGCACGGCCGATATCCCCCGCCGCTCCGGTCACAAGGGCCAGGCGTTTCATGGAAAACCCCGGTCTGCGGCGGGAAGGATGCGCCGGGGCGGGCCGCCTGCCGCCACCGGCCGCAAGGGCCTAGTCGCCCAGAAGCTGCCGGTCGTCGCCATCGCGATGCAGGATCAGTTGTTCCTTGATCCCGCGCAGGATTCGGGCCGACCGCGGCCGGTTGGCATAGGCAACAAGATTGGCAAGGATGTCGATCACGGCGAGAAAGGCGTAGCGGGTGGAGGTTGCGCGAAAGATGTTCTTCCCCTCGGGCAGGTTCACCGGGATCACGATGTCGGCCGCCCGGGCAACGGGCGAGTCACTTTGCGTCAGGGCGATGGTCGGGATGCCGCGCCGTTGCAGCAGTTGAAAGCAGCGCGCCAGTTCCATGTTGCGGCCCGAGAAGGACGATCCGAAGACCACCGTTCCCGGTTCGGCCGCCGCCGAAAGCATCAGGTTCATGCCGTGATCGTTCGACGCCGAGATCCGGCACCCCAGCCGGAACAGCCGGTTCTGCAATTCGTTCACGATCATGCTGGAATTGCCGCCGGCGCCGAAGCCGCAGATCGACTGCGCCGCCGCCAGCACCCGCGCCGCGCGTTCGACCGCGGGCAGATCCAGCGCCCGATGCACTTCGTAAAGCGCGTTCTGCGCCTTGGTCACGATATCCTCGGCCACCTCGGCCGGGGTCGAGGTCACGGCCTCGGGCTTCAGATAGCGCAAGCCGACATAGGCGCTTTTCGCCAGCCGGACCTTGAAGTCGGAAAAGCTGGCGCAGCCAAGCCGGCGGCAGAACCGGGTGACGGTCGGCGGCGAGACGCCGGCGCCGGCGGCGATTTCGGTGATCGAGGCATTGGTGGCGGCGTTGACATCCGACAGCACATATTCCGCCAGCTTCCGTTCCATCGCCGAAAGCCGGCCCTCCTCGTCGGCGAGGGCTAGGATCAGATCGGAGGCGGGGCCCGAACCCGGCGGCAGCGCAATGGCGTCGTCTTCCGGCACGGACACCTCTCCCTGCGGCCGGGCGCCGGTCACTTCCTGAGAACCCGGGGTTGCCTTCTGCGCCCCCGGATTTCCGGATTGCAGAAATTCATTTTCGTTATTCCTTGATATTTAGCCATATCTCTCCCGATTCTTCCAGAAGATATGCAGTGGTGGTGAAATTTTTTTCAATAGACGCCCGAGATGACGGTGCAGCGCGATCCTTTCCTGAACCCTTTTCCCGAAAGCGATGCGGACCGCCGCGCGATCTGGGAAATGCTGGTCCCCCGCGACATCGGCGCTTTCGTATCGGCCGACTGGGCGATGGTCGAGGATGATTACATGCCGGCCGGCTTTACCGGCGTCTCGGGGCATTTCCAGCCCGATCCGCAGGGCTTCACACTGGCTTTTCCGACGCTGGATGTCTATCGCGCGGAATGGTTGCGCCAGGCGCGCGGCTTTGGCGAGGATCTGGCTGCCGGGCGCTTTGCGGGCGATGCGCGCGCCGGCATCTTCGCTGCCACCCGGCTGGAAGAGATCGAGATCGCCGGCGAGGCGCTGGTGTGCAAGAAATTCGACGGGCGGCCGGCGAAGGCCGATGGCAGTTTCGACCGGATGAACTGGCAGACGCTTTATATCTGTCGCAAGGAGGGCGGGCGGTGGAAGATCGCCGGCTTCGTCGGTTACCTGCCCCATATCAAGGAATGATCATGCGCGGTGCAGCCCAGAAGCGGATTTTCACCGCGGCCCTTGCGACGGAACCGAACACCTTCGCCCCCATCGTCATCGACCGGCGGGGGTTCGAGGGTTCGCTCTATGCGCCGCCCGGCCAGCATCCGGCGACGCCGACCCTGTGCACCGCGCCGATTCCCGTGGGCCGCCGGGTCTGCGCCGAAAAGGGCTGAACCCTGATCGAGGGAACCGCGGACTGGGCCGATCCTGCGGGCCTCGTCTCGCGCGGGGCCTGTGAATCGTTGCGCGACGAGATCCTCGGCCAGTTGCGCGCGGCGCTGCCGGTGGATGGGGTGGTGCTGGGGCTGCTTGGCGCGATGGTGGCGCAGGGCTATCTCGATCCCGAGGACGACTTCCTGTCTCGCATGCGGGAGATCGTCGGCCCGGACATCCTTGTCTGCGCCGAACTCGACCCGCACAGCCATCTGACCGCCGCCCGCGCAGCCGCGGCCGATTTCTTTGTGGCGTTCAAGGAATTTCCCCATACGGATTTCGTCGACCGTGCCCAGGATCTCTGGCGCATCGCCGTCGATACGCTGGAGGGCCGGGTGAATCCGGTCATGTCGGTGTTCGATTGCCGGATGATCAACGTCTTTCCCACGTCGCGCCAGCCGATGCGCGGCTTTGTGGACCGGATGATGGAGATCGAGGAGGCCGACCCGAAGGTGCTTTCGGTCTCGGCCATCCACGGCTTCATGGCCGGCGACGTGCCGGAGATGGGGACCAGGATGATCGTCGTCACCGATGGCGATCCCGACCATGGCGCCGCACTGGCCGCGCGGCTGGGCCGGGACCTGTTCGCCAACTGCGGCCGTCACATGATGCCGCAGATCGACGAGACCGAGGCGGTGGCCCGTGCCATGGCCTCCGTTGCGCATCCGGTGGTGATCGCCGACATGTGGGACAATCCCGGCGGCGGTACGGCCGGCGATGCGACGGTGGTGCTGAAGGAATTCCTCTCGCGCGGGG
>JBDHSO010000239.1:0-4871 GCA_039808125.1 Rhodobacter sp. | reverse complement strand
TGGTCACCTCCGTCACAGGAAGTGAATCACACCCCAAAGCCGGCAGGAATCCCGTTTATGAGTTCACGGCCTAGGCCCTCGCGCCGGCGGACTCCCGGGCGTGCCGCAGGTGGCGTGCGATGGTGGCGGAGATCTCTGCCACATCCGCCGCGGTGCAGGAGAGGCTGCCGACCTGGACCCGGATCACCAGCCGCCCCTCATGGCGGGTGGGGGTCAGGTAGATCCGGCCCTCGTCATTGATCGCCTGCAACAACGCTGCGGTTTCCGCCTCGCTCTTCATGCAGAAGGTAAAGAGAGAGAGGGAAGGCTCTGTAAAGATTTCGATTTTCGGCATGGCACGCAGTCCTTCGCAGGCCTCGGTGGCCCAGGCGACATGATTGCGGATCATCGCCCGCAGGCCGGCCAGCCCATAGGCGCGCAGGTGGAACCACAGTTTCAGCGCGCGAAACCGCCGGCCGAGGGGGACGGTCCATTCGTTGAAATCGACGATCTCGTCGCGACCGGCCGTTTCCAGATAGGCGGGGCGCAGGCCCAGGGTGCGGATCTGGGGGGCGGGGTCGCGCAGGAACTGGACGCTGCAATCGAATTGTGCACCCAGCCATTTGTGCGGATTGAAAACGATGGACTGGGCACCCTCCACCCCCGCCCAGAGCGCGCGGAATTCCGGGCAGATCATGGCCGATCCGGCCCAGGCGGCATCGACATGGACGGGCAGGTCTTCGGCCCTTGCCACCGCGATGCAATCGGCGATGCGGTCGAAGGCGCCGACCGAGGTACCACCGGCGCAGAGGACCACGCCCGCGGGCCGCCAGCCGGCCGCCCGGTCGGCGCGGATGGCCGCGGCAAGCGCGGCCGGATCCATCGACAGTCCGGCATCGACCGGCACCTTGACCAGATTGTCCTGCCCGATCCCCGACAGCCGTACCGCCTTGTCGACCGAGGAATGGGTCTCGGCGCTGGCATAGATCCGCAGGCGCGGCTGGCCCGAGAGGCCGCGTTCCAGCCCCTCCCAGCCGAGTGCCGCTTCGCGCATGGTCACCACGGCCGACAGCGTGGCCGTGGTGGCGCTGTCGTGGATCGTTCCGGTAAAATCCGCCGGCAGGCCCAGCGCCTGCGCCAGCCAGCGGATCATCACCTGTTCGATCTCGGTCGCGGCGGGCGAGGTCTGCCACAGCATGCCCTGCGCCGCCATGGCATTGGCCAGCTGTTCGGCCAGCATCGAGGCGGGCGAGGCATTGGCCGGAAAATAGGCGAAGAAGCGCGGATGCTGCCAATGGGTCATGTGGGCGGGAACGATCCGCTCGAAATCGGCCCAGATGGCGGCGATGGGCTCGGGCTGTTCCGGTGCGGCGGCGGACAGGTTTGCGGCCACGGCCCCCGGCACCAGCGGCGCGCGCACCGGACGGTCGCGCAGGCCGGCGTGATAGTCCCGCGTCCAGTCGGCCGCGCGTTTCGACCACAGGTTCAGCTCGTCATGATTCATCGCAATCCTCCCCGATGGGGCCAGAGGGCCACGGACGGCCCGCGCGGACAAGGGCGGTCGGAGCCGGCCCGCGGCCCCGGGCGGTGCGGTTTCCGGCGGATCGGCCGGCCCTGATGGCGGAAGAGCGGGGGAGGCGTCGCGGCGGCGCGCAGAATCGCTTGGCGCGACGGGGCGCATGCGCTAGTTTCCCGGCCATGACGACATTGCGCTACATGCCGATCTGCTGCATTACCCGCTGACCCTTGGGTCGCGCGGGCAATTCGTCATTCCCGGATGGATGAGAATGCCGGTCCCGCGCGGGGATGCTGCCTGCGACAGGGACCGAGAGATGGTGAAGATCCGCCTGACGAACTCGATGACGCGCCGGAAGGAGGACTTCGTTCCCCTCGACCCGGCCAATGTGCGGATCTATGTCTGCGGTCCCACGGTCTATGACCGGGCGCATCTGGGCAACGCCCGGCCGGTGGTGGTGTTCGACACGCTCTACCGGCTGATACGGCATGTCTACGGAACGGGGCATGTGACCTATGTCCGCAACTTCACCGACGTCGACGACAAGATCAATGCCGAGGCGCAGCGCCGGCGGGCCGCCGGCGCGCCGGGCACGCTGGAGGCGCTGATCCGCGGCCGGACCGAGGAAACCATCGCCTGGTATCACTCCGATACCGATGCGCTGGGAGCGCTGCGTCCCGACCACGAGCCGCGGGCAACGGAATATGTCGGCGCTATGATCGCGATGATCGAGGGGCTGATCGCAAGCGGCCATGCCTATGCCGCCGAAGGCCATGTGCTGTTCCGGGTCCGGTCCTACCGGGCCTATGGCGCGCTGTCGGGCCGTTCGGTCGACGACATGATCGCCGGGGCCAGGGTCGAGGTGGCGCCGTTCAAGGAGGATCCGCTGGATTTCGTGCTGTGGAAACCCTCGGACGACGGGCTCCCCGGCTGGCCTTCGCCCTGGGGCCGCGGCCGGCCGGGCTGGCATATCGAATGCTCGGCCATGTCCTACGAGATCCTGGGCGAGAGCTTCGACATCCACGGCGGCGGCCTCGACCTGCAGTTTCCCCATCATGAGAACGAGATCGCCCAATCGGCCTGCGCCCATCCGCATGGCGCCTTTGCGAAGGTCTGGCTGCACAATGAGATGTTGCAGGTGGAAGGCCGGAAGATGTCGAAATCGCTCGGCAATTTCTTCACCGTGCGGGATCTGCTCGATCAGGGCGTGCCGGGAGAGGTGATCCGCCTCGTCTTCCTGATGACCCATTACCGCAGCCCGATGGACTGGACGGCGGAAAAGGCGCGGCAGGCCGAGATCACCTTGCGGAAATGGCGCGAGATGACGGCGACGGTCGCACCGGGCGCGGTGCATCCGGCCGTCGTCGCGGCGCTGGCCGACGATCTGAACACAGCGGGCGCACTGGCGGTGCTGCACGATCTGGCCCGGGCGGGGGATGCGGCAGGGTTGAAGGCCTCTGCCGGGCTGATGGGGCTTCTCACGGATGGCTTGGGCGGCTGGGACGACGCCGGGGTCGATCTTGCGCCCTGGGTGGAACATCTAGTCGAAGTGCGGGCGGCGGCGATGGAAACGAAGGATTTCTCGGCGCTCGATGCGTTGAAACAGGCCCTGATCGCGGCAGGGGTCGAGGTGCGGATGACGAAGGCGGGGGTGGATCTTCTGCCCGGTCCCGATTTCGATGCCGCAGGGCTGGCGGCGATCCCGGGGCGCGTCCGGAGTTTTTGAAAACTCCGGACAATTTTCTTTGAAGAAAATTGCAAATTCCTTTGAAGGAATTTGCGGAGGACGAATGATGGGCGAGAGGCTCTATATCTACGACACCACGCTGCGCGACGGGCAGCAGACGCAGGGCGTGCAGTTTTCGGCCGGCGAAAAGTTGCAGATCGCCCGGGCGCTGGATGCACTGGGGGTGGATTACATCGAGGGCGGCTGGCCCGGC
This sequence comes from Rhodobacter sp., assembly GCA_039808125.1. Lineage (GTDB taxonomy): Bacteria > Pseudomonadota > Alphaproteobacteria > Rhodobacterales > Rhodobacteraceae > Pseudogemmobacter. The sequence goes on along the minus strand of JBDHSO010000239.1, from coordinate 1,436 downwards.
GCAAATCCGACCGACAGCGAATTCTTTGCGCTGGCCCCGGCCACCCGGGCGACGATGACCGCCTTCGGCATGACGAAACGCATCGGCCGGTCTGCCGGCAACGACGATGTGCTGGCGGCCGTCCTTGACGCGGCCACCCCCGCGGTCTGCCTTGTCGGCAAGACCCATGACTTTCATGTCGCCACCGCGCTTGGCGCCACGCTGGAGGAAAACCGCGAGGCGATCGCGGCCTCGATCCGCCATGTCGTCGGTTGCGGTCGCGAGGCGCTGTTCGATGCCGAGCATTTCTTCGACGGCTACCGCGCCAACCCGGACTATGCGCTCGCCTGCCTGCGGGCGGCTCGCGACGCCGGCGCGCGCTGGCTCGTCCTGTGCGACACCAATGGCGGCACGCTGCCGGCCGAGGTCGGCCGCGTGGTGGCGGAGGTGATCGCGGCCGGCATTCCGGGCGACCGGCTCGGCATCCATGCCCATGACGATACCGGCAATGCGGCGGCCAATTCGCTGGCGGCGGTCGATGCCGGCTGCCGGCAGGTGCAGGGCACGCTGAACGGTCTTGGCGAACGCTGCGGCAATGCCAGCCTGACGACGCTGATCCCGACCTTCCTTCTGAAGCCGCCCTATGCCGGCCGGTTCGAGACCGGTGTCACCTTCGAGGCGCTGGCGGGCATCCTGCGCATCTCGCGCATGCTGGACGACATCCTGAACCGGGTGCCGAACCGCGCGCTGCCCTATGTCGGCGCCAGCGCCTTCGCCCACAAGGCCGGGCTGCATGCAAGCGCGATCCTGAAGGATCCCGCCACCTATGAGCATATTCCGCCGGCGGCGGTCGGCAATGCCCGCGTCATCCCGATGTCGAACCAGGCCGGGCAGTCGAACCTGCGCGCGCGGCTGAGCCAGGCCGGGATCGAGGTCGAGGCCGGCGATCCGCGTCTGGCGCGCATCCTCGATCTGGTCAAGGCACGCGAGGACCAGGGCTATGCCTATGACGGTGCCCAGGCGAGCTTTGAGCTGGTCGCGCGGCGCGAACTCGGCCTCAGCCCGGATTTCTTCGACGTCAAGCGGTATCGCGTGACCGTCGAGCGCAGGAAGGGACCGGACGGCCGCCCCCTCAGCCTGTCGGAGGCAGTGGTCGAGGTGAAGGTGGCCGGGCAGAAAATGATGTCCGTCTCCGATTCGCTCGATGCCTCGGGGGCGGACCGCGGGCCGGTCAATGCGCTGTCCAAGGCGCTGGCCAAGGATCTCGGCCCCTATCAGGCGGCGATCGACGACATGAAGCTGGTCGATTTCAAGGTGCGCATCACCCAGGGCGGCACCGAGGCCGTCACCCGCGTCATCATCGACAGCGAGGACGGCCGGGGCCAGAGCTGGTCGACCGTGGGCGTCAGCGCCAATATCGTGGATGCGAGTTTCGAGGCCCTGCTCGATGCCGTCCA
>JBDHSO010000238.1:0-4930 GCA_039808125.1 Rhodobacter sp. | reverse complement strand
TCGATGACCACGATCCACGCCAACAACCCGCGCGACGGCATCAGCCGTCTGGAAAACATGGTCGCCATGGCCGGGATCGAGATGCCGCTGAAAGCCGTGCGCAGCCAGATCGCCAGCGCCGTCAACCTGATCGTGCAGGCCAACCGGTTGCAGGACGGCTCTCGCCGCATGGTCAGCGTGACCGAAATCACCGGCATGGAGGGCGAGGTGATCTCGATGCAGGAAGTATTCCGCTATGAACGCCTCGGGGTCGAGCCTTCGGGCCGGATCATTGGCCGATTCAATGCAACCGGGATCCGCAGCGCCTATTCCGAACGCTTCCGGCAGTGGGGCTTCGACCTGCCGCCGCAAATCTACGAACCGATCGTCTGAGGGCCGCCACCATGCAGTTGAGCATAGCCCCAATCATCTACATCCTGATCTTTCTGGCGGTGGTGGTCCTGATCGAGGGCCTCTATCTCACCGTCTTCGGCAAATCGATCAGCCTGAACAGCCGCATTTCGCGCCGCCTGACGCTTCTGGAAAAGAACGGCAACCGCGAACAGGTGCTGGAACAGCTTCGCAAGGAGATGAACCAGCATCTGAAAAGCCGCTCGATCCCGCTTTACTCGATCCTTGCGAAAAAGGCGCAGCGGGCGAACATCGCCTTCTCGCCGCAGCAGTTGCTGATGATCATGGCCGGGCTTTCGGTCGTGGCCTATGTCGCGCTGACCTTCCTGACCGGCGCCGAATTCGGTGTCCGCGTGATGGTCGCGATCGTGATGGGCGTGGGCGGCGTGTTCTTCTGGGTGAACGGCAAGGCCAAGAAGCGCATGGCGCTGCTGGAAGAGCAGCTGCCGGATGCGGTGGAACTGATGGTCCGCTCGCTGCGGGTGGGCCATCCTTTCGCTGCCGCCGTGGGCATCGTATCGAAGGAAATCGCCGATCCGCTGGGCACCGAATTCGGCGTGATCTCGGACGAGACCGCCTATGGCCGCGACGTGGCCGAAAGCCTGAAGGCCTTTGCCGAACGGCTGGACAGCCAGGACTTGCGCTTTCTTGCCGTGGCGGTGTCGATCCAGCAGCAATCCGGCGGCAACCTGGCCGAGATTCTGGAAGGCCTGGCCAAGGTGATCCGCGCGCGGTTCAAGCTGTTCCGCCGCGTCCGGGCGATCACGGCCGAGGCGAAATGGTCGGGGATGTTCCTGTCGGCCTTTCCCATCGTGGCGCTGGTGATGATCAACGTGATCAAGCCCGACTATTACGACGACGTGAAGGACACGCCCTACTTCATCCCAACGGCGCTGATCGTCTTCGCCTTTCTCATCATCAACGTGATCTACATGAAGATCATGGTTAACATCAAAGTGTGAGGCGCAGCATGCTCTCCGGTATCCAGGCCACCCTCACCGATACGATGGGCCCGCTCGGGCCGCTGATCGCGCTTGGCGGGATCGGGGTTCTGATGATCCTGATCGCGCTGCCGGTCATGCTGCGCAAGCAGCGCGACCGCTTTGCCGAGCTGAAACTGGAGGCGCGGCCGGCGGGCGCCGCCGCCTCGGGGAAAAACCTGCGCCGCGCCGTCCGCGGCGAGCGGCTGGAGAAATACGCCCAGTATCTCGAACCGCAGAAGGCCGAGGAACTGTCGGCGCTGCGCCTGAAACTGCTGCGCGCGGGCTATCCCGACAAGGGCGCCGTGCATATGTATCACGCGGCCAAGATGGTCCTCGGGATCGGCCTGATGGCCATTGGCCTGGTTCTGGCGCTGATCAAGTCGGCAAACCAGGAAGTCCCGACCCAGACGATGATGCTCTACACGCTGCTTCCCGGGGTCGTCGGCTATTACCTGCCGCAATTCTGGGTGACGAAACGCGCGGAGAAGCGCCAGCAGGAGATCATCTCGGGCTTTCCCGACGCGCTCGACATGATGCTGGTCTGCGTCGAGGCGGGCCAGTCGCTCGACCAGTCGATCATCCGCGTCGCCCGGGAAAGCCGCGCCGGCTATCCGGCACTTGCCGACGAATTCGAACTGGTCTCGAACGAGGTGAAGGCCGGCAAGGAACGGGTGATGGTCCTGAAGGACATGGCCAACCGCGTCGGCGTGCCCGATGTCGCCAGCTTCGTGACGACGCTGGTCCAGTCGGCGACCTTCGGCACCTCGATCGCCGATGCCTTGCGGGTCTATTCCGCCGACATGCGGGACAAGCGCGTGATGCGGGCCGAGGAGAAGGCGAACACCTTGCCGACGAAGCTGACCCTTGGCACTATGATGTTCACGGTTCCGCCGCTCCTGATCATCCTGATCGCCCCTTCGGCGCATGGGATCGTACTGATGATGAGCAAGATGGGGGGACATTGAGGCGCGCGTGATCACGGGTTCGGTTCGACATCTTGCCGGGGTCCTGCTGGCCCTCTCGCTGGCCGCCTGTGGAAACGCGGGCGGCCCCGGCACGACCGGCGGCCCCGCCATCGACCCGCGTGGCGAGGCGGTGGACGGCCTGCTGGTCGGGCATCGTCTGATGGAGGCCGGGGAGCCGGAACTGGCGCTGAAGGCCTATCTGCGCGCCGCGGCCGAGGACGGGGTCAGCATCGACACGCTGTCGGCCATCGGCTCGGCCAATCTGGCGCTTGGCCGGCTGGGCCAGGCCGAACAGATCCTGCGCCGCGCGCTGGAGATCGACCCGAATTTCGTGCCGGCCCTGAACAACCTTGGCTGCGTCCTCATGGAACGCGGCAAGGTCGGCGAGGCGCGGGTGGTGTTCCAGCAGGCCTATGCGCTGGACAGTGGCCAAACGGACTCGATCCGGGACAATCTGAAACTCGCTATCGCGCGGACCGAAACGCCGGTATATGATGAGGATCAAGAAGAAAAAGGCGCGTTCAAGCTCGTCCGCCGCGACAAGGGGCAATTCGTCCTTCTGACGCAGCTCTAGGCCGGGCCCGGACGACGCCACGAGGTATCGGGCAGTCAACGAAAAGGACGCAAAATGCGCCACCCTGTCTTGCTTGCGCTGTGCCTGACCGGCACGGCGTTTCTTGCGGGATGCAACCGGGGCATCAGCGATGCCGAGGTGCAGCGGGCCGTCAAGGACGTGAACGTCATCGACGAATCGAACCTGAACGACATCATGCTGACCGTGGGCGACCCCAACGAGGCGGTGTCCTATTTTCAGAACGCGCTGCAAAAGGACCCGGACCGCCCCGACCTGATGCGGGGTCTGGCAAAATCCTTGGTAAAGGCCGGCAAGCCGGCCGAGGCGGCGACGATCTGGCAGAAGGTGGTTGCCGGTCCCGAGGGCAATGACGACGACCGGGTGATGCTGGCCGATGCGCTGATCCGCGCCAACCGCTGGCCCGAGGCGAAGGCGGTGCTGAACCAGGTGCCGCCCACCCACGAGACCTATGACCGCTACCGTCTGGAGGCGATGATCGCCGACAGCGACAAGAACTGGAAGAAGGCCGACAGTTTCTACGAGATCGCCGCGGGCCTGACCACGAAACCGGCGGGCGTCCTGAACAACTGGGGATATTCCAAGCTGACCCGCCAGGAATTCGCCGGAGCGGAGCGGCTGTTCGTGCAGGCGCTGACCTATGAGCCGGGGCTGTTCACCGCCAAGAACAACCTGGTCCTCGCCCGGGCGGCCCAGCGGAAATACGACCTGCCGGTGGTGGAGATGACCCAGCGGGAGCGGGCCGAACTGCTTTATACCGCCGCGCTGGCGGCGATAAAGCAGGGCGACGTCTCGGTCGGCAAGGGCCTGCTGCAACAGGCCATCGACACCAGCCCGACCTATTTCGATGCGGCCGCCCGCAGCCTGGCCGCGCTCGACGCCAATGTGAAGACCTGAGCCATGCAGATCGTCCTTCCGACCCTTCGCGAGGCGGTGGTGCTGCTGCCCTTCGTCCTGCCGGTGGCGATCTGGGTGGCCTGGTCGGACATGAAATTCATGAAGATTCCCAATGCCGCCGTGGTCGCCATGGCGCTGATCTGGCTGTGCCTCGGCTGGCTGGCGGTACCGCTGGTGCCCTGGCTCTGGGGCTTCGCGATCATGGCCATCGTCCTTGTCGCGGGCTTTCTCGGCAATCTGCTGGGGCTCTTCGGCGCCGGCGATGCGAAATTCGCCGCCGCCATGTCCGGAATCTTCACCGGAGGCGACCCTTTGCTGATCCTGTCGCTTTATGCCGCCTGTTCGATCGGCGCATTGGCCACGCATCGCGCGATGAAGCATGTCCCCGCGATGCGCAGGGCCACGCCCGACTGGAAAAGCTGGGACAGCCGCAAGTTCCCGATGGGCCTCGCGCTGGCGGCAATGCCCGTCTTCTATCTTCTCGCCGCCTTCCTGCCGCACGGCTGACATTTTCGCCCGCCATTACGGAGGCATGCGGCAGAAGCGGCCGATCATGGGGGGCGGGAATCATGAACGTGCAGGTCAATCCGGTACCCGTGGCGCCGGGCGTGCAGCCGCCAGCCAGCCCGCGGACCCTGACGGAAACCGGCCTCGGCTTCGTCATGCTGCGCGATCTCCTGCTGAAAACCATGTTCCGCACCAACATCGACCTCGTGTCGATGCTGGGCCGCACGCTGTGCCTGCCGGTTCCGCTGACGCAGGAACTGATCGACATGTCGCGCGGCCAGCGCCTGATCGAGGCCACGGGAAATATCCGCGGCGAGTCGGGCAGCGAACTCGGCTATCAACTCACCGATTCCGGCAAGGCCCGCGCCCTGGATGCGCTGTCGCAGTCGGAATATTGCGGCGCGGTTCCGGTGCCGCTGGCGCTGTATCAGGAACAGATGAAGCGCCAGTCGATCCGCAACATCCGGCTTGGGCGCGATCAGCTGGTGGCCGGGATGGGCGGGCTGATCCTGCCCGAGGATCTCATTGCAAACCTTGGCCCCGCCGTCACTTCCGGCCGGTCGATCCTGATGTACGGCCCGCCTGGCAACGGAAAA
>JBDHSO010000237.1:0-4985 GCA_039808125.1 Rhodobacter sp. | reverse complement strand
TCGAAACCGCAAACGCCTTGGTCAAAGCAGACCGCATCTGGGCTCCAAAAACCACTTGATCAAGACGGATACTCGGGCCTTCGCGCGGTCGCCCTTGGCGCGCAGCATGTCCAGCTGGGCGACGCGCGGATCGTCGTCGCGGGCGGGCAGGAATCGATGTCGCTGTCCCCCCATGTCGCGCATCTGCGCGCGGGTCAGAAGATGGGCGACCTGAACTTCATCGACAGCATGATCAAGGACGGGCTCTGGGACGCCTTCAACGGCTATCACATGGGCCAGACGGCCGAGAATGTCGCAAACCAGTGGCAGATCAGCCGCGACATGCAGGACGAATTCGCGCTGGCCAGCCAGAACAAGGCCGAGGCGGCGCAGAAGGCCGGGAAGTTCAAGGACGAGATCATCCCCTTCACGGTGAAGACCCGCAAGGGCGACACGGTGGTGGACGCGGACGAATACATCCGCCACGGCGCGACCATCGACGCGATGACCAAGTTGCGGCCGGCGTTCACCAAGGATGGCTCGGTCACGGCGGGCAATGCCTCGGGGATCAACGACGGCGCCGCCGCCGTGGTGCTGATGACCGAGGAAGAAGCCGCCAAGCGGGGCTTGAAGGTCATTGCCCGCATCGCCTCCTATGCCACCGCCGGGCTTGACCCCTCGATCATGGGCGTCGGCCCGATCCATGCCAGCCGCAAGGCGCTCGACAGGGCCGGCTGGAAGGTTGGCGACCTTGATCTGGTCGAGGCGAACGAGGCCTTTGCCGCCCAAGCCTGCGCGGTGAACAAGGACATGGGCTGGGATCCGGCGATAGTCAACGTGAATGGCGGCGCCATCGCCATCGGCCATCCGATCGGGGCCTCGGGCTGCCGGATCCTCAACACGCTACTGCACGAGATGGCCCGCCGCGACGCGAAGAAGGGCCTCGCCACCCTCTGCATCGGCGGTGGCATGGGTGTCGCCATGTGCCTGGAGCGCTGAGTGCAAAGTCTGAGGACCACAACTGCGATTGGCGCGGAACACAACGGAGGAACGGATGGATAGGGTTGCACTGGTCACCGGCGGATCGCGCGGCATCGGCGCGGCGATCTCGGTTGCGCTGAAGGCGGCAGGCTACAAGGTTGCGGCGAACTACGCCGGCAACGATGAGGCGGCGGCGGCCTTCACCAAGGAGACCGGCATCCCGACCTACAAGTGGTCGGTCGCGGGCTATGACGCCTGCGCCGCGGGGATCGCCAAGGTCGAGGCGGACCTGGGTCCGGTGGACGTGCTGGTGAACAACGCCGGGATCACCCGCGATGCGATGTTCCACAAGATGACGCCCCAGATGTGGAAAGAGGTCATCGACACCAACCTCACCGGCCTTTTCAACATGACCCATCCGCTCTGGTCGGGCATGCGTGACCGCAAGTTCGGCCGCGTCGTCAATATCAGCTCGATCAACGGGCAGAAGGGGCAGGCGGGGCAGGCCAACTATTCCGCCGCCAAGTCCGGCGACCTCGGCTTTACCAAGGCGCTGGCGCAGGAAGGCGCACGTGCGGGCATTACGGTGAATGCGATCTGTCCGGGCTACATCGGCACCGAGATGGTGCGCGCCATCGACGAGAAGGTCCTGGCCGAACGCATCATTCCGCAAATCCCCGTCGGGCGCCTGGGCGAGCCCGAGGAAATCGCGCGCTGCGTGGTGTTCCTGGCCTCCGACGACGCGGGCTTCATCACCGGCTCCACCATCTCCGCCAATGGCGGCCAGTTCTTCGTTTGAGGGAAAGACACATGAGAGATCTCGGTCCCGACATCGACCCGATCGAATCCCGCGAATGGCAGGACGCCATTGCCGACGTGATCGAACGTGATGGCCCCAACCGGGCTCACTTCCTGCTCGACAAGGCCGTCGCACAGGCCCGTGCCGCCGGGGCCACGCTGCCCTTCTCGGCCACGACCCCCTACCAGAACACGATCCCCGTGGACGACCAGCATGAGTTTCCGGGCGATCTGGAGATGGAATGGCGCATCCGCACCATCAACCGCTGGAACGCGATGGCGACGGTGGTGCGCCGCAACAAGGAATCGAGCGAATACGGCGGCCATATCGCGTCCTTCGCCTCCTCGGCCGTCATGTACGACGTCGGCCTGAACCACTTCTGGCGCGCGCGCTCCGCCATCCATGGCGGTGACCTGGTGTTCTTCCAGGGCCATGTCGTGCCCGGGATCTATGCGCGATCGTTCATGGAGGGCCGCATCACCGAGGAGCAACTCCTGAACTTCCGCTCGGAGGTCGGAGGCAACGGGCTGTCGTCCTATCCCCACCCGTGGCTGCTGCCGGACTACTGGCAATTCCCGACCGTCAGCATGGGGCTTGGGCCACTGATGGCGATCTACCAGGCCCGGTTCATGAAATACATGCATAACCGCGGTCTGATCGACATGGCCGACCGCAAGGTCTGGTGCTTCCTTGGCGACGGCGAAATGGACGAGCCGGAAAGCCGCGGTGCCATCGACCTCGCGGCACGCGAAAAACTCGACAACCTGATCTTCGTCATCAACTGCAACCTGCAGCGTCTGGACGGCCCGGTGCGCGGCAACGGCAAGATCGTGCAGGAGCTGGAGGGCAACTTCCGCGGCGCGGGCTGGAATGTCGTCAAGCTGCTCTGGGGCAAGGGCTGGGACCAGCTTCTGGAAAAGGACACCAGCGGCCGCCTGCGCCAGTTGATGGACGAGACCGTGGATGGCGACTACCAGACCTTCAAGTCGAAGGACGGCGCCTACATCCGCCAGCACTTCTTCGGCAAGTACCCCGAAACGGCCGCCCTGGTCGAAGACTGGACCGATGAGCAGATCTGGGCGCTGAACCGTGGCGGTCACGATCCCGAAAAGGTCTACACCGCCTTCCGCAAGGCGACCGAGACGCGCGAACAGCCGACCTGCCTCTTGATCAAGACGATCAAGGGCTATGGCATGGGTTCGGCAGGCGAAGGCCAGAACACCACCCATCAGCAGAAGAAGCTGGCCGAGGACCAACTGCGCGCCTTTCGTGATCGCTTCAAGATCCCGGTCTCGGACGAAGACCTGCCAAAGGCGCCTTTCGTTGCGCTGAACAATGCCCAGAAGGCCTATCTCGCCGACCGGCGCAAGTCCCTCGGCGGGGCGTTCCCGCAACGCATCAGTGCGGCACCGAAGCTCGCGATCCCGCCGCTCGATACCTTCAAGTCGCAGCTTCAGGGCACTGGCGAGCGCGAGATCTCCACCACCATGGCCTTCGTGCGCATCCTGACGACGCTCTTGCGCGACAAGGATGTCGGCAAGAACGTCGTGCCGATCGTGCCCGACGAAAGCCGCACCTTCGGGATGGAAGGCCTGTTCCGCTCGGTCGGGATCTACAACCCGGACGGCCAGCACTATACGCCCGAAGACCGGGACCAGATGTCCTACTACCGCGAGGCGGCGGACGGGCAGGTGCTGCAGGAAGGCATCAACGAAGCCGGGGCCATGGCCGACTGGATCGCGGCGGCGACGTCGTATTCCAACCATGGCGTGCCGATGGTCCCGTTCTTCATCTACTATTCGATGTTCGGCTTCCAGCGGATCGGCGATCTGGCCTGGGCGGCCGGCGACAGCCGGGCGCGCGGCTTCATGCTGGGTGGCACTGCCGGGCGCACCACGCTGAACGGCGAGGGCCTCCAGCACGAGGACGGCCACAGCCACATCATCGCCGGCACCATCCCGAACTGCATCACCTACGATCCGACCTTCCAGTACGAGGTGGCGGTGATCGTGCACCACGGGCTGAAGCGGATGTTCCAGGACCAGGAGGACGTGTTCTTCTACCTGACCCTGATGAATGAGAACTACGCCCATCCCGATATGCCGGCGGGCGTCGAGGAGGGGATCGTCCGCGGCCTTTACCGCCTTCGCGAGACCCGCAAGCCCGGCAAGAAGCACGTGAACCTGATCGGGTCGGGCACGATCCTGGTGCAGGCGATCAGGGCGGCAGAGATGCTGCAATCCGACTTCGGGGTAACCGCGGACATCTGGTCGGCCACGAGCTTCAACGAACTGGCCCGCGACGGCCAGGACGCGGCGCGGTGGAACCGGCTCAACCCGCTTGAGGCGCCGCGCGTGCCCTATGTCACGCAGGCGCTGTCAGGGGCGAAGGGCCCATTCATCGCCGCCACCGACTACATGAAGAACTATGCCGAACAGATCCGCGCCTTCGTGCCGGGCCGCTACACGGTGCTGGGGACGGACGGCTTTGGCCGCTCGGACAGCCGCGTGAACCTGCGCCGCTTCTTTGAGGTGGACGCCAACCACATCGCGGCGGCGGCGATGGTCGATCTGTTCCGCGAGGGCGCGATCGACGAGGCCACGCTGCGGGACGCACTGAGCAGATACGACATCGACGGCGGCAAGCCCAACCCCCGACTGGTCTGATCGGGAACGAGGAGGAACCACATGGCAATCGACGTGAACGTTCCCGACATCGGCGACTTCAAGGATGTCCCGGTCATCGGCATCCTCGTGAATGTCGGCGACAGCATCGCCGTCGAGGACCCGCTGATCGAGCTCGAATCCGACAAGGCGACGATGGAGGTGCCAAGCCCCGTCGCAGGCCGGATCGCCGCGATTTCGGTCAACGTGGGCGACAGGGTGTCCGAAGGCGCGCTGATCCTGACCGTCGAGGCCGAAGGAGTGACGGCCGCTGACGCCCCGGCGCAGGACTCGCCCAAGCAGAACATCCCGGACCGGCCCGCCCCGGCGGCGGGGGTTGCTGCGGCCCCGGTCGCGGCAGCCCCGGCGGGGGGCGCTATCACCGACAGCGGTTTCGGCAAGGCCCATGCCTCGCCCTCGGTGCGCGCCTTCGCCCGCCAGTTGGGGGTCGACCTCGGCAGGATCAACGGCAGCGGCCGCAAGGGTCGCATCCTGCGCGAGGACGTGGCCGCCGCGCTGAAGGCCAGCGCCGCCCCCGTGGCGGCGGCCCCCACGCAGGGCGG
>JBDHSO010000236.1:0-5018 GCA_039808125.1 Rhodobacter sp. | reverse complement strand
TTGGGCGGCTCAAGGACTGGCGACGGGTGGCAACGCGCTGCGACAGATGCCCGAAGGTCTTCCTCTCCGCCATCGCCTTCGCCGCAACCGTTCTCTTCTGGCTTTGATCATCAATCAGTCTGGAGCCTAGTCCCCCCTACAGATACATTGAAGCTCGGCATCCGTCAGGGATTGCCGGAAGACCTCCTGTTCCTGACCGGCAGGCACCCGCGCGAGTTCTGGCGCGGCCGGTCGGCGCTGGCCAATCACGACTATTTCCGCGCGCTGATCGGCAGGATCGGCGACCATCTCACCCGGCTGCGCGACAGCGGCGAGACCAGCTATGACAGCGGCCCGGTGCTGCGTTGCCATATCGGCAGCCTGCTGGGCAGCCTGGACGGCCATCACCGCGTCGAGGACCACCACTATTTTCCGATGTTCCAGCGCGCCGAGCCGCGGCTGATCCGCGGGTTCGAGATTCTCGACGCCGACCATCACATGATCCATGACGCCATCGACGAACCGGCGGCCACAACGCAGGACAGCCTGCGCCGCCTGGGCCAGGCCGAGGGCGTGATGACCGGCGATCAGCGCCGCGCGGTCAACGATCTGGCGGCGGCGGTGAACCGGATCGCGCCGATCCTGCGCCAGCATCTGGCCGACGAAGAGGACATCGTCATCCCGCTGATCCTGGAACGCGTCCGCGACGACCCCGAGTTTTCGTGATATCCGGCCCGGCCGCCGGCGGGCGTCGCGTTATATGCCCTGGCGGGTGCGGCCGGGGGCCGGCTGCCGAGGCCGGGGGGATCTTTCTCAGCTGTCTGGTGCTGGGGCTGGCGGTCGCGGCGATCACGACGGCGCAATCGGCCCTGATCGCGAGCACGTTATCGGCTGGCAGATGGCGGTGACGAACTCTGGCGGCTTTCTGTTAATCGCCTTGGCGCTGCTGCTGCGGGGCCGCTAGCCCGACCGGCCGGCGTCAGGTCCCGGCCAGCCAGTCGGCGGCGATCCGCAGGTCGTCGGCCGCCAGCTCGTGCCCGGATGCCAGGGTGCGGTGGTCGACCTCGGCCCCCGCTGCGGTCAGCGAGGCGGCCAGCGCCGGCACCAGGCGGCCGTAGGGATCGCGGGCGCCGCTCAGCAGCAGCACCTGCGTGCCGGCCAGATCGGCGGCAGGCGGGTCTTGCAGCACTTCGACCGCGCGCAGCAGGATGGCGCGGCGCACGATGCCCGGCTGCAGCCGCAAGATCGCCCCAAGCAGATTGGCGCCGTTGGAATAGCCCAGAAAGGTCAGCCGGTCGGGATCCAGCCCATTGTCGCGCACCGCAGCCTGGACAAAGGCCACGAAGGCCGCGGCCTCGGCGCGGATATCGGCCTGGTCATAGGTCACCGCATCAAGGCGGCGGAACCAGCGGTTGATGCCTTCTTCGGTCGACCGGCCGCGGATCCCCAGCAGCGTGGCGCGCGGGTTCAGCCGCTGCGCCAGCGGCATCAGGTCGGTTTCGTCTCCGCCGGTGCCGTGCAGCAGCACGATGGCCGATCCGTCGAGATCCTGCGGCCGCTGCAGACGGTGGATAAAGGGCTGGTCGCGCATCGCTGTCTGTCCTGTCCAAGGGGGTCCGGGGTCCGGTCAGTGGTGATGGCCGGCATGATCGCGCGCGCCACCCGCGTTATGGCCCGAATGATGCGCCTGCACCACCGCATGGCCGCGGCCGCGCGCGATCAGCCAGCGGTTCACCGGAAAGGCCGCAACCGCAGCGATGGCCAGCGCCAGCGCCAGACTGCCCCAGAACAGCCCCGAGTCCAGCCCGGCCGCCATGGCGCCGGGAATGACCACCATGATCAGGTTGTCGACGATCTCCATCACCGCGATCGAGGCGGTATCGGCGGCCAGCGCCAGCCGGGTCGCCTGCCGCATCCCCAGGCCGGCGCGCAGCAGCGGCCGCATGGTCAGGCTGTAGCCGAACAGAAAGGCCAGCACGACCGCCAGCACGATGGTGGCCAGGTTCGACCAGCCCAGGGCGGTGCCGATCACCATGCCCAGCACCTCGCCGATGCCGCAGCCGGTCAGGCAATGGATCGTTGCCGACAGGGCCAGCCGGTTCAGCGCCGCACCCGCGCTGCTGTCTGACGAAGGCGACATCGGCAATCCTCCGGATCCATGCCCGTCGACAGCTAAGCCTCTGGCCCGGCCGCTGTCCAGCCGCCCGCTGCAAATCCTGCGTTCCAAATTACAGAACACAAACTACGTTGTTCGTTCTGTATTGCTGCCCACATCGGTGCTGCCGGAACACTCTGGCACCCGACGACACCCCCCGAGGACAGAGATGTCCCTTCGCGATGAAAGGAAATCGCAATGTCTAGCCCTGCCAATTTCAACGGAGCCCGCCCCGTCATCGATCCCGATGATGCGGTCATGCTGCTGATCGACCATCAGAGCGGCCTGTTCCAGACCGTCAACGACATGCCCTTTACCACGCTGCGGCGTCACGCGGCCGCACTGGCCTCGATGGCGACGCTGGCGAAGATCCCGGTCATCTCCACGGCTTCGGTGCCGCAGGGGCCGAACGGGCCGCTGATCCCGGAAATTCACGCCAACGCGCCGCATGCGAAATATGTTGCCCGCAAGGGTGAGATCAACGCCTGGGACAACCCCGACTTTGTCGCGGCGGTCAAGGCGACCGGGCGCAAGACGCTGATCATCGCCGGCACGATCACCAGCGTCTGCATGGCCTTTCCTGCGATCAGCGCCATTGCCGACGGCTACAGCGTCTTTGTGGTGATCGACGCTTCGGGCACCTATTCCAAGATGGCCCAAGAGATCACTCTGGCCCGTGTCGTGCAGGCGGGCGCCGTGCCGATGGATACGGCGGCAGTCGCGTCTGAGCTGCAAAAGACCTGGAACCGCGCCGATGCCGGCGACTGGGCCGCGGTCTATACGCAGATCTTCCCTGAATACGGGCTGCTGATCGAGAGCTATCAAAAGGCCCGCGCGGTCGAGCATGACGGCGAAGTGCTGGATTCGGCCCGCAGCTGACCCGCTGGCCCGGTGGCGGCGCCCCCGCCGCCACCGTCGCCCCGGCCTGTTCCGTATCCCCGGGCCGGCCCCGCCATGGGCCCGACCACGCCTCGCCGCCGGCCAAGACTGATGACGAGGTCGCCGAACTGTCCTAGCCTTTCACCTCCCAGCCAGAAGGATCTCAGACGATGACCAAACCGGTAGCCGTTATCCTGGGCGTCGGAGAAGGCAACGGCGCCGCCCTGGCCCGCGCCTTCAGCCGGGCCGGCCATGCCGTCGCCTTGCTGGCGCGCCGCACCGACTACACCAGTCAGCTGGCGCAGACGCTGCCCGATGCGCGTGCCTATGCGGCCGATGCCGCGGACCCGGCCGCGATCGCGGCGGCCTTTCAGGCGATCCGCGCCGATATGGGCGACCCGTCGACGCTGGTCTACAACGCCGGCTCGGGCAGCTGGGGCGATGTCGAGAGCATCGACCTCGCCGCCTTTGAATCCGCCTGGCGGGTCAATGCGCTTGGGGCGCTGGCGGCCAGCCAGCAGGTGATCCCCGCCATGAAGGCGGCCGGATCGGGCACCATCCTCTTTATCGGCGCCACCGCCTCGCTGCGCGGCGGCCCGCGCACGGCCGCCTTTGCCCCCGCCAAGGCCGCACAGCGCAGCCTGGCCGAATCGATGGCGCGCAGCCTGTGGCCGCAGGGGATTCACGTCGGCCTGATCCTGATCGACGCCGTGGTGGACCTGCCCCGGACCCGCAAGGCGATGCCCGACCGGCCCGACAGCTTTTTCCTGCGACCCGACGACATGGCGGCGACGGCGCTGGCGATCGCGCAGCAACCGCGCTCGGCCTGGACGTTCGAGGTCGTGGTGCGCCCCTTCGGAGAAACCTGGTGACAGCCGGCGCCCAAGAGGGACCGGCGCGCCCCGGCCGCCTCGACACCCCGCAATCCATTCCGGCCGAGTTCGTCGCCGCCTGGGCCGCCCGCGACCCGGACCGGCTGGCGGCGATCTTTGACGCGGACGCCGAGTTCGTGAATGTCACGGGCCTGTGGTGGCACGACCGCGCGGCGATCCGAAAGGCCCATGCCTATGGGCTGAGCCGGATCTTTGACCGCTCGACGCTGACGATCACGGCGATGCGGGTGAAACTCCTGACCGATGCCGTCGCGGTGGTGCATGCGCGGATGAAACTGACGGGTCAGAGTGCGGCGGTCGGGATCGACATTCCGGGCACCCGACAGACGATATTTTCTTTCGTCGTGCATCGTACGCCCGACGGCTGGCGCTGCGCTTCGGCGCAGAACACCGATATCGTGCCGAGAATGGAGACCCATATCGTCGACGAAGCCGGACAGATCACGCCGGTGCGGTATTAGCAACGGTCGTTGTCGGGTTGCGGGAGCATTCCATTTCCAACTACCAACGGGTTTTTCACGGAGCGGTCGCGATGACGACGGGCTTTCTGGCAACGGCCATGATGATGATCTTATGAGGATTTCCGTACTTGCGGACGCGATCCGCGACGGCTCGGAGGTTCGGGTTGTGATACGCCGCGACGAGGGTGGCCCGGAACATCATGTGGCACAGGGTCCGCCGGCCCCCGCCATCACCGCTTTCCGCTATCCTGTGCGACCGGGGGCCAATCCAGCGTGGGCGGCCGTTTCCTCGCCGAAGAACCTGCCGATCTTGGTCATTTCGACGATCGACATTGCGCTGCGACCGGCGTGCCTTCGCGGAAATGGATCGGAGGACTATGGCCATCTCCGGCGGAAAGAGGTGGCTCGGTTGATCTGAACGGTTCAATATCAGCGTTCCCGGCTTTCCGTTGGCAGGGTCAGCTTTCACACGCGTGATGCCCACGAAGAACAGCCTGCGCTGTTCTTCGTCGTAGTGCTGCTGCTCTATCGGTGTTAGCTCCGCTTTGGCCGCTCTCGGCAGCAGGCCGTTTATGCAGCCAGCAATGATCGTGACAGGCGAACTCAGCCCCTTGCTCTTGTGAAGGCTCATGATGCGGACCTCTTTAACGC
>JBDHSO010000235.1:0-5038 GCA_039808125.1 Rhodobacter sp. | reverse complement strand
GGACGCTCCGCCACGGCCGCAGCCACAAGGCCGGGGCCCGCAATTCGCCGGCGGTGCGCCGGCGCAGCCCACAGGTGCTCCGTCCGACGATGACGATGCCGGCAAGCACCGCAAGCCCAGCCTCTCGCGAGATCACGCGCGGGCCAGAGACCGCCCCGCCATCACCATGCCCCGCACCCCGCCATCGGCCTCCGGGGGCCGCATCCCCGCCATCGGCCTCCGCCCCGGTGCCGCCCGCCTCCGGTCCGACACCAGCGCCCGGCACGAGATCGCCTCAACCGGCGTCACCACCACGATCAAGGCCGAAAAGCCAAACCCCGACACCCCGCAGACCCCGACACAATCCCGGTGCAACCGAAACCACATGCCAATCCCGCCGGACCCGGACCGGCACGGGCGCGGACCCCCGGGGTATTTGGGTCAAGAGGAAGAGGACGGGCGGGGGTCAGAGCACCACGGCGGCGCAAAGCCCCCCGCCGCGGCGCTCCACCGCAAACGCCCTTGCCAGTTTCGCGCCGAACCGTTTTTCTGATGACGATCGCCCAGCAGGACCCGCCATGCCCGTTTCCCGACTCCTCTCCCCCCTCCGCCCGCGCAGCCCCGGCGAATCCCACCGGGCCGCCACCACGCTGGAACTCTTCTTCGATCTGGTCAGCGTGATCGCCATCGCCGCCGTCACCGCCGGCCTGCACCATGCCATCAACGAAGGCCATGGGGCCGAGGCCCTGCCGCGCTTCGTCTTCATCTTCGTGGCGATCTGGTGGGCCTGGATGAACTTCACCTGGTTCGCCTCGGCCTTCGACAATGACGACGTGCTCTACCGCATTCTCGTGATGGTGATCATGGGGGGCGAACTGATGTTTGCCGGCGGCGTCGGCTATTTCTTCGAGACCATGGATTTTTCCATCGGCATCGTCGGCTGGGTGGTGATGCGGATCGGCATGGTGGCGCTGTGGCTGCGCGCGGCGGCCGGCAGCGCCGAATACCGCACCACCTGCCTGCGCTATGCCCTCGGCATCACGGTCGCCCAGATCGGCTGGGTGGTGTTCTTCCTGCTGGTCTCGCGCGGGGGGACCGATTTCTTCCTCTGGGGCGCAGTGGTGTTCCTGATCGAATTCTCGGTTCCGGTCTGGGCCGAGAACGCCCGCACCACCCCCTTCCACCGTCACCACATCATCGAGCGCTACGGCCTTCTGATGATCATCTCGCTGGGCGAGATCCTGCTGCCGATCAGCATCGGTTTCGGCTCGATCGCCGAAGGCGAAGGCGGCGGTGCGATCCTCATCACCTCGGTTTCGGCGCTGGTGATCGTGTTCGCCGCCTGGTGGGTCTATTTCTGCGAGGAGGAGCACCTGCCCTCGACAGGCATTTCGGTCGCGCTGCTCTGGGGTTATGGCCATGTCTTCGTCTTCCTCGCAGCCGCGCTTCTTGGCGCCGCGCTCGCGGCCGAGATCGACGCCAACGGCCATCACGGCAGCGCCCGCCCGGCCGAGATCGGGCGCTGGCTCGGCGGCGGGCTGGCGCTTTATGCGCTGGCGCTCTGGGTGGTGCGCGACCTGCTGCATGCCCTGCCCCCCGTCCGCCAAGTCGCGCTGCCGGGGATGGCCGTCCTTTTCCTGCTGGCCGGCGCCCTCGGCGCGCCGAGCTGGGTCTTCGCCGGGCTTGCCGTGCTGATGGTGGCCTGGCGCGCGCCCTGGGCCCGCAACCGCCCGATCTGACGAAACCCGGCCGCAAGATGACGCTTCCAGCGCTTGCGCCGGCCCGCCGGCACGCTAGACAGGCGTGGCGCGCAGGAGAATGGCCATGACCGAAGACGCCCTTGTCATCTTCACCCCCTCGGGAAAACGGGGACGTTTCGCCCGGGGCACGCCGGTCCTGACGGCGGCCCGGCAGCTGGGGGTCGACCTCGATTCGGTCTGCGGCGGGCGGGGCATCTGCTCGAAATGCCAGATCACCCCGGGCTATGGCGAATTTCCCAAGCATGGCGTCACCGTGGCGGCCGATGCGCTGTCGGACTGGAATGCGGTGGAAGACCGCTACAAGCGCATTCGCGGCCTGATCGACGGCCGGCGGCTGGGCTGCCAGGCCAAGGTGATGGGCGATGTCGTCATCGACGTGCCGCCCGAAAGCCAGGTCCACAAGCAGGTCATCCGCAAATCCGCGACCGAACGGCATATCGAGATGGATCCGGCCACCCGCGCCGTCTATGTCGAGGTCGACGAGCCCGACATGCAGGAGCCGACCGGCGATCTGGAGCGGTTGCAGCGGGCGCTTGCCGGCGCCGGGATCGAGGCGGCCGAGGCCGACCTGTCGGTACTGCGCCGGTTGCAGCCGGTGTTGCGCAAGGGCGAATGGAAGGCGACGGTGGTGCTGAACCGCGGCAACCACGACGCCGCACACCGCATCCTCGACATCTTCCCCGGCTTTCACGAAGGCGGGCTTTACGGGCTGGCGGTCGACCTCGGCTCCACCACCATCGCGGCGCATCTGTGCGATCTGGCCGACGGGCGGGTGCTGGCTTCCTCGGGTCTGATGAACCCGCAGATCCGCTTTGGCGAGGATCTGATGAGCCGGGTCTCCTATGCGATGATGAACCCCGGCGGCGATGTCGAGATGACCCGCGTCGTGCGCGAGGCGGTGGACCATCTGGCGAAATCCGTCGCAGAAGAGGCCGGAATCGACGCCGCGCAGATCTACGAGATGGCGATCGTCTTCAACCCGGTGATGCACCATCTGTTTCTCGGCATCGACCCGGTGGAACTCGGCCAGGCGCCCTTCGCGCTGGCGGTGGCGCAGTCGCTGACGCTCGATGCGCGCGACCTCGGCCTCGGCAGCCTGAACCACAATGCGCGCGTCTATGTCCTGCCCTGCATCGCGGGCCATGTCGGCGCCGACAGCGCCGCGGTGGCGCTTGCCGAAGAGCCGCAGAAATCCCGCGACATGGTGCTGATCGTCGATGTCGGCACCAATGCCGAAATCCTCTGCGGCAGCGCGGCCCGCGTGCTGGCCTGTTCCTCGCCGACCGGCCCCGCCTTCGAAGGCGCGCAGATCAGCTCGGGCCAGCGCGCCGCGCCCGGCGCCATCGAGCGGATCGAGATCGACCCCGCGACGAAGGAGCCGCGCTTCCGCATCATCGGCGTCGAGCAATGGTCCGACGAGCCGGGCTTTGCCGAGGCGGCGCAGCAGACCGGCATCAGCGGCATCTGCGGATCGGGCATCATCGAGGCGGTGGCCGAGATGCGCATGGCCGGGCTGGTCGATGCCAGCGGGCTGATCGGCGGGCCGGACCAGACCGGCACCCCCCGCTCCGAGCCGCATGGCCGGACCTTCTCCTATCTGATCCATGACGGCAGCGCCGCGGGCGGGCCGCGGATCTCGGTCACGCAGGGCGATATCCGCGCGATCCAGCTTGCGAAATCCGCACTTTACGCCGGCGCCCGGCTGCTGATGGACGAACTTGGCATCGACCGCGTCGACCGTGTGGTCCTGGCCGGCGCCTTCGGCGCGCATATCAGCGCCAAACATGCGATGGTGCTGGGCATGATCCCCGACGTGCCGCTGGACCGGGTGTTCAGCGCCGGCAACGCCGCCGGAACCGGCGCGCGGATCGCACTGCTGAACCGCGCCGCGCGCGACGAGGTGGAACGGGTCGTCCATGACATCCACAAGGTCGAAACCGCCATCGAGCCGCGCTTTCAGGAGCATTTCGTCAATGCGAATGCGATTCCGCATGCGGTCGATCCCTTCCCCGAACTGGCCAGGGTGCTGCGGTTGCCGGAGGTTTCCTTCAACACCGGCGGCTCGGGCGGCGACGGCAACCGCCGCCGCCGCCGCGGCTGACCCCACGATACCCTGCGGCGGGCCCGCCCGCCGCATGCGATTTGGCGCACGGCGCCAGCCGGCACATCTTTCGTCGCCATGCGGCAGCCAACAATTTCGCGTGGCGCCTGAAGATGCCGGACGGCCTCACGCCCCGACGGACAGATCTGCAGAATCTGGACATCAGAACCGGAAAAACTCATCGTCAATCCGATCCATCACATGCCGGACTGAACAACCAGCATGTCAGGGACCGGGGAGAAGCAGATGATCGCCAGACGCCACTGGGGCCGCCACGGCGGCGGCGGGTTGAGTTTCACCGAGATCGGCCTTGGCACCGCACCGCTGGGCAATCTCTACCGCGCCGTGCCCGACGCCGAGGCCCGTGCCGTGATCGAACGCGCCTGGGAGGCCGGCATCCGCCATTTCGACACCGCGCCGCTCTATGGTCTCGGGCTGGCGGAAACCCGGCTGAACCCCGTCCTGCGCGGCAAGCCCCGCGACGCCTTCGTCCTGTCGACCAAGGTCGGGCGGTTGCTGCGGGCCGTCCCCCCGGGGCAAGGCGACGGCGCGGGCAAATGGTTCGAGGTGCCCTCGCGACGGGAGCGCTACGACTATGGCCATGACGGGGTGCTGCGCTCGGTGGAGTTCTCGCTGGAGCGGCTGGGGCTCGACCGGATCGACATCCTTTATGCCCATGACCTCGACATTTCGAACCACGGCTCGCAGGCGGCGCTGGATGCGCGGCTCGATGAGTTCATGACCGGCGGCTACCGCGCCCTTCTGCGGCTGCGTGACGAAGGCGTGATCGCGGCGTTCGGTGCCGGAATCAACGAATGGCAACCCGGCCAATGGCTGCTGGAACGGGGCGATTTCGACCTTTTCCTGCTCGCCGGGCGCTATACGCTGCTGGAACAGGAAAGCCTGCCGTTCCTGAATGCCTGCGCCGCGCGCGGCGTGGGCGTGGTGATCGGCGGACCGTACAATTCCGGCATCCTCGCCCGCGGCCCGGCCGCCGGGGCGATGTGGAACTATGGCCCCGCGCCCGAGGCGGTGCTGGAGCGTGCCCGGCGGCTGCAGGCGGTGACGGCGGCGCATGGTCTGCGCCTGATCGACGCCGCCTTCCGGTTCCCGCTGCTGCATCCGGCTGTCGTCAGCGTGATCCCCGGCAGCCAGGGCCTGGACGAGATGGAGAGCAACCTGCGCGCCGCCGCGGCGA
>JBDHSO010000234.1:0-5093 GCA_039808125.1 Rhodobacter sp. | reverse complement strand
TTTCCTGCAGGGAAGGATGATGTATATGTGGTAAATCTTCACCGGACGAAACCACAGAAACATATCGTATCGTCGTCATATCGACGAAAAGGCAAGGCAAACTGCATGGATGAACTGGATCGCAACATCATCGGCCTGCTGGGCGCCGATGCTCGGATGTCGGTGGCCACGCTGGCGCGGCGGCTGAAGGTGGCGCGGTCGACCATCCAGGCGCGGCTGGAGCGGCTGGAAACCAACGGCGTGATCGCCGGCTACACGCTGAAACTGGGCGAGGCCGCGCGCGAGGGACGGCTGCGCGCCTCGGTCCTGCTGACGATCGAGCCGCGCGCCCAGGCCGCCGTCCTGACCCGGCTGAAATCGATCCACGAGGTCGAGCGCGTCTTCACCACCTCCGGCCGCTTCGACCTGCTGATGCAGATCGCCTGCCCCCACACCCAGGTCCTCGACCAGGTTCTCGACCAGATCGGCGCCATGACCGGGGTGAAGGGATCCGAAAGCCTGATCCACCTGTCGACCAAGATCGACCGCGCCGTCTGACCCCGCCCCCCGGGGCCTCCGGCCCGGCCCCTCACCCCCGCCCGCCCCTTCCTCTTGACCCAAATACCCCCGCCGGAGGCCCCGGCCACGGCGGGGACGGGCCTGCCCCGCCGGTCACGCCGGCGGCAACAGGACGGAAAAGGTCGATCCCTCGCCCTTGCGGCTGTCGATCCTCAGCAGGCCGCGGTGGCGGTTCACGATATGCTTGACGATGGCAAGGCCAAGGCCGGTGCCGCCCTCGGCCCGGCTGCGGTGGGTGTCGATACGGTAGAAGCGTTCGGTCAGCCGCGGCAGGTGAAGGGCGTCGATGCCCTCGCCGCGGTCGGTCACGTCGACGCGCATCATCGGGCCGCGCGCACCGTCCTCGCGGCGCAGGTCGACCCGGATCTCCTGGCCCGGCGCGCCGTATTTCACGGCATTCTCGAACAGGTTCAGGAAGACCTGCAGCAACTGGTCGGCATCGCCGGGCACCCGGACCGGCGTGTCGGCGCCCGAGAGCAGGATGGCGCAGTCGCGCCCGGCCGCGGCGGGCTGCACCGTGGCGGCGGCGCGTCTCAGCACGCCGGCCAGATCGACCGGATCGCGCGGCCGCATCCGCTCCCCGGCCTCGACGCGGCTCAGTTGCAGCAGGTCGCGCACCAGCCGGTTCATCCGGCCGGCCTCGCGCGCCATGATGTCCAGAAAGCGCGTCCGCGCCGCGGCATCGTCCTTCGCCGGGCCCTGCAGCGTCTCGATGAATCCCATCATCGCGGTCAGCGGCGTGCGCAATTCATGGCTGACATTCGCCACGAAGTCGCGGCGGATGGCCTCGCCCTGCATTTCGGCGGTAACGTCGCGCAGCACGCAGAGCGCGCGGCGCGCGCCATCCTCCGTCAGGGCGCTGACAAAGGCCTGGAACCGGCTTTCGTCGTTCAGCCGCAGCGGCACCTCGCGGGCCGGGCCACGGCCCTGCTGCAGCACCTCATCGACGGCGGCCAGCAGGTCCGGCGCACGAAGGGCCAGCGCCAGCCTGCGGCCCAGCGCCGCCTCGCCGATCAATGCCAGCGCGGCACGATTGGCCAGGGCGATGCGCTGCTCGGCGTCGACGATCAGGGCCGGCAGCGGCAGGCCGTCGAGAATCTCCGCCTCAGCCGGCGTGCCGGTCATCGTTCAGGCCGGCCGCAGCCCGGCGCGGAACCGCGCGGCATTTGCCCGGTAGCCCACGGCCGAGGCCAGAAGCCGTTCGCGCGCCTCGGCGTCGAGCTGGCGGACCACCTTGCCCGGGCTGCCCATGACAAGGCTGCCGTCGGGGATCTCCTTGCCCTCGGTGATCAGCGCACAGGCGCCGATCAGGCAGCCCTTACCGATCCTCGCGCCGTTCAGCACCGTCGCCCCCATGCCGATCAGGCTGCCCTCGCCGATGGTGCAGCCATGCAGCATCGCCCGGTGGCCGATGGTGCAATTGGCGCCGATGGTCAGCGGATAGCCCATGTCGGTATGCAGGACGCTGTTTTCCTGGATGTTGGTCGCCTCGCCCACCACGATCGGCTCGTTGTCGCCACGCAGCACGGCGCCGAACCAGATGCCGACCCCGGGGCCAAGGACGACGCGGCCCATCACCTGCGCCTCCGGCGCCACCCAGGCATCGGGGTCGATTTCGGGGCGGATTCCGTCAAGTTCCCAGATCATCTTGCCTCGAACTCCTTGTTCAGGCCCCGGACATGCGCGGTCAGATCCGGCTGCCGGTCGCGTTTCAGACGTTCGGCGGTGACGATGGCCTGCAACCGGCCGAACGTGGCCTCCAGATCGTCGTTCACCAGCACATAATCATATTCCGCCCAATGGCTGATCTCGTCGCGGGATTTCGCCATCCGGCCGGCGATCACCGCATCGCTGTCCTGCCCCCGGTCGCGCAGCCGGCGTTCCAGTTCCGCGATCGAAGGCGGCAGGATGAAGACCGACACCACGTCGCGGCCCAGGGGCGAGTTGCGGATCTGCTGGCCGCCCTGCCAGTCGACATCGAACAGGGTATCGCGCCCCTCGGCCATCGCGCGTTCGACCGGCGCGCGGGGAGAGCCGTAGAGATTGCCGAACACCTCGGCATGTTCCAGCATGCCGTTCTGATCGACCAGCGCGCGAAAGCTCGCGTGATGGTGGAACCAGTAATGCACGCCATGCTCCTCGCCCGGGCGGGGGGCGCGCGTGGTGGCCGAGACGGAAAAGCTGATCGTCGGGTCCCACAGCATCAGCCGCCGCGCCAGGGTCGATTTCCCGGCCCCCGATGGCGAGGAGAGGATCAGCAACAGTCCCCGGCGTGCCATGATCATTCCACGTTCTGCACCTGCTCGCGCATCTGATCGATGACCGTCTTCAGGTCAAGGCCGATGCGGGTCAGGTCGATGTCCTGCGATTTTGACAGCAGCGTGTTCGATTCGCGCAGGAACTCCTGCATCAGGAAATCGAACTTGCGCCCGATCGGGCCGCTGTCGGCAAGAAGGTCGCGCGCCGCCGCGACATGGGCGGCAAGCCGGTCGAGTTCCTCGGTCACATCGGCCTTGACCGCCAGCATGGCCAGTTCCTGCGCGACGCGGCCCTCGTCATGGCCTTCGCTATTGGCCGAAACCCGCGCCAGCGCCTCGTGCAGCGCGGCGGCGGCGCGCGGGCGCCGGGCTTCGGCGGCGGCCCCCGCGGCGGCGACCAGCCGGGCGATCTCGTCGATCTGGGCCGTCAGGACACGGGCAAGGGCTGCGCCCTCGGCCCGGCGCATCGCGGCGAAATCGGTCAGAAGCGCCGGCAGGTCGGCCAGGATCGCCGCACGCAGCGGGGCGGTGTCCTCTTCCGCCGCCGTCATGTCGAGAACGCCGCGCATCGCCAGCACATCGGCCGCGGTCGGCTGGGCCAGCGTGGTGCCGGCGGCCATCGCCGTCGCCTCCACCTCGGCCAGCGCGGCAAGGACGGCGGCCAGCATCGCGGGGTTGATCCGGGGGCCGGTCTCGGCCCCCGCCTCGCGCAGGACCCTGAGCGAAAGGCTGATATTGCCGCGGCCGAGCGCCTTTTGCAGTTCGGCGCGCAGCGCGGCCTCCAGCCCGTCGATCCAGTCGGGCACGCGCAGCCGCAGTTCCAGCCCCTTGCCGTTGACCGAGCGGATGTCCCAGGCCCAGCCGTATCCCGCGCCCGTGCCGCGCGCGGCGGCGAACCCCGTCATCGAAACCGTCATCACCACTCCCGCACTGTCCGGCCGGCCGCCTTGGCCCGCCGATATTTACCATTTGTCAAGATTTTCGCGCAAATCCGCGAAATCAAGTCTAAGATGAGGCCATCGCAACAGGGACTGCCGCAGGACCCGCGGGGCTTGCCGCCGGTCCGGACCTAGCAGAGCCGCCACGCCGCGGCAACCGGCGCGGGGCGGCACCCCGCCGGGACGGAGGGTTGAATGGCTCTGTTCTTCCCGGGAGACCGGGCCGCCGGCGGTTTCGCCGCCACGCAGATCCTGCGCGCCTATTGGGAGGGGCTGCGCCCGCAGGCGGGCGGCATCCCGGCGCGCGCCGCGGTCGATCCGCGCGGGCTGGCGCCGATCCTCGACCGGATATTCCTGGCCGAATCCGTCGCGCCCGGCCAGTTGCGGCTGCGCATCTCCGGCGTGATGCTGAACGAGCTTGGCGGCGCCGAGATGAAGGGGCTGCCCCTGTCGCTGCTGTTCCGGCCCGAGGCGCGCGCGGCGCTGGCCACGGCCTGCCGGGAGGTGCTGGATACTCCCGCCGCTGTCGAGGTGGATGTCGAGGCGGAGCGCGGGCTGACGCGCCCGGCCCTGTCGGCGCGGCTTCTGCTCCTGCCGCTGCTGGCCGCCGATGGCGGGCGCCGGCTGGTTCTGGGCTGTCTCGCCACCGAGGGCCGGCTCGGCCGCTGTCCGCGCCGCTTCGCCGTCTCGCGCGTCTCGGCCACGGCGCTGATCCTGTCCCCCGGGGCCACCCCGGCCACCGCCGCGCCCAGCGGCCCCGACCAGCCAGCAGACAGCGAAACGGCGGCAGGGAATGTGTCCCCCGCCGCCGCCACGCGCCGCCATCTGCGGCTGGTCCATTCGGTCTGAAGCCCGGCGCCCTACAGGGCGACGCGGCGCTCGGTCTCGCGCTGGCGGGTCAGTTCCTCGGCCACGAGGAAGGCCAGTTCCAGCGACTGGCTGGCGTTCAGCCGCGGATCGCAGGCGGTGTGATAGCGGCTGGACAGATCCTCATCCGACACGGCGCGCAACCCGCCGGTGCATTCGGTCACGTCGCGGCCGGTCATCTCGAAATGCACGCCGCCGGGGATCGTGCCCTCGGCCTGGTGGATCTGGAAGAACTCCCGCACTTCCGCCAGCACCGCGTTGAACGGCCGGGTCTTGTAGCCCGTCGACGACTTGATCGTGTTGCCGTGCATCGGGTCGCAGGACCACAGCACCTTCGCGCCCTCGTCCTCCACCGTGCGGATCAGCCGCGGCAGGTGGTCGCCCACCTTGCCGGCGCCAAACCGCGCGATCAGCGTCAGCCGGCCCGGTTCGTTTTCCGGGTTCAGCCTGGCCATCAGCACCTTCAGATCCT
>JBDHSO010000233.1:0-5122 GCA_039808125.1 Rhodobacter sp. | reverse complement strand
CGTCACCAACGGCCGCGCGCTGCGCTACGCCGAAGGCTCCGCGCGCGGCCTCCTACACCATGTGTTGGGACACTGCCCCCGCCGGAATCCGAGCTTTCCGTCCGAAGCCATTGGTTCGGCGCGCATTTCCTCGGTTTCCGGGCCGCTCTTAAGGCATAGGGTTGTGAGAACGTCAAATGCCTTATGCCTGCGTTTGCATCAGTTCTGCCCAAACATTCATCTTTGTTGACGATATTTGCGGGTCAGCCACAGGTTGCGCCGCCCAGGCACTTTCCTATCCTTTGGAATAGCGCGAACAGCCTACCATTTCACCTCGTTGCCTGTTTGCATGTTTGCCTGTCCGCATGGAAAACGGGGTGCCAGCCTGCCTGTTTGATCAGCGGCCAAATTGCCTGAATGGCAGTGGCGCGGCTAGCAGTAGCGCAAAACGACAGGCCGCCTGCCTTCCTGTTTGACAGTTTGCATGTCTGCCTACCTGCCCGTCCGCCTGTTCGCATGGGGCGGTCCAGAGCGCTCAGCTCGAGGCGCAGATGGCCTGACCACGCTCCCGCTCGCCAGCTTTGCCTTGGACGCGGAATGCCCAGGACGGTCCCGACGTCGGGCACCATCCCACCCTCCCCCGTTCCGGCTTAGCCAGACCGTCGGCCGTATGTGAACAGGCCCACCGACGAGATCACCGTCGCCCTTGCCGAGGACAAAACCACGCAAAATCAACGCACTCACCCAGAGGCATCGCGACAAAATGAGGCCTGACGGCCGGGGCGCAGGGGTTTCTGTCATCGGGCAAGCCGCCGACCCCTGACGCCATGTGGAGTCCTCACCGGCTGTCCGGTTTCCGCAGGCGGGCTCCTCTTCGGAGGAGCGGAAACCGGCCGGTGAGGACGGTTGGCTGGAAAGGTGACCTGTGGTACACGGGTGCTGCGACGCTGATAGTGGTGTAATGGCAGCATGAATGGTTCACGCCTCTCCGATGACGACCGCGACCGGATCCGGGCACGCCTCGCCGCTGGCGAGACCGTCGGGACCGTCGCTCGCGCCCTTGGGCGGCATCGCCAGACGGTGTCACGGGTGAAGGAGGACCTGGATCGCCAGGAGGGAACCCGATTGGCGGTGAAGCTGAACTTCCGGGTGACGGAGGCCGAACATGCACATTTGCTGGCAGCCCTCCGGTCAACCGACCTGACGGTTTCCGAGGCAATCAGGCATCTTGTCAGACAGGCAACCAGTCTCCTTGCCCTTCAATCATCCGAGATCGAGGCTATTACCGCCGCACGGCGCGATCTCGCGGCGGTGGGCAACAACCTCAACCAGCTGGCCCGGCTCGGGGCCGTGGGTCGTCTCCACTGGAAGGCAGGGGACGCGGCCCTTGTCCGCAAAGTCGCGGCGCGGGTCGACGATCTGGTCGACGAGGTGGTGGGTCTCATCGCAGAGGCGCAGGGGCGAGCCAGTTTTGATCCCGTCGTAGTTCAGGCTAAGGCGGCAGCCAAATGAGCCGCGCGAGCCTTGAAGATCTGGTTCTGGGCCATGTGCTGGACGGCAAACGCCGGGGCCGGTCGGGCGGCGGCGGGGCCGAGGGTCGCCTTGGTTCGCCAAAGGAGCGCCGCTCGCGGGCGCTTCTGCGCAATGCTGCCGCGCCGCGCAGCTGGCAATCCGTCGTCAAGCGTATCGTGGCTGGCAGCACCCGCACGCCGCAAGAGTTGAAACGGCTTCTGGACTATGTCGCCCGGGAAGAGGGGGTGCAGAGCACCTGGTGCAATCTCGCGGGCTATGACCGGGACTTCGATCCAGAGCGCACCGGCCGGATTGCCCAGACTTGGTCGTCAACTTGGAACGGCGCGCCGAAGCGCGGCCATACAGACCACATCATCCTGAGCTTTCCGCGTGGTGTGGATGCCGATCGGGCAGAGGCTGTCGCCCGCGAATGGGGGCAAGCGGTCTTTGGTTCGGGCGAGTTTGGCGATGTCTGGCGCTATGTCGCGGCGTTGCACAAGGACACAGACCATCTGCACGCGCATTTCGTAGTGGACAAGCACGGCATAGAACAGGGTCGCTTCATGTCGATCTGCCGCCATGCGGCGTTGAACTTCGACGTGATGCGCGAGCTGCACGCCGAGATCTCTCAGGACCACGGGCTGAACATCGTCGCCTCGACGCGGTTGTCGCGCGGGCTGATCGAGAACGCCCCGCGAGAAACCGCGATGCGCGCCGCCCATGCCTCCGGCAAGACCACACCGCCTCCCCCGCCGCCAATATCGGACGGCGAGCGGGCGCGCAGGCTCGATACCTTGCAGGGGTTTGCCCGCGATTATGACGAGCTGGGCCAGATCGCGGGGCTCGCTTCCGCCTCCGGCGCTGAACCAGGCGCCACGAGTTTCATGACCCGACTTGCCGTAGCGCTCGGCGCGTCCGCTTCCGCATTAAGACAAGGAGTTCCCCAGATGCCCGATGCCAACCTTCACGCCGAGGGCGATGCCGCGGCCCGGATCGAGGCGGCGCGGGCAGAGATGATCGCCTCCGCCACCGAGGCCTGGGAGGCAATTCGGGCGATGGAGCCCTCGGCCGAGCGGGTGGAGCTCGAGCGCAGCTTTGCCGACCAGGCGCGTGCATCGCTCAAGCTTGCGCCCGAAAACCTGCTCTTGGCGGAACATGCCCGCGCTGCCGAGCGCAATGACGATCCCTATCACGACCCGACCCTCGCTTCTCTGGCCCGTCTGGATCAGGGCATGACCGACGGCATCTCGCTCGACGAGGGTCTGCGCGCGACGCTCGCGCATGTTCGGGGCGAGATCGGCGAACGGCTGACGGCGCTGTTCTCGATCCGGGAAGATGAGCTGAGCACAGCAGGGACCTCCGTCGAAGAAATGGTTGCCCGCTTCAGTTTGGCCGAACGCAGCGAAGGCCAGCGGGCGAGTTGGATCGCGGAACAGCCGAACACCATGCAAAAGGTGTTCTGGATGGAGACCGAGCGCGCACTCGGCCAGGAGGTTCGGGCAGAACTCGCCGCCTTCACTCTCGCGCCGGAGTTGACCGAGGCCGTGGCGCGAGAGCAGATGCTTTCCGCCGACCGACATCTCCGCCTATCCGAAGTTCCGGCATTGGAAGCCATCGTCGATCGAATGCAGGAGAGCTTGCGGCCGGAGGATCTGGAGCGCGTGCGGTCCGGTGACCTCGGTCCCCTCGCCGAACAAGTCCGCGATCCGGCTCTTCGGGCAGCGGTTGCCCACGAGTTGAAGAACGAAGGCGACCTTGGCCAATCTGGCACCGTCGGGCATTGGGCCGATCTGGCGCGCAGCCAGTCAAGGGCGTCTGACCTTGGTCAGCGCGAGCGCAGTCTCGAGCGCGATCACGGCCACGAACTCTGAGGAACCACAGCTATGCTTTCGAACCTTGAATCCGCCTGGCGGTATCCGCTCGCTGTTGTCTTGGGTCTGGTGACCGGCCTCTACATCGGCGGCATGCTGGCCACGATCTATGTGATCGTGGCGTTCCGCGAGAAGCTCGACACGCTCAGCCCCTTGGGCCTCTGGTTCATCCGCTATCCTTGGGCCGACTTGGAAGCCCGCCCCGCCACCTTGCAGGGTGCGTTGATCATCACGGGTGCTGTAACGATCGCCCTTACGCTGGTCGGGCTCGCCGGTGTGCATCGCGGGCGGCTCAACCAGTATGATGACGCGCATTTCCAGACCAGGCGCGAGCTGAAGCGCAACAAGATGATCGGCAGTCTCGACCAGAACGGCTTTATCTTCGGCAAGCTCGGTTCCCCGAAATCCGACGCACCTTTCGTCATGGCACCGCCTGACCGCTTCCCTCATGCGATGATGATCGCGCCCACGGGCCGCGGCAAGGGCGTGGGCTTCGTCATCCCGAACCTGCTGCACTTCACCGGGTCCGGCATCATCCTCGACGTGAAGGGTGAGAATTTCGCCAAAACCTCGATCCACCGGCAGCACGGGCTCAAGAACGCGATCTGGTATTTCTCGCCTTTCGACGACGAGCGCGGTTCTCACCGTTTTAACCCCCTCGCCCGCATCGCCGCCCTGCCCTCGGCGGAACGCCAGTATACCGCGCTGAACTCGATGGCCGATCTTTTCCTCATCCCGGAAGGCGAAAGCGCGCAGAGCTTCTTCAACGCCGGAAAGCGACTCTTCATCGCCTCCTGCCTCTATGCCATCGAAAAGCGGCGCCCGACCCTCGGCTATGCCGGCGAACTCATGGCGGGTGGCGGCGACAAGAAGAAGACTTACACCACCATCGCCGAGGACACACAGATCCCGATCGTCTCGCGGACCTTCCTCGAAATGGCCGACGTCCCCGAAAAGACCCTCGGGGCCTATGTATCAGTGATCCAGGGTTCCGGCCTCGAGCTCTGGAACGACCCTGCCGTCGATCGCGTGACGTCAGCCAGCGACTTCGACTTCTCGACGTTTCGGGCTGAGCCACAGAGCCTCTACATCGTCGTTCAGCCCGAGCATCTGAAAACCCTTGCACCCCTCGTGCGTCTTCTGTTCGCGGATGCCATTGCTTCGCTCCAGCGCAAGGAGCCTGGGCCGGACGAGCCACATGCGGTGATGTTTCTGATGGACGAGTTCGACCAGCTCGGGCGGCAGCCGCTGGTTCTGTCTTCGATCAAGACGATCCGGAGCTTCGGTGGGCGGTTCTTTATCATCTCCCAGACGATTCCGGGTCTGGACGATATCTATGGCGAAACTGGTCGGCGGTCGCTGCAGGGCGGCGCAGGCGTGCAGATCTATATGACGCCGCAGGACGACCGGACAGCGGATGTGCTCTCCAACGCACTTGGACGGTCGACTGTCACGGCTGTGACCGAAAGCCAGTCACGTATACGGGCGTTGGAGGACAGTGCCAATGTCAGTCGACGGTCAGAAGAAAGGCCGCTGATTTCGGCGAACGAGTTGCTGCGGTTTCCGCTCGATGAGGTGTTGGTGTTGCCGGAGGGGCAGTATCCGATCCGTGCGCGGCATGTGCGGTATTATGAGGATCGGCACTTTGGGCCGATTCATCGGACTCGAATGATGATCGGCCATGGGGAGTGTCTGAGACTCTGTGTATCTGAGCGGGCCCATGCGGTTTTCAGATACGGTCAGGCGTCGAAGCGCCCTGC
>JBDHSO010000232.1:0-5129 GCA_039808125.1 Rhodobacter sp. | reverse complement strand
GCGGGCACGGCCAACCCTGCCGCCGCCTCGCGCAGCCTTGGCAACACGCCCTTCGCCCTGCGCCAGCCGCCGCGGGGCAAGCCGCGCTTCCTCGGCCTGATCCTGACCGCGATCCTGCTGGTCTGTCTCGCCCTGGTCGCGGCCTGGTCGTCGTTCTACCTGGCCCGCACCGATACGGCGGATGGAGCCGCGATCGCCGCCGCCGACCCGACGACGACCGGCCCGGCGATCGAGGACGAGATGGCCGCCGACGGAATCGACGAGGCCGATCTCGCCGCCGAAGCCGGCACAACGGCCGCGGAAGAAGAGACGGCCGCCGCCGAGGCCCCGGCCGCGCCGGAAGCCGTTGCCGAAACGGCGGCCGAGCCGGCGCCGGCAACCGCCGTCCCCGCCGACAGCCCCGCCGCCGTGGCACTGGTCGATCCGCAGGACGAGATCTTCCTCTCCGCCGCCGATGCGCCGCCGCCCGCCTTCGACCCGCTGTCGCTGCCCGAACCCGTCTCGGGCGCCGAGGCCGCGCCCGCCGCGCCAATGCCGCCGCCGGCCTTCGGCACCGTGTTCCAGTTCGACGACAACGGCCAGATCGTGCCGCAGGCCGGCGGGATCACCGCCCCGGGCGGCTATACGCTTTATGCCGGAAAGCCGGACAAGATACCGCCGCCCCGCAGTGCTGCGGCCGAGAAGGCCGCGACGGATGCCCGTCTGGCCGCCGCCGCCGTGGAGGCGGCGCCTGTCGTTTCAGAGCCTGCCGCGACAGCCGGAAACGACACCGTACCGGCCGTCCCGGTGGGCGGAGAGGCCACGGCGGAAGTGACCGCAGTCCAGAATCCGAACCCTGATCTGGCCGACCGGCGCCCCCGGCTGCGACCCGAAGGCGCGGCACCCGCGGAAGAGGACGGCGCCCGGATCGCCCTGCCCGACGATGCGCAGAAGGCCAGCCTGCGGCCGCGCGCGCGCCCCGCCACCATTCTGGCCGCGGGCGAGAAGGCGCGCGCTGAGACCGCCGCCGCCTCGCTGGCCGCCGGCACGCCGGCGCCTGAGGCCGAGGTCGAACTCGCCTCGGCCGCGGTCAATCCCTCGGTGCTGACGATCTCGCGCCGGCCCGCACCGCGGCCGGAGGATTTCTCCCGCGCGGTCGAGGCCGCCGTGGCCGCCGCCGTGCGCATGCCCGACCCCGAGCCGGAACCGGCGCCCACCGCGAAGAAGAAGTCGAAGACTGCGGCCGCCGCGCCGGAGGTGAAGCCCGAGGAACAGTCCGAGATCGACGAGCCCGAA
Source organism: Rhodobacter sp. (assembly GCA_039808125.1). Classification (GTDB taxonomy): domain Bacteria; phylum Pseudomonadota; class Alphaproteobacteria; order Rhodobacterales; family Rhodobacteraceae; genus Pseudogemmobacter. The sequence continues at coordinate 3,854 of JBDHSO010000232.1, read as the reverse complement.
GTCGCCTCGGTCGCACCGAAGATCCCGACGAAGGCCAGCGTCGCCAAGCAGGCCACGTTCAAGAATGCGATCAACCTGTCAAAGGTGAATCTGATCGGCGTCTATGGCACGCCCTCCAAGCGTTATGCGCTGGTGCGTCTGGCGAATGGGAAATACAAGAAGGTGCGCATCGGCGACCGCATCGACGGCGGCACGGTCCAGGCCATCACCCAGACCGAGGTCCGCTATCAGAAGGGCGGCCGGCTGGTCGCCCTGGCGATGCCGCGCGGCTGAACCGGAACGAAACCGCCCGAACGGGATGCAATGCGTGATGCTGCGCCTTGGCAACCGGCCAGGCGGTCTCGCTAGACTGAAGACGGCCTCTTCCCGAAACCCCTGGCCCGGATACATTTTCCGCAATGGAACACGCCCTTCTCATGGCGAGCCTCTACCTCGGCGCCGCGGTGGTGATGGTGCCGCTGTCGGTCCGGCTGGGGCTGGGTTCGGTGCTGGGCTATCTTGGCGCGGGCATGTTGCTGGCCCCGGTGATGAACCAGGTCGGCGCCGAGACGGCCGAACTGCAACATGCCGCCGAATTCGGCGTGGTAATGATGCTGTTCCTGATCGGGCTGGAGCTGGAACCCCGCGCCGTCTGGGAAATGCGGGCGCGGCTGCTCGGCCTTGGCGGCGCGCAGGTGGTGCTGACAACCGCCGCGATCACCGGCGTGCTGATGCTGATGAACCGAAGCTGGCAGCAGGCGCTGGTCCTTGGCATGGTCTGCGCGCTATCCTCGACCGCCATCGTGCTGCAGATGCTGACCGAACGGAACCTGATCCGGACGCCGGGCGGGCGGGCGGCATTTTCGGTTTTGCTGTTTCAGGACATCGCCGTGGTGGTCATGCTGGCGGCGGTGCCGTTCCTGTCGGCCTCTGGCGGCGGCGCGGCGGCGGTCAATGCCATTGCGGAGGGGCAGGAGGCCGGGCTCGCCGGCTATCTGAACGGTCTGCCGGCCTGGGCCGATGCGCTGGTGACGCTGTCGACCGTGGCCGGAATGATCGTCGGCGGCCATTTCCTGTCGCGCCCGGTGTTCCGCTTCGTCAACGCCTCGCGTATCCCGGAAATGTCGACCTTCATCTCGCTGCTGATCGTGCTTTCCATCGGCTATCTGATGATGCTGGTCGGCCTCTCGCCCGCGCTGGGGACCTTTGTCGCCGGCGTCGTTCTGGCGAACTCGGAGTTCCGCCACCAGATCGAGGCCGAGATCAGCCCCTTCAAGGGCCTGCTGCTCGGCCTGTTCTTCATGACGGTGGGTGTCGGGATCGACGTGCAACTGCTGATCGAGCGGCCGCTTGCGCTGATCGGGCTGACCGCGATCCTGATCGCGATCAAGGTGTTCATCCTGGCGGGGCTGGCACGGTTTCTGAAATTCCGCGCGCGGGACCGCTGGCTCTTCGCTCTGGGCCTCGCGCAGGGCGGCGAATTCGGCTTCGTGCTGATCGGCTTCGCGCTGAGCGAGGGGGCGATGCTTCCCCGCGATGCCGAGACGATGCAGCTTGTCATCGGGCTTTCCATGCTGGCGACGCCCTTCCTGTTCCTGGCCCATGGCGCACTGGTCCGCCGGCTGTCGCGCAGCGAACCGGCGCGGCCCTATGACCAGATCGAGGCCGGCGGGCGGGTGATCATCGTCGGGATCGGCCGGTTCGGGCAGGTGGTGAACCGGCTGGTGCGCTCTTCCGGGATCGAGACGGTGCTGCTCGATTCCGACACCAATGCCGTCGACGTGATGCGGCGCTTTGGCGCCAAGGTCTATTTCGGCGATCCTTCCCGGCCCGAGCTTCTGGCCGCCGCCGGCCTGAACGATGCGCAGGTTCTGGTCGTCGCGGTGGATGACCCCGAGGTTGCGGTCAGGATCGTCCACCACGCCCGCAGCAAGCGCCCCGAACTGCATATCGTCGCCCGTGCCCGCGACCGGGTGCATGTCTATCAGCTGTATCAGGCCGGCGCGGACGACATCGTGCGGGAAACCTTCGACAGTTCGGTCCGTGCCGGGCGGTATGTGCTCGAGAACATGGGGTTGTCGGATTACGAGGCCGCGCAGTTGAGCCAGACCTTCTGGAAGATGGACCGCGCGGCGATGCGCGATCTGGCCGAGGTCTGGGTACCGGGCCAGCCGGTCCACCTGAACGAGAACTACCTTGCGCGCGTCAACAAGCTCGACCGCGACCTCGAGGCCGCGCTGATCGAGGAACTGGAGCAGACGCGGCCGATGCCGGCCGAGGCGGAAAAGGCCGACCCGGCGAAACCGGCGCCGGAAAGCCCGGAAACCGCCGGGCCGGGCAAGCCCGTCGCGGCGGAATAGCCCGGACCCGACCCGTCAGCCCCTGGCGACGCCGGCCTCGGCAAAGGTCGCCATGCCGCCATGGCAGGCGACAGCCCCCTTCACCACCCCGAGCGCCAGCGCCGCGCCCGAGGCTTCGCCGAGACGCAGGCCGAGCGACAGGAGCGGCTCCTTGCCGAGGCAGCGCAGCAGGCGGCCATGCGCGCCCTCGCCGCTGACGTGGCCAGCGAGGCAATGATCCAGCGCACCGGGCATCGCGCGGTCCAGCACGGCCGCGGCCGCTCCGGCGATGAATCCGTCCAGGATCACCGGCACCCGCAGCACCCGCGCATGCAGGATGGCACCGGCCATCGCCGCCACCTCGCGGCCGCCCAGCCGGCGCAGCACCTCGAACGGATCCTGCAGATGGCCGGCATGGGCGGCCAGCGCGGCGGCCACCGTCGCCTCTTTCCGCGCCAGGCCGGCATCGTCGACCCCGGTCCCCCGCCCCGCCCAGCCGGTACCGCCGTAAAGCGCCGTCGCGATCGCCGCCGCCGAGGTGGTATTGCCGATCCCCATCTCGCCCGCGATGAAAAGGTCAAGCCCGGGCGCAACCGTCTGCCAGCCCGCGGCCAGCGCGGCCGCCAGCTCGGCCCCGGTCATCGCCGGCGCGGTGGTGAAATCCGCCGTCGGCCGGTCAAGGTCCAGTGCCACAACCTCGATCTCGGCGCCGAAGACGCGGCAAAGCTGGTTGATCGCGGCCCCGCCGGCATGGAAATTCGCCACCATCTGCACTGTCACCTCGGCCGGAAAGGCCGAGACGCCGCGCGCGGCGATGCCGTGGTTTCCGGCAAAGACCGCGACCTTCACCCGATCCGCCCGCGGCACGGCGCGGCCCTGCCAACCGGCAAGGAAAAGGGCGACATCTTCCAGCCGGCCCAGCGCGCCCGGCGGCTTTGTCAGCATGCCATCGCGGGCCCGCGCGCCCGCGATGGCATCGGCATCGGGTGCCGGCAACCGGTCGAGATGGGCGCGGAAGGCGGCAAGGGTGGCGGGCGCGGCTGTCATGACAATTCCGGAGTGATCCTGTAGGCTCCGGGGGTTAACCGATCCGCGAGGGCCGGGCCAGACCGGAAGGGACACGCAGATGCCGGGAAGCGACAGCGGCGCACTCCGCGACGACCTCTGTTCGGCCTTTTCGCTGCTGACCCGGCTGCCGGTGCCGGGGCACGACTTTCGCGGCGCGGCCTCGGCCTGGGCCTGGCCGCTGGTGGGTGGCGTCCTTGGCGCGCTGGCGGCGGGGCTGGCTGCGCTGGCGCTGGCGCTGGGGCTGCCGCCGGCGCCGGCGGCGGCGCTGGCGCTGGCGGCGCTGGCGCTGACGACGGGCGGGCTGCACGAAGACGGATTGGCCGATACCGCCGACGGCCTTCTCGGCGGACAGACCCGCGAGCGGCGGCTGGAGATCATGAAGGACAGCCGGATCGGCAGCCATGGCGCGCTGGCGCTTGGGCTGGTGCTGCTGGCGCAATGGTCCGCACTGGCGATGCTGATCGCCCG
>JBDHSO010000231.1:0-5150 GCA_039808125.1 Rhodobacter sp. | reverse complement strand
CGGTTTTGTAGCCCCGCGGCCCTAAACGCATGCGGACGCGCCTGGACGCAACGTCGCCCGCGCCGGAGCGGCCTGCGCGCCGCGCCGGGGCACCCCTGCGGGGCGGTTGCTATTGCATAACAGGGCCCTCTGTCCCCATCTTGACCCCGAACGACGCGAATCCGCGCCCGACGCAGAGGATACCATGACCAAGCTGATGCTTCTTGCCGCCACCGCCGCCCTGCTGGCCGCGCCCGCCCTTGCGGGCGATCCGGCGGTCGGCGAGGATCTGTTCAAGAAGTGCAAGGCCTGCCATTCCGTCATCGCCCCCGATGGCACCGAGTTCCAGAAGGGCGGCCGCACCGGCCCCAACCTCTGGGGCATGATGGGCCGCCCCATCGCCTCGGATCCCGATTTCGCCTATGGCAGCGGGCTCAATGCCGTCGCGACCAAGGGCCTTGTCTGGGACGAGGCGCTGCTGACCGGCTATCTTGCCGATCCTGCGGCATGGGTGGTGCAGGAAAGCGGCGATGCGGCGGCGCGCTCGAAGATGAACTTCTCGCTCGGCGAGGGCGGGGACGACATTGCCGCCTATCTGCGGTCGATCCCGCAATAGCGGCGGACCTTCCAGCGCGCGCTTTCCCGGGCGCCTTCGGACGCCCGCAAGAAACTGATCTGGATCAAATTCCGCAGTTGCGACCGGGTGTCCCCGGGTCTACAAAGACTTGGCCAAGGAAGAGCGCGGAAAGGTCATCTCCGCCGCTCTAAATGCAAGCGGGAGACGACCATGGCGGATGCAGCCATCCATGGACATGAGCGCGAGCGGGGGTTCTTCACCCGCTGGTTCATGTCCACAAACCACAAGGACATCGGGATCCTTTACCTGTTCACGGCCGGCGTCGTCGGCCTGATCTCCGTCATCTTCACCGTCTACATGCGGATGGAGCTGATGAGCCCCGGCGTCCAGTACATGTGCATGGAAGGGATGCGCCTGACGGCGGCCGCCGTGACCGAATGCACGCCCAACGGCCACCTCTGGAACGTGACCGTCACCGCCCATGGCATCCTGATGATGTTCTTCGTGGTGATCCCCGCACTTTTCGGCGGATTTGGCAACTATTTCATGCCGTTGCAGATCGGCGCGCCGGACATGGCCTTCCCGCGCATGAACAACCTGTCCTACTGGCTTTACGTCGCGGGCACATCGCTTGCCGTGGCCTCGCTCTTCGCGCCGGGCGGCGGGATCTGGGCGGACGGTTCGGTGGCGGGCGGCTCGGGCGTGGGCTGGGTGCTCTATCCGCCGCTGTCGGTCAAGGAAAGCGGCTACTCGATGGATCTCGCGATCTTCGCGGTTCACCTGTCGGGCGCCTCGTCGATCCTCGGCTCGATCAACATCATCACCACCTTCCTCAACATGCGCGCGCCGGGCATGACCATGCACAAGGTGCCGCTGTTCGCCTGGTCGATCTTCGTCACCGCCTGGCTGATTCTGCTCTCGCTGCCGGTGCTGGCGGGTGCGATCACCATGCTGCTGACCGACCGCAACTGGGGCACCAGCTTCTTCGATCCCGCCGGCGGCGGCGACCCGATCCTCTACCAGCATATCCTGTGGTTCTTCGGCCACCCCGAGGTCTATATCATCGTGCTGCCGGCCTTCGGCATCATCAGCCAGGTGATCGCGACCTTCTCGAAGAAGCCGATCTTCGGCTATCTGCCGATGGTCTATGCCATGGTCGGCATCGGTGTCCTGGGCTTTGTCGTCTGGGCGCACCACATGTACACCGTGGGCATGAGCCTGACGCAGCAGAGCTACTTCATGCTGGCCACCATGGTCATCGCGGTGCCCACCGGCATCAAGGTGTTCTCGTGGATCGCGACGATGTGGGGCGGCTCTGTCGAGTTCAAGACCCCGATGCTGTTCGCCTTCGGCTTCCTGTTCCTGTTCACCGTGGGCGGTGTGACGGGGATCGTGCTGGCACAGGCTCCGATCGACCGGGTCTATCATGACACCTACTATGTCGTGGCGCACTTCCACTACGTGATGAGCCTGGGCGCCGTCTTCGGCATCTTTGCCGGAGTCTATTACTGGATCGGCAAGATGTCGGGCCGGCAGTATCCGGAATGGGCGGGCAAGCTGCATTTCTGGGCGATGTTCATCGGCTCGAACCTGACGTTCTTCCCGCAGCACTTCCTTGGCCGTCAGGGCATGCCGCGCCGCTACATCGACTATCCGGAAAGCTTCGCCTACTGGAACCACCTGTCGTCGATCGGGGCCTTCATCTCCTTCGCCTCCTTCATCTTCTTCCTTGGCATCGTGTTCTACACGCTCTTCGCCGGCAAGCGCGTGACCCAGAACAACTACTGGAACGAATACGCCGACACGCTGGAATGGACCCTGCCTTCGCCCCCGCCCGAACACACGTTCGAGCAACTGCCGAAGCGCGAGGACTGGGACAAGAGCCACGCGCATTAAGCCGCGCAAGGGCAATATCGGAAGGCCCCGGGGACAGCCCCCGGGGCCTTTTTCTTGGATGGCAAGGTTCGTCTCCCTCTCCCGGATCACCCATGCCCTATGAATGGCTTCCCCCCGAGGGCGACACCCGGCGGCTGCGGTTGTGGCCGCACCAGTCGCTGTCGGCGCGTGGTTTCACCGTGTTCATCGGCGTGACGGCGGCATTGATCGGCGTGCCGGCGCTGGCGCTGCTCGGCTCGCCGATGCTCTGGGCGCTGCTGCCGTTCCTGATCGGCGCGGTCTGGGCGATCTGGTTCGCGCTGCGCCGGAACGCGCGCGACCGCCGCATTCTCGAAGAACTGACGCTTGCGCCCGCGGCGGTGCATCTGGCGCGCCACGGCCCGCAGGGGCGGCGCGACTGGGAGGCGAACACCCACTGGGTACGGGTCGACTGCCATCCGACCGGCGGGCCGGTGCCGAACTATCTGACCCTGCGCGGCGGCCCGCGCGAGGTCGAGATCGGCGCCTTCCTGACCGAGGACGAACGGCGCGCGCTCCATTCTGAACTGCAAGCGCAGCTTGCGTCACTGCGCTGATTGCCGCGCCCTGCCCCGGCCCCGGAATGGGCGGCCGCCAGCCGAAGGACACCGGCGCGCCGCTCCGCCGCACATCTTCCCTGTCCGCCCTGCGCCCGGGTCGCGCCGGTCCTGGTATCACGCAGCGGTCTTTCAGCCGAAACGGGTCTTCACCTTCGCGCCCACCGCGCCAAAATCCATCTGGCCGGCGTATTTCGCCTTCAGCGCCGCCATCACCTTGCCGACGTCGCGGATCGACGCGGCGCCGGTCTCGGCGATCGCAGCCTCGATGGCGGCGGCAACCTCGGCCTCGGACAGCTGGCGCGGCAGGAATTCCTGGATCACCTTGATCTCGGCCAGCTCCTTCTCTGCCAGTTCCAGCCGCCCGCCCTCTTCATAGGCGCGGGCCGATTCCTGGCGCTGCTTGATCATCTTGGCCAGGATGGCGGTGATCTCGGCATCCGAGACGGTTTCCGCCCCGCCCTCGCCCCGGCTGGCAATGTCGCGGTCCTTGATCGCGGCATTGATAAGCCGCAACGTGGACAGCCGGGCCGCCTCGCGGGCTTTCATCGCGTCCTTCAGCGCCGATTGCAGCCGTTCGCGCATGGACATGGCATCTCCCCTGCCGTTGTTTCGCCAAAGGCCAGAGGATAGCCCGGCCAGGGCGGCAGCGCAACAAGGCTCCATTTCGCCATCTGATTGAAAAACATGAGAATTCCTTTTACCGGCAAGCCTTGACCCGGCGACATTGCGCCCTTAGGTTCGCGCCGATCTGCCCATCGGTCCGGAGACTCAGATGCCTGCGCCGCAGAATGCTACCGCCTGCCTTGCCCTTGCGGATGGAACGCTGTTCTATGGCCAGGGGTTCGGCGCCACCGGCGAGACCATCGCGGAACTGGTGTTCAACACCGCGATGACCGGCTATCAGGAAATCATGACCGACCCGTCCTACGCCGGACAGGTCGTCACCTTCACCTTCCCGCATGTGGGCAATGTCGGCGTCACACCCGAGGATGACGAAAGTGCCGCGCCCGCTGCGCAGGGCATGGTGGTGAAATGGGACCCGACAGAGCCGTCGAACTGGCGCGCAGCGGGGGATCTGCACGATTGGCTGAAGAAGGTCGGCCGCATCGCCATTGGCGGCATCGACACCCGGCGGCTGACCCGGGCCATCCGCCAGCAGGGCGCGCCGCATGTGACGCTGGCCCACGACCCCGAGGGCCGCTTCGACATCGAGCGGTTGGTTGCGAAGGCGCGGGCCTGGAAGGGTCTTGTCGGGCTTGACCTTGCGAAGGATGTGACCTGCGCGCAGTCCTACACCTGGGATGAAACCCGTTGGGCCTGGCCCGCGGGCTATGGCCGGCAGGCGGCGCCCGATTTCAAGGTGGTCGCCATCGACTATGGCGCCAAGCGCAACATCCTGCGCTGTCTTGCCTCGACGGGCTGCGATGTGGTGGTGCTGCCGGCCAATGCCACCGCTGAGGATGTGCTGGCGCATGAGCCAGATGGCGTCTTCCTGTCGAACGGTCCGGGCGACCCCGAGGCCACCGGCGCATATGCGGTGCCGATGATCCAGGGCGTGCTGAAGGCGGATCTGCCGCTGTTCGGCATCTGCCTTGGCCATCAGATGCTGGCGCTGGCGCTGGGGGCGAAGACGCGCAAGATGAATCATGGCCATCATGGCGCGAACCATCCGGTCAAGGATCTGACCACCGGCAAGGTCGAAATCACCTCGATGAACCACGGCTTTACGGTCGATGCCGATACGCTGCCCGATGGCGTGGTCGAGACGCATGTCTCGCTGTTCGATGGCACCAACTGCGGCATAGCCCTGGCCGGCCGGCCGGTCTTCTCGGTGCAGTATCACCCCGAGGCAAGCCCGGGTCCGCAGGACAGCTATTATCTGTTCGAGCGCTTCGCCGCCGCGATGAAGGCCCGCCGCGCCGGATGAACGGCCGGGGGGCGACCCCGACATTAACCCGTCTTTAACGTTCCCGCCGCGATCATCCGGATCGATCGCCGGGGAGACGACATGGCGCAAGCCTCGATTCGCAGCAAGGGACGTGGACCGCCGGGGCGCGCGTTGGCGCAGATGGCTGCGGCGCGCGTTCTCCGTTCGAACCTGATCCCCTTCCCCGGCCACC
>JBDHSO010000230.1:0-5305 GCA_039808125.1 Rhodobacter sp. | reverse complement strand
GGCATCCGCCCGGGCTGCCGCGGCCGGGGCGGCGGCAAAACCCGCCGCCACCAAGCCCGCCACCCGGAAGACGGCCGCAAGGCCGGCCGCGGCCGCCGATGCCGCGGCCCCGACATCGCCCGCGCCCGCGCGCAAGCCCGGACGCACCCGCAAGAAGACGGAAAATCCCGGGACGGGTGAGACGGCATGAAGACCGACGAAATCGACGACAGCGCGGCCCCGCTGATCGAGCATCTGGCGGAACTGCGCAACCGGCTGATCTGGTCGGTGGTGGCCTTTCTCGTGGCGATGCTCCTGTGCTTTGCCGTGGCGGAGCCGATCCTCGACTTCCTGCTCACGCCGATCGAAGAGGCGATGCGGGCGCTGGGCAATCCCAATCCCACGATGCAATATACCGCGCCGCAGGAATATTTCTTCACGATGGTGCACATCTCGGTGGTTGCAGGACTGATGCTGTCCTTCCCGGTGATCGGCTACCAGCTCTGGCGGTTCATCGCGCCCGGGCTTTACCGCAGCGAGAAACAGGCCTTCCTGCCGTTCCTGATCGCCTCGCCGGTGCTGTTTCTCTGCGGGGCGGCCTTTGCCCATTACGTGGTGACGCCGATCGCGATGAAGTTCTTCCTCGGCTTTGCCGACAGTTCCTCGCTGCTGACGGCGCTGCTGCCGGGGCTGAAGGACGCCCCCGTCTCCGAGATCACCCAGCCGGAAACGACCAAGGGCATCGACATCGTCTTCCAGGGCAAGGTGAACGAGACGCTGGACATCTCGCTGAAGCTGATCCTCGCATTCGGCTTCTGCTTCCAGCTTCCGGTGCTGCTGACGCTGATGGGCAAGGCCGGGCTTGTCACCGCACGCGGCCTGGCCGGCATGCGGAAATACGCCATCGTGCTGATCCTGCTGCTGGCGGCACTGCTGACCCCGCCCGACGTGCTGAGCCAGATGATCCTGTTCTTTGCCGTCTATCCGCTTTACGAAGTGTCGATCTTCATGATCCGCCGCATCGAAAAGAAACGCGAGGCCGAGGCGCGGGCCGATGGCACCTGGGTCGACGAGGACGAAGAGACGTGACCGAACTGGAACGGATTGCCGCGGCGCTGGAGCGGCTGGCCCCGGCGCCCGCGGCCGCGCCCGATTTCGCCGCAGCCGGCGCCTTTGCCTGGCACACCCAGCCGGACCGGCTGGAGCCGGTGGGTCGGGTGTCGCGGGTGGATCTGGCATTGCTGGTGGGGGTCGATCGCTCGCGCGACACGCTTCTGGCGAACACACGGCATTTCGCGGCCGGGCTGCCGGCGAACAACGCGCTGCTCTGGGGCGCGCGGGGCATGGGCAAATCCAGCCTGGTGAAGGCGATCCATGCCCAGATCCGCGCCGAAGGCCGCGATCTGAAGATCGTCGAACTGTCGCGCGAGGATCTGCCCAGCGTCGCCCGGCTGCTGGCGCTGCTGCGCGCGGCCCCCGACCTGCGCTTCCTGCTGTTCTGCGACGACCTGTCGTTTTCGCATGACGACCAGCATTACAAGAGCCTGAAGGCGGTGCTGGACGGCGGGATCGAGGGCCGGCCGGAGAATGTGCTGCTCTATGCCACGTCGAACCGGCGCCATCTGATGCCGCGCGACATGATCGAGAACGAGCGGTCGACCGCGATCAGCCCCTCGGAGGCGGTCGAGGAAAAGGTCTCGCTCTCGGATCGCTTCGGGCTTTGGCTCGGGTTCCATCCCTGTTCGCAGGAGGATTACCTGGCGATGATCCGCGGCTATTGCGCGGCCCATGGCCTGCATGTGCCCGAAGAGCGGCTGCGCGCCGAGGCGATCGAATGGCAGGCGACGCGGGGCGCGCGCTCTGGCCGGGTGGCCTGGCAGTTCTTCTGTGACCTTGCCGCACGCGAGGGGGTCCACGTTGCGACCTGAGATCGCCTTGCCGCTTGATCGTTGCGGGGCGAGTGCGTAAGCGCTGAACCATGATCGCGGAAATCCTTGTCCTTCTGGCGCTGATCGTGCTGAACGGCGTGCTGTCGATGTCGGAACTGGCCATCGTCTCGGCCCGCCCGGCGCGGCTGCGCCCGCTTGAGACGAAAAGCCGTGGCGCCCGCATGGCGCTGCGGCTGGCCGAAAACCCGGGCCGCTTCCTGTCGACGGTGCAGATCGGCATCACCGCCGTCGGCATCCTGTCGGGCGCGCTGGCCGGCGATACTTTGGGCGAGCGGCTGGCGGCCTGGCTGACGGCGCAGGGCATGGATCCGCTCCGCGCCGGCCTGGTCGGCGTCGGCGGCGTGGTGGTGGCCATCACCTATGTGTCGCTGATCGTGGGCGAACTGGTGCCGAAACAGCTTGCCCTGCGCAATCCCGAGGCGGTGGCGATACGGGTGGCGCCGGCGATGCAGGCGCTGTCGCTGATTGCGGCGCCCGTTGTCTGGTTCCTCGATGTCTCCGGCCGGGCGATCCTGTGGCTTCTGCGCCAAAGCGGCGCCGGCGACAGCCGCGTCACCGAAGAGGAGGTGCGCGTCCTTCTGAACGAGGCCCATGCCGGCGGTGTCCTCGAAGCGGAGGAGCGCGAGATGATCACCGGCATCATGCGGCTGTCGGACCGGACCGCGCGGGCGCTGATGACCCCCCGGCAGGAGGTGGAGATGCTGCCGCTCGATGCCAGTTCGGTAGAGGCGGTGGCGGCGATCCGCAAGATTTCCAGGTCGCGCATTCCGGTGGCCGATGCGGCCGGCGATCCGGTCGGCGTGGTCCTGCTGGCCGATGTGTTCCGCGCGGTATCGCGGCGCGAGGCCGTCGACCTGCGCGCGCTGGTGCGTCAGGTGCCGGTGATCTCGGACCGGATGGAGGCGCTCGACGTGGTCGAGGTGCTGCAGAAATCCGACCATTCCACGGCGCTGGTCTATGACGAATACGGCCATTTCGAGGGAATCGTGACGACCTCGGATCTGCTCGATGCCATCACCGGCGCCGAGGCGGCGGCCGATGACGACGAACCCGCGCTGGTCGAGCGGGCGGACGGCAGCCTTCTGGTCGCGGGCTGGATGCCGGCCGATGAATTCTGCGACCGGATGGGCCTGCCGCGCGGGCTCGCCGGCGATTACGACACGGTGGCGGGGCTGGTGCTGCACCAGCTGGGCCATATGGCGAGCCTGGGCGAGGTATTCGAGGCCGAGGGCTGCCGGTTCGAGGTCATCGACATCGACGGGCTGCGGATTGACAAGGTGCTCGTCTCGCGCCTTCCCTCCTGACATCCGGCGCCGCGCCGGATGCACGCACCCGGCTGGCCCGCGCGGTGTCCGCAGGCAGATGACCGGAACCCGCCGCATGGCGGAGGCGCATGGGCGCATCGCCGGCACGCAAAGAGGCATAGCCGGCAGGCAGCCTTCCCGGCCGCCCGCGCCCCCGGGGCGCGGAACCCAGGTTCGGATCCGCACGGCGCCCCGCGGCCGCGCGGCCCAGATCGTGTCTGCATCTGATTGAATCGGGATGTGGATTTCCGAGGCTGTTGTTTCGTGCCTCACTGCGTCCAGCAGATGTGGGGCTGAGCCCGGTGTCACCACTTTCGATGGATCTTGGGCTGCGTGTTGCGGCCGTACTTGCGGAAGGTGAGACGGTTCGGTCGGCGACGAAGCGGCTCGGGATATCGGTGGCTTCGGCGGTGCGGATCGGCCAGCGGCAGCGGGCGGGTCGTGGGCAGGTTCCGGGCAGGATCGGCGGTCACCGCAGCCCTGTTCCTAGCGGCGAGACCGGGACCTGGCTGCTGGCACGACTGGCCGAGGGGCCCGATCGGACCATGCGGGCGCGTGCAGCGGAACCGGCAGCGCCTGGCGTGCATGTGGCGCAGGACACGGTTTGGCGGTTCGTGCGGCGCGCTGGCCAGAGGGTCAGAAAAGATCCTGATGGCGAGCGAGCAGATGCGTCCGGAGGTGGCGCGGTTCGGCGCGCGCGGGCGGGCGCATCGGCACCGGCTCGACCCTAGAGTCAGGACCCGTAAATCTGCTTGAGCGGCGACGCTTGTCGTGATTCGAACTCCCAAATTGGGGAGGCATGATGAGCGAGCTTTTCTGGCTGTCCGAGGCGCAGGTTGACCGGCTGCGACCTTTCTTTCCGAAGTCACGCGGCCGGCGGCGGGTCGATGACCGGCGGGTGCTGAGCGGGATAATCTACATACAGCGCAATGGGTTGATGTGGAAACACGCCCCGCGCGACTATGGTCCGCCCAAGACCCTCTACAACCGCTGGAAGCGCTGGAGCCGCATGGGTGTGTTCGCCGCCATCATGACGGAACTGGCGGCGCAGGCGCAGGACACCGAGACTGTGATGATTGACGCGACCCAAGTGAAGGCGCACCGGACGGCGTCGAGCCTCGCGGTGCAAAAGGGGGGCGCGGGAGGCTGATCGGGCGGACGCAGGGCGGGCTGAACTCCAAACTGCACGTCCTGGCCGACGCGCAGGGCCGACCGATCCGGATGTTTCTGTCGGCGGGCCAGACTTCGGACTACATCGGCACGCGGGCGCTCTTGCCGTCCATCCCGCAGGCCGGTGCACTGCTGGAGGACCGGGGCTACGATGCCGACTGGTTCCGCAATGCCCTGATCGAGATGGGAATTTCGCCCTGCATCCCGTCGCGGATCGGTCGGAAGGCTAATATCCCGCACGACACCATACTCTACCGCCAGCGCCACCGGATCGAAAACATGTTCGCCCGCCTCAAGGACTGGCGCCGCATCGCGACCCGATACGACAGATGCCCGATCCTATTTCTATCGGCTTGCGCCTTGGCTGCTACGGTCATCTACTGGTTATGAGGCTGGACCGTAGGCGTCCGATCTTCAGCGATGAGATCTGGATCAGGACCGACATGACCCGCACGGGCACCGGAAGACCCCGATCTTCCTCGCGGGGCTGCGCCACGACCGGGTCCTTGCGCCCTTCGTTCCCGACTGACCGATCAACGACCCTCGGCGTCGACATCTCGAAACCCACTCTCGATGCCTTTCGTCTGCGCACGCGCGAGCATCGCCAGTTTTTGAACGACCGTGCCGGATGCGCTGCCCTGATCCGCTGGATCGGCACATCAGCCCTGCGCGTCATGTTCGAACCGACAGGACCCTATCACCGGCTCATCGAGGCATCGCTCGTCGCGGTAGGCATTGAGGCGATAGAGGTCAATCCCCGTTCTTCGCGCCGCTTCGCCGAGGCAACGGGGGAGTTGGCCAAGACCGATCGGATCGACGCTGCGCTCCTAGGTCATGTTGACAAATGGCGGAGCCATAGCCTGATGCAGGCGATGTCGATGAAGCCGAGGAAGCTTTCGGCGG
>JBDHSO010000229.1:0-5346 GCA_039808125.1 Rhodobacter sp. | reverse complement strand
GACGAAACCTTGCAGCCGACGGCGAGACAAACCGCAACGATCCAACACAAAATCAATGGGATGAAGGTTGCTCAGGCAGAACTAAGTCAGCCCGAAAACTGTCCAACAATCGGCGAGTAGCTCACTTCATCGCGCGAGTCCCAATGAAATACGCCTTCATCCGGGCGCATCAGGCCGAGTTCCGCATCAGGGCCATGTGCCGGGTGCTGCGGGTTCACGTGAACGGCTGCTATGCATGACTTAAGGCACCATTAAGCCGCCGCGCCCGGGACGATGCGCGCCAGACGGAACTGATCCGGCAGGCATGGGCCGACAGTGGCAAGGTCTACGGCTATCGCAAGCTGGCTGACGATCTGCGTGATCAGGGGGAACAGGTTTCAGAGAACAGGGTCGCCCGGCTGGCCAGCCTTGGAGGCATTTTGGCCCAGATCGGCGACAAGCGCCGTCCTGGGCGGCATGGCGGGAAGCCTGCTGTGGCCGCGGCAAACACCCTGGACCGCCAGTTCGAAGTCGATGCGCCCGACAAGGTTTGGGGGACCGACATGAGCGCCGCGCGTTGCGCAGTCGGGATGGTGGACAGATCAAGCGCGGGGGCGGCCTGCATGACCTGAAACTATCACCAAACCCCAGCAAAAACACGCAAAACCAAACGGCTGGTTCACTCTGCCGCAGCCGGCGGGCGAGCCTCCAACGCCTTGACCCTGCGCCAGTCCAGCCCGGCAAACAGCGCCTCGAACTGGGCATGGTTCAGCGCGATCAGCCCATCCTTGATGGCAGGCCAGGTGAAGCCTCCCCCTCCAGTCGCTTGCAGGCCATTACCAGACCCGTGCCGTCCCAGTAGAGCAGCTTCAATCGATCAGCGCGGCGCGAGCGGAAGACAAAGACCGTGCCGGTGAACGGATCCTTGCGCAGCACCGACGACACCGGCGCGGCAAGCCCGTCATGCCCTTTCCGGAAGTCGATCGCTTTCGTCGCGACCATGATCCGAACCCGGTTCGACGGGAAGATCATGCGCCAGCCGTCAGCGCGCGGGCCACCGATGCTATCCGATCGGCCGTGGCCCCGGCTTCCAGGCGGATGGTCACGGCACCGACGACGATCTCGGCCCTCTCCGCCACAGGCCGAACGACGACGGGGGGCGGCTCCTCGACCGGGCCTAGCATCAACCTCGCGAACTCTACGGGGTCTTCCGGCGCGGGCAGAACCAGCCGCCCCTTCCGCGCCAGCGTTCGCCACGATGATACATGGTTTGCAGGCACCCCGTGCCGGCGCGCAACATCGTTCACCGTCACACCCGGCTCCAGCGTTTCCGCCACGACCCGAGCTTTCACCTCATCTGGCCACTTCCGGTTCCGACGGCCTCGGCCGCCAACCGGGAGAACCTCCAATGCAGTCTCTACGGAGAAACTCCCTCCTGATCATCACGAACATCCAATGCGACGATCAGGTCAAAGGCTGAAAGGTGCAGTCCAGCCGCCGCTTACGCTAAAACGGTCATCGCTCAAACCAAGTGTCACCGCTCACAAGCGCCCGCTGGCTCGGCGCCGCCACCCGGGACCGGTGTCCGGCGGGGCACGTCCGGCCCCGCGTGTTCGGGGATCAGCGGATTTCCCAATCGTCTTCGCCGCGCATCGGGCCGATGGCCATCCAGTCGGCACGGACCCGGGCGATACGGCTGTCGCCCCAGGTGCGGAAGACCAGATCGAAACCTGTGGCACTGATCTGTTCGGCCGCGATGTCGATGCGTGAATTGGTCCGCGCGTCCAGATCCCACATCGACAGACCCACGGACACGACCGGCGCGGCGGCAAAGGCCGCGCCGAAGGTCACGCTCTGGCGGACCTCGCGCTGGCCCTCGCCGACCCACATCGGCCCGCCATCGGCAAAGTCGGAAAACATCAGGCAGGTTCCCTGATCTATCCCGATGTTCGGTCCCATCTGCCGCATATCATGGCGCTCCCCTCGTTTCAGCCCGGGCCCGAACGGGGCAGAACCATCGAAAAAAGCAAAAGGCCCCACGCGGATACGCAGGGCCTTTCGAACCGGCGACGCGCATCGTCAATGCGTCATCAGCATATCGCGCAGGGCAATGACATCGGCGAGATTCTTCTCGACCACATCCTTGTCCTCGGGCAATGCGGCCGCGACCAGCGCGCGGGCCTGGGCCAGGATATCGTCCATGATCGTGCCCGAGGCCTCTTCGGTCGGGATCGCCAGTTCGGCCAGGACGGTGACGCCCGAGGACGAAACCTCGGCGAAACCGCCGGTGACGACATAGGACTTCACGCCCTCGACCGTCACCGCCCGCAGGATCCCCGGGCGCAGCGTGGTGATGGTAGGGGCATGCCCCTCCATCGCCGTCATGTCGCCGCCGGCCCCCGGAATCTGCACCTCGGTCGCGCCGACCGACGCAAGGCGCCGTTCGGGACTGACCAGGTCGAATTGCAGTTGTCCTGCCATCTCTGCCCCCTTATGCCGCGGCCGCGGCGAGTTTGGCAGCCTTGGCTTTCACTTCCTCGATGTCGCCGACCATATAGAAGGCGGCTTCGGGCAGGTGGTCGTATTCGCCGGCAACCACCGCCTTGAACGAGGCGATCGTCTTGTCCAGCGGAACCTGCACCCCGTCAGAGCCGGTGAAGACCTTGGCCACGTCGAAGGGCTGCGACAGGAAGCGCTGAATCTTGCGGGCGCGGGCCACGGTCAGCTTGTCTTCCTCGGACAGTTCGTCCATCCCGAGAATGGCAATGATGTCCTGAAGCGACTTGTAGCGCTGAAGGATGCCCTGCACCTGACGGGCCACGTCGTAATGCTCCTGCCCGATGACGGCCGGGTCGAGCAGACGCGAGGTCGAATCGAGCGGGTCGACGGCCGGGTAGATGCCCAGTTCCGAGATCGCGCGCGACAGAACGGTCGTGGCGTCGAGGTGGGCGAAGGACGTTGCGGGCGCAGGGTCGGTCAGGTCGTCGGCGGGCACATAGATCGCCTGCACCGAGGTGATCGAGCCGGCCCGGGTCGAGGTGATGCGTTCCTGCAGCGCGCCCATGTCTGTGGCCAGCGTCGGCTGATAGCCCACGGCCGACGGGATGCGACCCAGAAGCGCCGACACTTCCGAACCCGCCTGGGTGAAGCGGAAGATGTTGTCCACGAAGAACAGCACGTCCGTTCCCGACTGGTCGCGGAACTGTTCGGCCAGCGTCAGGCCCGACAGCGCGACGCGCATACGCGCGCCCGGCGGCTCGTTCATCTGGCCATAGACCAGCGCCACCTTGGATTCCGCCAGGTTGTCGATCTTGATGACGCCGGATTCGATCATCTCGTGGTAAAGGTCGTTGCCTTCACGGGTCCGCTCGCCCACGCCGGCGAACACCGAATAGCCGGCGTGCACCTTGGCGATGTTGTTGATCAGTTCCATGATGAGAACCGTCTTGCCCACGCCGGCGCCGCCGAAGAGGCCGATCTTGCCGCCCTTGGCATAGGGCGCCAGCAGGTCGATCACCTTGATGCCGGTGACAAGGACCTGGCTTTCCGTCGACTGGGCGACGAAATCCGGGGCCGGCTGGTGAATGGCGCGGGTTTCCTTGGCCACGACCGGGCCCTTTTCGTCCACCGGCTCGCCGATGACGTTCAGGATGCGGCCCAGCGTCGCATCGCCCACCGGCACCGAAATCGGCGCGCCAAGGTCCTTGACCGGGGCGCCGCGGACCAGGCCCTCGGTCGCATCCATCGCGATGGTGCGGACGGTGTTCTCGCCAAGGTGCTGGGCCACTTCCAGCACCAGGCGCTTGCCGTTGTTTTCAGTCTCGAGGGCGTTCAGGATCGCCGGCAGCGCGCCTTCGAAGTGAACGTCAACCACGGCGCCGATGACCTGAGTCACTTTGCCCTGTGCTTGTGCCATGTCGTATCTCCGTTCGGGTCGTCAGAGCGCCTCGGCGCCCGAGATGATTTCGATAAGCTCTTTGGTGATCGCGGCCTGACGGCTCCGGTTATACTGGATCGTCAGCTTGTTGATCATGTCGCCCGCGTTGCGGGTCGCATTGTCCATCGCGCTCATCCGCGCACCCTGTTCGGAAGCGCCGTTCTCGAGGAGGGCGGTGAAGATCTGCGTTGCAATCGACCGCGGCAGAAGGTCGGTGAGGATCGCCTCTTCCGAAGGCTCGTAATCATAGAGCGCCGGGCCGGCCTGATCCTCGAACTGCGCGGGGATGACCTGCTTTTCCGTCGGGATCTGGCTGATGACCGACTGGAAGCGGTTGTAGAAGATCGTCACCACATCGGCGGCGTCGCCTTCAAAGGCGGCCATCAACTGCCGTGCGATGTCCTGCGCATGGACGTAGCCCACACGGCGGACCTCGCTCAGGTCGACATGGCCGACGAAGGCATGGCCCCAGTCGCGGCGCAGCTGTTCACGCCCCTTCTTGCCGACCGTCAGGATCCTGACCGTCTTGCCCTGCGCCGTCAGTTCGGTGGCACGGGCACGGGCCAGTTTCACGATGGACGAGTTGAAACCGCCGCACAGACCGCGCTCCGAGGTCATGACGACCAGCAGATGCGTCTGCACCCGACCGTTGCCGATCAGGAGGCGCGGCGCGCTTTCCGTCTGGCCCACGCCCGAGGCGAGCGAGGCCATGACGGCATTCATCCGTTCGGCGAAGGGACGGCCGGCTTCGGCCGCCTCCTGCGCGCGACGCAGCTTGGCCGCAGCGACCATCTGCATCGCCTTCGTGATCTTCCGCGTATTCTTGACGCTTCCGATCCGGTTCTTGAGGTCCTTTAGGCTGGGCATCTGCCGTCTCCTTCAGGGCGCTCAGGCGAAGTCTTTGGCGAACTCGGCGATCGCGGCTTTCAGCTTCGCTTCGTCTTCGCCCTTGATCTTGGGATCCGACTTCGTGAGCCATTCCAGGATGTCCTTGCGCGGGCCGCGCAGATAGGCCAGCAGGCCGTCCTCGAACCGGCTGACATCCTTGACCGCAATCTTGTCGAGGAAGCCCGCGGTGCCCGCATAGATGACGGCCACGATTTCCGCGCTGGTCAGCGGCGAATATTGCGGCTGCTTCATCAGTTCGGTCAGGCGGGCGCCCCGGTTCAGCAGCGCCTGGGTCGAGGCGTCGAGGTCGGAGCCGAACTGCGCGAAGGCCGCCATCTCGCGATACTGGGCCAGCGACAGTTTCACCGGGCCGGCCACGGTCTTCATCGAGTTGGTCTGCGCCGAGGATCCCACGCGCGACACCGACAGGCCGGTGTTCACGGCCGGACGGATGCCCTGATAGAAGAGTTCGGTTTCCAGGAAGATCTGGCCGTCGGTGATCGAGATCACGTTGGTCGGGATATAGGCCGACACGTCGCCCG
>JBDHSO010000228.1:0-5403 GCA_039808125.1 Rhodobacter sp. | reverse complement strand
GCGCCGCCCGATCGCCGCGGCAATGCCGTCGAGAAAGAGCGCGCGAGCCGGGCCGGACAGCGCGGCGAAGGGGGCGGCCGCGGCCTCGGCCGCAGCGCAGGCCCGTTCGAGGGGGGCGGGCGCGGAGCGGGCCATGGCCGGCACCCTGCACCCGGCGATGAGGTGATGTCCGTGCGGCATCGGCGGCTCCGGCAACTGGCGGCGCGGCCGGGGGTTTTGCACCCCCGGACCCCCGCAGGGTATTTGCGTCAAGAGGAAGGTCAGAAGTGGAAGGCGGAGGTGACGAGGCGGCGGCCGAGGGTGAGGGCATCGGCGACATGGACCATCGGCGCGAGATCGACCTCGCTCGTGCGCCGGTGGACGAGATCGGCCATGCGGGCGTAGAGGGCCGGATATTCGCCCATGATCGAACGTTCGCCAGCGACGGTGCGGCCGTCGATCTCGAGCACATTGCCACCCAGGCGCAGCGCCATCGGCCCCCGGTCGGTTTCGACGCTGATGTCCCAGGTCTGCGGGCCCTCCTGCCGCCAGTCGAAATCGGCGCTGACCTGGCCGGTGAAGGCCAGCCGCGCGGCGATGGGGGTCTGGCGGTTTTCCGGAAATTCCAGCGTGGCGGCGGTCAGGTGGACGGGCCGGGGCAGGATATGGGTCAGAATCGAGAGCGCGTTGATGCCGGGATCGAAGACGCCCATGCCGCCCGGTTCGAACACCCAGTCCTGACCGGGGTGCCATTTGCGCACGTCCTCGCGCCAGGTGACATGCGCGCGGTGCATCTGCCGGCCGGCGAGCCAGGCCCGCGCCGGCTCTACCGCGCGCGCCATGCGGCTGTGCCAGGTGGTGTAGAGCGTGAGGCCGCGCTCGGCCGCCAGCGCGGCCAGTTCCTGCACCTCGGCCAGCGTGGCGCCGGGGGGTTTTTCCAGCATGACATGGCGGCCGGCGTTCAGCGCCGCCTCGGCATAGGCGAAGCGGGGGACCGGCGGCAGGCAGAGCGAGACGACGGGCACATCGGGGCGGGCGTCGAGGAAGGCCTCGAAATCGGTGAAGGCCGGGATGCCGGGCACCGCGCCCTGGCGGCTGACCGTGGCCGCGAGTTCCCAGTCCGGGCTGGCGGCAATCGCCGGGACATGCTGGTCGAGCGCGATCTTGCCGATGCCGACGAGCGCGATCTGCATCAGTGCGAATCCTTGCCCACCGGGGCGCCGCGGCAGCCGTTGAGAAAGTCGAGATCGGCGCCGGTATCGGCCCCCTGGACATGCTGCTGGTGCAGCCAGGCGTAGCCCGAGACATATCGCTCGTGCCGGGGCGTCCAGCCGGCAAGCCGCCGGGCCAGTTCCTCGGCGGGAATATCGAGATGCAACCGGCGGTTGGGCACGTCGAGTTCGATCATGTCGCCGTCCTGCACCACGGCGAGCGGGCCGCCTGCGGCGGCTTCGGGGCTGGTGTGCAGGCAGACCGTGCCATAGGCGGTTCCCGACATGCGGGCATCGGAAATCCGCACCATATCGGTGATGCCCTTGCGCAGGACCTTGGGCGGCAGGCCCATGTTGCCGACCTCGGCCATGCCGGGATAGCCCTTCGGACCGCAGTTCTTCAGCACCATGACGCAGGTCTCGTCGATATCCAGCGCCTCGTCCTCGATCCTGGCCTTGTAGTTGTCGATATCCTCGAACACCACGGCGCGGCCCCGGTGGACCATCAGATGCGGGCTTGCGGCCGAGGGTTTCAGCACGGCCCCCTTCGGCGCGAGATTGCCCTTCAGCACCACGATGCCGCCCGACTGCGCCAGCGCCCGTTCGGCCGGCAGGATCACGTCCTCGTTGTGGTTCACCACATCCTTCACCTGGTCCCAGGCGGTCTGGCCGGAGACGGTCAGCGCGTCCTTGTGCAAAAGCCCGGCCTCGCCCAGCCGCCGGATCACCACCGGCAGGCCGCCGGCATAGAAGAACTCTTCCATCAGATATTTGCCCGAGGGCATCAGGTTCACGATGGTCGGCACGTCGCGGCCGGCGCGGTCCCAGTCGTCGAGCGTGAGATCGACGCCCACCCGGCCGGCGATGGCCAGCAGGTGGATCACCGCATTGGTGCTGCCGCCAATCGCGGCATTGGTGCGGATCGCATTCTCGAAGGCCGGTTTCGTGAGCACGTCGGAAGGTTTGAGATCGTCCTTCACCATCTGCACGATGCGCCGGCCGGAGACCTGTGCCATGACGCGGCGGCGGCTGTCGACGGCGGGGATCGCGGCATTGCCCGAAAGCGCCATGCCCAGCGCCTCGGCCATCGAGGCCATGGTGGAGGCCGTGCCCATGGTGTTGCACGATCCCGCACTGCGGCTCATCGAAGCCTCGGCCTCGGCGAATTCCTCGGCCGTCATCTCGCCGGCCTTCACCGCCTCGGAAAACTTCCACAGATGCGTGCCGGAGCCGATCCGTTCGCCCTTGAAATAGCCGTTCAGCATCGGGCCGCCGGTCACGACGATCGACGGCAGGTCGGTCGAGGCGGCGGCCATGAGAAGGCTGGGCGTGGTCTTGTCGCAGCCCACCAGCAGGACGCAGCCATCCATCGGCTGGCCGCGCATCTGTTCCTCGACCGACATCGCGGCCAGGTTGCGAAACATCATCGCCGTCGGCCGGAAGGCGGATTCCGAGGTGGAGAAGGCGGGCACCTCGACGGGGAAACCGCCGGCCTCGTAGACGCCACGCTTCACGAAATCGGCCAGCACGTTCAGATGGGCATTGCAGGGCGTCAGTTCCGACCAGGTGTTCAGGATGCCGATCACCGGGCGGCCATCGAACAGGTCGTTCGGGAAGCCCTGGTTCTTCATCCAGCCCCGGTGATAGATCTGGTCGCGGCCGGTGCCGCCGAACCATTCCTGCGAGCGAAGTTTGCGGGGCCAGGAGGCGGGTTTGAAGGTCATGGCTTCCTCACAGCGGGCGAACCCGGACGAGGCCTTCGTCAGCGGCGAAGGCAAGCGGATTGACGAGCGGCAGGCCGAAGTCGGGCGCGGCGATCTCGAAGACATCGCCCGGTTCGGTCTGCAGGCCGTCGGCGAAGGAGAGGGTGGCGGTCCCGAACATGTGGACATGCAGATCGCCCGGCTGGCGGAACAGCCGGTATTTGAAATGGTGATGCTCCAGGTTCGCCAGGCTGTGCGACATGTTCGCCTCGCCCGAAAGAAACGGCTTTTCCCAGACGACGGCACCATCCCGGCGGATGCGGCTGCTGCCCCGGACATCCTCGGGGCAGGCGCCGAGGCGGATTTCCGGGCCGAAACTGGCCGCGCGCAGCTTGGAATGGGCCAGCCAGAGATAGTTCACCCGTTCGGTCACATGGTCGGAAAACTCGTTCGCCAGGGCAAAGCCCAGCCGGCAGGGCGTGCCGTCTTCGGCGATCAGGTAGATGCCCGCCAGTTCCGGCTCCTCGCCGCCGTCGCCGGCAAACGCCGGCGCGACCAGCGGCTGACCGGGCGCCACTGCGACATGGCCGTTGCCCTTGTAGAACCATTCCGGTTGCGCACCGATGCCGTCGCCGGCCGGACGACCGCCTTCCAGACCCATGCGGAACATCTTCATGCTGTCGGTCAACACCTCGTCGCCCGCCAGTTTCGCATGCATGGCATCGCGCGCGGCCGCACTGCCCAGATGGGTCAGGCCGGTGCCCGTCAGATGCATATGCGCCGGGTCGGGATGGCTGACCGGCAGCGCAAGCCGCCCTTCGGCGGCCAGCGCGGGCAGGTCGACCGCCTCGCCCCGACCACGATCCATCACCAGATCGGCCAGGGCGCGGCGGCTCGCCGCCGCCTCGGCCGCCAGCGCATAGGTGGAGCCGGCTCCGGGCACCGTGCGGGCGCCCGCCGCGTCGCGAACGACGACCTGAAGACCCGAAGGCGTGGTGACTTGGGAAAGAAACATCACTTGCTCTTGTTGTAGACGTCGAAGATGACGGCGATCAGCAGCACCAGGCCCTTGATCATGAACTGGTAGTCCACGCCCACGCCCATCATCGACATGCCCATGTTCATGACGCCCATGATCAGCGCGCCGACGACGACGCCGATGATCCGCCCGGATCCACCCGTCATCGAGGCCCCGCCGATGAAGACCGAGGCGATGGCATCCAGTTCGAACCCGGTGCCGGCCTTGGGCGTGGCGCTGTTCAGCCGCGCGGTGACGATCATGCCCGCCAGCGCCGCCAGCACGCCCATGTTGACGAAGCACAGAAAGACAAGCCGGTCGGTATTGATCCCCGAAAGCTTGGCTGCCTTCTCGTTGCCGCCCAGCGCATAGATGCGGCGGCCCGTCACCGTGTTCTCGGTGAAGAAGGCATAAAGCACGGTCAGCACCACCAGCACCACCAGCACATTGGGCAGGCCCCGGAACGAAGCAAGCTGCCAGCCGACAAAGCCGGTCGCGGCGGCGACGATCAGCGTGCGGGCGGCAAAGACACCCATCGGCTCGGGCTCGATGCCGAACTCGGCATCGCGGGCCCGGGCGCGCAGGCCGAGCCAGACCTGCAGCAGGATCGCCGCGGCAATCAGGATCAGCGTCAGCCCGTGCGGCCGCCCCAGCCCGGTCAGATCGGGGATGAAGCCGTTCGACATGGCCTGAAAGCCCTTGGGAAACGGCCCGATGTTCTGGTTGCCCAGCATCCACATCGTCGCACCGCGAAAGACCATCATCCCCGCCAGCGTCACGATGAACGAGGGGATGCGCCAATAGGCGATCCAGTAGCCCTGAACGGCGCCGATCGCACCGCCCACGACCAGCGTCAGCGGAATGACCAGCCAGAACGGCAGCCCGAGCGAGACGGTCATCCAGGCCGCGCAGGCCCCGGTGAAGGCCGCAACCGATCCCACCGAAAGGTCGATATGCCCGGAGACGATGACCAGCAGCATCCCCAGCGCCAGAATGATCACATGGCCGTTCTGCAGGAAGATGTTGGTGATGTTCAGCGGCTGCAGGAAGTTCACCGGCTGCGGCTGGAACTGCAGCAGCACGGTGAAGAAGGCCACGATGGCGACCAGCGCCACCAGCATGCCGTTTTCCCTGAGATGCCCGCCGAAATGCGCGCCGATCCCCTTGGTTTGCGCCATCACGCAGCCTCCCCCTTGCCTGCCTTGCTGTCGTTGTCACGGATTATCATCGCCATGATCCGCTCCTGGCTGGCCTCGGCGCGCGCCAGTTCGCCGACGATCCGGCCCTCGTTCATCACATAGATGCGGTCGCACATGCCCAGCAGTTCGGGCATCTCCGACGAGATCATCACGACGCCGCGCCCCTGGGCGGCCAGATCGTTCATGATCGTGTAGATTTCATATTTCGCGCCCACGTCGATGCCGCGGGTCGGCTCGTCCAGGATCAGCACCTGCGGATCGGTGAACAGCCATTTCGACAGCACGACCTTCTG
>JBDHSO010000227.1:0-5430 GCA_039808125.1 Rhodobacter sp. | reverse complement strand
GCGAAAGCGCAGGACCAGCAGCTTTTCGGGGTAGTTCCGCACCCAGAACGGATCGTTCACCACCAACGTTGCCGGATGGATCATCTCCAGCAGATGGGTCGAGGTGATATAGCCCATGTCGAAGGGCGGATCCTGACGCAGCCAGACCACGTCGAATTCCGACAGGTCGACCTCGGTCTCGGCGCCATAGCTGACGTGGTTGCCGGCCTCGCGCCGCAATTCGATCGGAAAGCCGCGGGCAAGCACACGGCCCTCGACATAGGCGAGGTGATCGGGGGTGTAGAAAAACAGGCTGTGACCACGCGCCTGCGCTTCCAGCCCGATGCGAAAGGTCGAATCGGCATTGATGTTGACCGACCCGATCGGGTCCATCTGCAGGGCAACCTTCAGGGCCATGGCGCGCTCCTCTCCAAGGGCGCCTTCTTGATGACCCATCCGCCCGGCGAAGGCAAACCGTCACATGACGAGAAAGGCGTCGTCCAGAACGGCGATCCGCCCCGTGCCGTCGACAAGGGCGAGGTGATATTGCCGGTCGGCCGCCGGCCCGCCCATCACCCGGTCGACATATTCGTCAGAGGCGCCAAGGATGCGCAGGATCTGGGCCGTACCCAGCCGCTCGGCGGCAAGGGCATGGGTTTCGGCCTGTTTCACCTCGACGAAGACCACCTCGCCCGGCCGCTGGAGAACGAGGTCGATCTCGCCCGAGAGGCCACGCCAGCGGCGGGCCGCAACCGCATAGCCCTGCGCCTGATAGCGGCGGGCGACGGCCTCTTCGGCGGACAGGCCGGAATGCCAGGCGCGCAGTCCGCGCTCGGCCCGGCGACGGGCGGGGGCGGGCACGGGATCCGGATCGGGGACGGGTTCGGCCGCCATGGCAATTCCTCGCTTCAGCCGCGGTCGAGGGCCAGCGCGATCTGATAGACCGTTCGCCGCGGCACGTTCAGAGTTTGCGCCACGAATGTTACCGCATCCTTGACGGATCGGGTTGCCATCGCCTGTTCCAGCGCCTTTTCCACGGTTTCGGGCGTGGTCTCGACCAGGGGCGCCCGGTCGAGGACCAGCACCACCTCGCCCTTCGGCTCCGGCCCCGCCAGGGCGTCGCGAACCTCGGCCAGGCTGCCGCGGATCACCTCTTCGTGACGCTTGGTCAGTTCGCGGCAGAGCGCCATGCGGCGGGTCCCGCCGAAGGTTTCTGCCAGCGCATCGAGGGTACGCAGGACCCGGCGCGGCGATTCGTAAAGCACCACGGTCGCATCGCTGCCGGCCAAAGCGGCCAGGAAGCGCGCGCGATCCCCGGCGGCGGCAGGCACGAAGCCCGCGAAGAGGAAACGGTCGGTCGGCAGGCCCGCCACGCTCAGCGCCGCCAGGACGGCCGAAGCGCCGGGCACGGCATGCACCCGTTCCCCCGCCGCCACCGCCGCGCGCACCAGCGCGAAGCCCGGGTCGGAAACCAGCGGCGTACCAGCCTCGGAGGCATAGGCGACCGATTTCCCCGCCGCCAGCGCCGCCAGCACCAGCGGCGCGGCGGCGGCCTCGTTGTGATCATGTACCGCCAGAAGCGGGCGCCCGGCCAGCGCGATGCCGTGGATCTCCATCAGATGGCGCAGCGTGCGCGTATCTTCGGCCGCCAGCACATCGGCCCCCGCCAGCACGTCGAGGCCGCGCAGCGTGATGTCGCGCGCGGTGCCGATCGGCGTCGCCACCAGATGCAGGCCGGGCGGGATCGCGCCGGCCGTGGCTTTCGTTTCCGCTGAAGAACCCATTCCCGTCTCCCGGCAAGTTTACTTCCCGGGCGGGAACGCCTAACCTGCCCGCCGACGCCGTGCCCCATCCCCAGCGCGAGGAAGCTCCATGTTGTCCGCATTCCGTTCGGCCCGCAAGTCCCTGGGCCGGTTCCTGTTCCTTGCCCTGGCGCTGTTCGCCGCAGCCTGCGTGCCGGCGGGCCAGCCGGGCGGCAAGCGGCCGGATACGGGCAAGCCCGTGCAGGTGGCGCTGCTGGTTCCCGGCGGCGGCGGCTCGGCCAGCGACCAGATCCTGGCCGACAGCCTGGTGAATGCGGCGCGGCTGGCGGTGGCGGATCTTTCCGGCGCGGGGGTCGATCTGCGGGTCTACCAGACCGGGGGCGATCCCGGCCGCGCGGCGGCGATGGCGGTCCAGGCTGCCGACGAGGGCGCCGAGATCATTCTCGGGCCGGTCTTCGCGCAGGAGGCCAATGCCGCGGGCGTGGCCATGGCCGGGCGCGGGATCAACGTCCTTGCCTTCTCGAACAATCCCCAGATCGCGGGCGGCAATGTCTTCGTCCTCGGCCCGACCTTCGACAATACCGCGCGGCGGCTGTCGTCCTATGCGGTGCGCAACGGCAAGTCGCGCATCCTTGTCGTGCATGAGCGCAACCAGGCGGGCGAACTGGGCAAGGAGGCCATCCTGCGCGGCGTGGCCGCGGCGGGCGGACAGGTCGCGGGGGTTTCCTCCTATGAATTCTCGCAGGCCGGGGTGATGGGTGCCGCGCCCGGCATCGTGAAGACGGCCCGCGAAACCGGCGCCAATGCCATCTTCATGACGGCCGATACCGCCGGCGCGCTGCCGCTGCTGAGCCAGCTGCTGGCCGACAACGGGCTGGACCGCAACGTGACGAAATACATCGGCCTGACGCGCTGGGACGTGCCGGCGCAGACGCTGGCCCTGCCCGGCGTTCAGGGCGGCTGGTTCGCCCTGCCCGATCCGAACCTTTACGCGCAGTTCCAGTCGCGTTATCAGGCCGCCTACGGCGCCGCTCCTCATCCGATCGCCGGGCTGGCCTATGACGGGATTGCGGCCATTGGCGCGCTGGCCCGTCAGGGGCGCGATCTCTCGATCGCCTCGCTGACCCAGGGTTCGGGTTTCGTGGGCGTGTCCGGCATCTTCCGGCTGAGGGGCGACGGCACCAACGAACGCGGGCTTGCCGTGGCCGAGATCCGCAACAACCAGGTCGTCGTGATTGACTCCGCCCCGCGCAACTTCTCCGGCCCCGGCTTCTGACGCCCCCGCCCCCATGAGCGTGGCCGGCCCGGTCCCGGCCACGGCAGACATGATCCTGCCCGCCGACGAGATCATCGATGTGGGCGCGCTGCGGGCGGCGATCCTGGCCGAAGCCGCCGATGCGCCCGATGCCCGCAGCGCGCGCGCCATTGCCGTGCGCCATCTGGCGGAGATCCGCCTGCAGGCCCAGGCGGCACTGGCCGCGGCCTTCGCGCGGCGGCCGCGCGACTCGCGCCCGCTGGTCACGGCACAGGCCTATCTGACCGACGGGCTTGTCACCGCCGCGTTCCGCACCGCGCTGGCGCTGCATCCGATCCCGAACCCGACCGAGGCCGAGCGCATCGCCGTCGTGGCGGTGGGCGGCTATGGCCGGGCCGAGATGGCGCCGCAATCCGATGTCGACCTGCTGTTCCTGACGCCCTGGAAGATCACCCCCTGGGCCGAGAGCGTGATCGAGACCATGCTCTACATCCTGTGGGATCTGAAGCTGAAGGTCGGCCATGCCGCGCGCACGGTCCGCGATTGCCTGATCCAGGCCCGCGCCGACATCACCGTGCGCACCGCGCTGCTGGAACACCGCTTCATCGACGGCCATGCGCCGCTGGCCGCCGAACTGGCCGAACGGCTCTGGTCCGACCTCTTTCGCAATTCCGGGCCGGAATTCATCGAGGCGAAGCTGGCCGAACGGGCCGAGCGGCACCGGCGGCAGGGCGGCCAGCGCTATGTGCTGGAACCGAACGTCAAGGAGGGCAAGGGCGGCCTGCGCGACCTCCAGACGCTCTACTGGATCGGCAAGTACCTGCACCGCGTCCCGCGTGCGGCCGGGCTGGTCGAGGCGGGCCTGTTCCGGCAGGAGGAATACGAGACCTTCCGCCGCGCCGAGAATTTCCTCTGGGCCGTGCGCTGCCATCTGCATTACATCACCGGCCGTCCGTCCGACCAGCTGACCTTCGACATGCAGCCCGAGGTGGCCGCCCGCATGGGCTATGTCGACAGCGGCGGGCGCCGCGCGGTCGAGATCTTCATGCAGGACTATTTTCGCGAGGCGACGCGGGTGGGCGAGCTGACCCGGATCTTCCTGACCGAACTGGAGGCCCGCCACGCCAAGCGCGAGGCCTCGGTCTCCGGCCTGTTCAAGCGGCGCAAGCGGGTGAAAAGCGGCTACAAGCTGGTGCAGGGCCGGATCGACCTGCGCGACCCGCAGGATTTCCTGAAGGACAAGCTGAACCTGCTGCGCGTCTTCGAGGAGGGGCTGCGCACCGGCTATCTGCTGCATCCGAACGTGATGCGGCTGGTGGCCTCGAACCTGCGGCTGATCGACGACGACATGCGCGAGAATCCCGAAGCCGCGCGCATCTTCCTCGACCTGCTGCTGAAGCACGGCAACCCCGAGCGCGCGCTGCGGCGGATGAACGAACTGGGCGTTCTGGCCGCCTTCATCCCCGAGTTCGAGCCCATCGTCGCGATGATGCAGTTCAACGTCTACCACCATTACACGGTCGACGAACATATCATCCAGTGCATCTCGACCCTCGCCCAGATCGAGCGGGGCGAACTGGTCGAGGAACTTCCGCTGTCCTCGGAGATCCTGAAGAAGGGCGTGAACCGCCGCGTGCTCTATGTCGCGCTCCTGCTGCATGACATCGGCAAGGGCCGGCCCGAGGACCATTCCATCCTCGGCGCCCAGATCGCACGGCGGGTGGCCCCCCGGCTGGGGCTGAACGAGGAGGAATCCGAGACGGTGGAATGGCTGGTACGCCACCACCTGCTGATGTCGGACATGGCGCAAAAGCGCGACATCGGCGATCCGCGCACGGTGCGCGACTTTGCCCGCGCGGTGAAGACGCGCAAGCGGCTTGACCTGCTGACGGTGCTGACGGTCTGCGACATCCGCGGCGTTGGGCCGGGCACCTGGAACAACTGGAAGGCCATGCTGCTGCGCCAGTTGCACAAGTCGACGGCCGAGGCGCTGGAGGACGGGCTGGAATCGGTGAATCGCGAGAACCGCGCCGACGAGGCCAAGCGCGCGCTGCGCGAGCGGCTGTCGGACTGGGACGCGAAGGATCTGCGGCAGGAAACCGCCCGGCATTATCCGCCCTACTGGCAGGGCCTGTCGACCGAGGCCCATGCCGTCTTCGCCCGGCTGCTGCGCGGGATCGGCGACGATGAGATCCGCATCGACCTGCACCCGGACGAGGGGCGCGACGCCACCCGCGCCTGTTTCGCGCTGGCCGACCATCCCGGCATCTTCTCGCGCCTTGCCGGGGCGCTGGCGCTGGTGGGCGCCAATGTCCGCGATGCCCGCACCTATACCTCGAAGGACGGCTATGCGACGCCGGTATTCTGGATCCAGGACGCCTAGGGCCACCCCTACGAGGCCAGCCGCCTGCCCCGCCTGCGCCGGATGAGCGA
>JBDHSO010000226.1:0-5440 GCA_039808125.1 Rhodobacter sp. | reverse complement strand
CCGACGCCGCAGACCGCGCGGCACCTGTCGAACCATGTCGAGCCCGAGGTGGTGCAGGCGCTGCGCGATGCCGTGGTGGCGGCCTATCCCCGGCTGTCGCACCGCTATTACCGGCTGAAGGCGCGCTGGATGGGTCTCGACAAGCTGCAGATCTGGGACCGCAACGCCCCGCTGTCCATCGAGCAGCCGAAGACGGTGGACTGGCCCGAGGCCGAGGCGACGGTAATGGAGGCCTATGCCGCCTTTGCCCCGGAAATGGCCGAGATCGCGCGGCCGTTCTTTACCCGCGGCTGGATCGACGCCGGGGTGAAGCCGGGCAAGGCCCCGGGCGCCTTTGCCCACCCGACGGTCACGACCGTGCATCCCTATGTGATGCTGAACTATCTCGGCAAGCCGCGCGACGTGATGACGCTGGCGCATGAACTCGGTCACGGCGTCCACCAGGTGCTGGCGGCGGGACAAGGGGAGTTGCTGTCCTCCACCCCTCTGACGCTTGCCGAGACGGCCAGCGTGTTCGGCGAGATGCTGACCTTCCGCAAGCTGCTCGACGCGGCGAAGACCCCGGCCGAGCGCAAGACCCTGCTTGCCGGCAAGGTCGAGGATATGATCAACACCGTGGTCCGCCAGATCGCCTTTTACGATTTCGAATGCCGGCTGCACACCGCGCGTGCCGATGGCGAACTGACCCCCGACGACATAAACGCGATCTGGATGAGTGTTCAGGCGGAATCGCTGGGCGATGCCTTCGATTTCATGGACGGCTATGAAACCTTCTGGGCCTATGTGCCCCATTTCATCCATTCGCCGTTCTACGTCTATGCCTATGCCTTCGGCGACGGTCTGGTGAACGCGCTTTACGCTGCCTATGAAAGCGGCCTGCCCGGATTCCAGGAAAAATATTTCGACATGCTGCGCGCCGGCGGCTCCAAGCATCACAGCGCATTGCTGGCGCCCTTCGGCCTCGACCTGACGGATCCGGCCTTCTGGGACGGCGGCCTGCGCATGATCGCGGGCTTCATTGACGAGCTTGAGGCGATGGAGGACTGAGCCCCCGGGAGGGCCAGGGCGGCGGCCGCCGGCGGGCCGGGTCCTTGCCCGGCGACCGGCGCGCCGGCGGCTATCAGGGGGCGATATCCACCGCCCCGTCATAGGCCATGTCGATCATCGCCTGGGTGCCGCGGCTGAATTCCAGCGGGCAGGGATAGGCCACGCCCTCGCGCAGGCTGCGGCCGAAGGCCTCGACCTGCAACTTGTACTGGTTCGCGGCCGGCCAGCGGTCGGCGATCACCCGGTTGCCCGCTACATGCAGGTCCGCTCGGGCCAGATCGTTGACATTGGCGTTGAACGGGCCGCCCTCCAGCCGCACCATGCCCTTCGTGCCCTGGATCGTGACCACCTGCCGGTTGTCCGCCCGCATCGAGGTGGTCGAGGCATAGGTGAAACTGCCGCCCGGCCCGGCCATGCGGCCGAAGACATGGGCAAAGCTGTCGATGCCGTTCTCGCGGCGCAGCCGCGTCTCGAGCGCGACCGGCTCGGCGCCGGTGACATAGCGCACCGAGCCCATGGTATAGACGCCGATGTCGCGCAGCGAGCCGCCGCCGGCCTCGGCGCGGTTGCGGATGTTGGTGGCATCGGTCAGGCGAAAGCTGAACTGGGCATCGGCATGGACGATCTCGCCGATCTCGCCGCCCTGCACCCAGTCGCGGGCGCGGTGCCATTGCGGGTGATGCAGGATCATGAAAGCCTCGGCCGCCAGCAGGCCGGTGCGGTCGCGTTCCGCGATCAGCCGGTCGATCTCTGCCGCGCGCAGCGCCACCGGCTTTTCGGTCAGGACCGGCTTGCCGGCCGCCAGCGCCTTCAGCGTCCATTCCACATGCAGATGGTTGGGCAGCGGGATATAGACCGCATCCACCGCCGGATCGGCCAGCAGCGCTTCATAGCTGTCATGAATCTTCAGGGCCGGGCAGAAGGCGCGAAATCCCGCGATCTTTTCGGGCGAGCCGGTCGCCAGCGCATAAAGCTCGGCCCCTTCGGCGGCATGGATCGCCGGCCCCATCTGCTTGCGCGCGAAATTCGCCGCCCCGAGAATGCCCCAGCGGATCGTCTGCATCGTCCCCTCCTGCCCCGGTTTCCGAGGCCGCAGGCTAGCTGCGGCCGACCCCTTCGCGCAACCGTCAGGCGGCGCCCCGGCGCAGGCGGCGCAGCGCGATCCAGATCACCCCGGCAAGATAGGCCGAAGAGATCAGCAGCAGCGTGGCCCAAGGGTAGGTGATGACGGCGGCCACCGCCGCAACGGCGCCGACCAGCACGAAGGGCGCCGATGAGGCCGCGATGGTGGCGCGCTTCAGGCTGGGGGTGCGCAGCCGGCTGATCATCATCCCGCCGACGGCAATCATCCACAGCGCGATCAGCACCTCTGGCAGATGCATTTCCGTGACTTGGGCGACATAGACCGGCATCATCGCGAGCAGAGCGCCCGCCGGCGAGGGCACGCCGGCGAAGGTGGTCTTCTCGTCGGGATCGGCCGCGCGGCTGCCGACGTTGAACCGCGCCAGCCGCAGCATGCAGCAGACGGCATAGATCAGCACGGCGATCCAGCCGAAGGACATCTCGCCCCGCAGCCCCCAGAGATAGATGACCAGTGCCGGCACCACGCCGAAATTGACGAAATCGCACAGCGAATCGAGTTCGGCG
Source organism: Rhodobacter sp. (assembly GCA_039808125.1). Lineage (GTDB taxonomy): Bacteria > Pseudomonadota > Alphaproteobacteria > Rhodobacterales > Rhodobacteraceae > Pseudogemmobacter. Next base: position 2,746 of record JBDHSO010000226.1, on the reverse strand, counting down.
CCGATGGCGCTTTCGCTGCGCAGCATGCGGGCAAGCCGGCCGTCGAGCCCGTCGAGAAAGGCCGCCAGCACGATCAGCAGCACCGCCGCATTCACGTTGCCGTCGACCGCCTGCCGGATCGCCGTCAGCCCGGCGCATAGCGCAAGGATCGAGACGAGATTGGGCAGCAGACGCAGGATCAGCAACTGCCGTTCTTCGGGGCCGGTGGCGGCCCGGTCGTTCGCGGGACGGGGCGGGTCGTCGTCCATCTCACTCCGTCCTTGCGACGCGGGCCGGCACAGGCTGGCCCAGGATCGCAATCACGGTTTCGCCCGCCACGGCAGTCTGGCCGACGGCGACCTGCGGCTCCACCCCTTCGGGCAGGTAGACATCGAGGCGCGAGCCGAAGCGGATCAGGCCGAAGCGTTCGCCGGTGCGCAGGCCATGCCCCGGCGCCGTCCAGCAGACGATCCGCCGGGCGACAAGGCCCGCGATCTGCACAACGCCGATCCTGCGGCCGTCCTCCATCTCGATGGCGATCGCATTGCGCTCGTTCTCTTCCGAGGCCTTGTCGAGCGAGGCGTTGAAGAACCGGCCCGGCCGGTAGGCGACGGCGGTGACGCGCCCGGCGATGGGCGCGCGGTTCACATGGCAGTTGAACACCGACATGAATACCGAGATCCGCAGCATCGGCAGCGGGCCGAGGCCAAGCTCGGCCGGCGGCACGGCGGGCGTGATCATGCTGACGACACCATCGGCGGGGCTGACCATCAGCCCGCGGTTCAAGGGCACCGCGCGCCTGGGGTCGCGAAAGAAGTAATAGCACCAGACCGTCAGTCCGAGGCCGATCCAGCCCATAGGTTCCCAGAGCCAGAACAGCACGAGGCTTGCCACGGCAAATCCGGCGACGAAGGGAATGCCCTCTCGGTGCATCGGTTTCAGGAAGGTGTCGGTCATCTTCATCGGCAACCCCTCGATTGGAACCCTTTCCCTACCCTTCCCCCGCCCCCTGGGCAATCGGAAAGCCGCCCGGCCGGGGCCGCCTGCGTCCCGCGCGGCGCCGGCGCGGAGCCTGCGTCGGGCCGGTGAACCAGCCGGTCATGTCGCGATGAAAGACCAGCAGATCGGCCGGTTCGCCGGCGATTTCCCAGAACCGCAGGGCGCGGCCGCCCTCGACTCGGGTGAGGCGCCAGCAAGTCCAGGCGGTGGCGGCTCCGAAACGCTCGCAATAGGTGCCGTTGACCACGGCCCAGTGCCCGGTCTTCGACTGCCAGACCGAAGGCCCGCCTGTGCGGGTGCTGCCATCCGCCCGCCAGTCCTGCCACATCGCCCTGTCCTGATCCGGTCCCGGCGGGGCATATGCCACCCTCTGCCCGGCCAGCGCCCCGGCGATGTCCGGCGCGCCATGCAGGTTGCCGATACAACCGGCCAGCATGAACGGCAGGATCAGCGCGAGAATCGGCGGCAGGGCAGAATGGACAAGAGGCATGGCGACGCTCCGGCGAGGGCAGAGGACGCCAGCCTGCCCGCCACGCACGGCCAGAGCCAGTGACAAGCGCATGCCTCCCGCATGGTTGCCGGAAAAAACGCCGGGAACCGCCCGGCGCAGTGTCCCCGGAGCGAACGGCAGCACGGCAGCGGTGGCGTATTAGACGATGCCGTGCTGCCTGAGCAGCGCCTGCTCGTCCCCCGTTATCCAGCCGAATACCCGGGCTTCGCCCTTCAGCACCTGGACGAGGTAGTGCACATCGAAGTCTATCGTGGTGGCCGGAAGATCGGCCCGGGCATAGGTCGCAGCCCAACCGACGCGGACGATGCAGTGATGTGTGTCGATGGGCATGCGATGGAGCGCGCGGATCCGCATTTCCCGTGTCCCGATCGCCCGGTATTGCGCGTAGCCCTGCGCCAGGCTGGCCCGGAATTTGTCGTCGTTTCGCGCCGCCCTGACCCCGGCCGGCGCGGCGCCGATGACGTCGGTGGCATAAAGCGATGCGATGGCATCCGGATCGGAATCGCCGACGAGCGCACGGTTGAACACCTCCTCATATCGCGCGAAGAGCTTTTCCACCTCGACATCCATCCCCGTCCCTCCCTCCGCGGCCTGCGCGCGCCCAAGCGGCGACTGTGACATCGTTTGCCCGCCGTGAAAGCCGCGCCCGCGGCATCTGTCGGCGTGCGCAGGGCTGTGCAAAACGCAAACGGGCCGGACGATACCGTCCGGCCCCCGCGTCCCCAGCGATTCGTCGGGCTGTCAGGCCGGCACGACCATGCCCTTGTCGCGCGCCAGATCGCGCATCCTGGCCTGCAACTTCTCGAAGGCGCGGACCTCGATCTGGCGGATGCGTTCGCGGCTGACGCCATAGCGCTCCGACAGGTCTTCCAGCGTCACCGGCTCGTCCGCCAGGCGGCGCTGCATCAGCACATCCTTCTCGCGGTCGTTCAGGACCTCCAGCGCCTCGGTCAGCAGCGCCCGACGCGTGTCGAGTTCGTCCTTTTCCTCATAGGCGCCGGCCTGGTCGCTGTCTTCGTCTTCCAGCCAGTCCTGCCATTGGGTCGACCCGTCGCCGTCAGAGCCCACCTGCGCATTGAGCGAGGCATCCCCGCCCGACAGCCGGCGGTTCATCTCGACCACTTCGCCTTCGGTCACGGACAGGTCCTTGGCGATCCTCGACACGTTCTCGGGCCGCAGGTCGCCCTCCTCCAGCGCGCCGACCTTGGCCTTGGCCTTGCGCAGGTTGAAGAACAGCTTCTTCTGCGCGCTGGTGGT
>JBDHSO010000225.1:0-5458 GCA_039808125.1 Rhodobacter sp. | reverse complement strand
AGCGCCGCCGTCATCTCGGACCGCACCCCCACAACCGCGACCCGGTTCTCCTCGACCAGCGCCCAGGGAGATTGGCGATCATTCCCGTGGTCTGCCGAAGCGCCAACCCGAAGAGCGCCTTTCCGCGTCCGGCAGGCATGAATCTCCGCGTTGGGGAGGACCGGCGGACGACAGGGTTTTCCGGTCGGCGCGGCCAGTTCTTGCGCCCCGGAGACGAACCGGATCGACAACGATCCGCGCCCGGCCCGCGCTGTGTTGTCGTCATGTCAGTTCGAGATGCGGCAGGCCGGAAGCTTCGGTCTGCTCATGCGGCCCGACGAACAGACCGGATTCTTAAGTTGAATCCATCACAGCATTTGCACGACAAAGTTGCGGGCCCGGACGATTTCGCGCCACCGCGTGGCGTTCGCAAAGGCTGCCCAATCCCTCATCGCACAGGGATCATGCAGCGAGAGCGACTTTCGCGACATGGGCGGCTGGGTGAAATCCGTAAACACCCATCGTAACCCGCCTGTCTGCTTCACCTGTTGCGGCGGCTCGGTCGTGGCCAATCCTCTGTATCTGAATGCAGAGACCGGCAAAGTCTTCCGATAGGCCGAAAAGCGCTGACCGCTGTCTGGCATCGGGCCGGGGCGGATCCGGCGCCGAAAGCGTCCGGCCTGCGCCTCATGGCTTGTAGGCGACCAGAATCGCACCCGTTGCGATCAGGGCGACGCCGAGCCAGTTCAGCGCCGCCAGACGCTCGCCCAGGAAGGCCGCGCCGAAGACGGCGACCAGAACCACGCTCATCTTGTCCAGGGGGGCAACCCTCGATGCGTCGCCGATCTTCAGCGCGCGGAAGTAGCAAAGCCACGATGCCCCCGTGGCAAGCCCCGACAGCAGAATGAACGTGTAGCTTTTCGAGGAAACCGACCCGAGCGGTTGCCATTGCCCGGTGGCGACAACGATGAAACACAGGGTTGTCAGGATGACGACGGTGCGAAGCAGGGTTGCGAAGTCCGACCCCACGCCGGCGATGCCGACCTTTGCGAAGATTGCCGTCAGCGCCGCGAAACAGGCGGACAGCAGCGCCCATACCTGCCAATGGTTGAAGATGCCCGACATGACGTGCTCCCGATGTGATCTTTCCACATCTGACCACGAAACGCGGCGATCGCAAAGGTTGGGCCAGGCCGGCAGGGGAGACGCCCGCCGGCCCGGCGGCTGCCCGGAAATCTCCCGATGGCCGAAACTGTCACGCATCCCGCAGATATGCCGGCCGGCCCCGGCTGCCGGTGCGCGACCGATCGGCGACGGCATCCCACTGCCGGCGGGAACGGATATCTACAGCGCGGCGCGGATCCAGCCGCCGCCGAAGACGCGGCCGCCCTCGGGGGCGTAGAAGACGCAGGCCTGGCCCGGGCTGACGCCATCCTCGGGCGCAAGCAGTTCCACCTCGGCCGTGGTGGCCGACAGCGGCCGGATCACCGCCTCGCGGGGCGGTCGGGTGGAGCGGACCTTGACCGCCACATGCCATTCGGCGCGTGCATCGAAAGGCGCGTCGCCCAGCCAGTTCACCTCGGCCAGGGGAATCACCCGGGTCGACAGCGCCTCTTTCGGGCCGACGACGACGCGGCGGTTCGCGACATCGAGCTTCACCACGTAGAGCGGATCGCCGAGGCCGCCGATGCCAAGGCCCTTGCGCTGGCCGATGGTGTAATGGATCACCCCGCGATGGGTGCCAAGGACCCGGCCCGCCAGATCGACGATCTCGCCCGGCTCGGCCGCGCCGGGGCGCAGCTTCTCGATCACGCTGGCATAATTGCCGTTCGGCACGAAGCAGATGTCCTGGCTGTCGGGCTTGTCGGCCACCGGCAGGCCATAGCGCGCGGCCAAGGCCCGGGTCTCTGCCTTCGAGGCCAGATGCCCCAGAGGAAAGCGCAGGTAGGACAACTGCCCGGGCGTGGTCGAGAACAGGAAATAGCTCTGGTCGCGGTTCGGATCCGCGGCCTGGTGAAGTTCCGGCCCCAAGGGCCCGGACTTGCGCTGGATGTAATGCCCGGTCGCCATGCAGTCGGCATCGAGGTCCCTCGCTGTGGCCAGCAGGTCCTTGAACTTCACCCGTTCGTTGCAGCGGATGCAGGGCACCGGCGTGGCGCCGGCCAGATAGGCCTCGGCGAATTCCTCGATCACCGCCTCGCGGAAGGCGTTCTCGTAATCGAGCACGTAATGCGGGAACCCCATGGTTTCGGCCACGCGCCGGGCATCGTGGATGTCGCGGCCTGCGCAGCAGGCGCCCTTTTTCGCCAGCGCCGCGCCGTGATCGTAAAGCTGCAGCGTCACGCCCACCACGTCATAGCCTTCCTCGTGCAGCATCGCCGCCACCACCGAGGAATCGACGCCGCCCGACATGGCGACGAGAACCCGCGTCTCATGCGGGGGTTTCGGCAGGCCGAGAGAGTTGAGGGGTAGGTCGCGCATGCGGGAAGGTTCCGGGAAAGTTCGGCTGGAATATAGGAAAATCCGCGGCACTCTCAACCCCGCGCTTCACCCTTGCTTAAGTGCGATCCGTCAGTTTGGCGGCAAACCGCAGCGAAACGGGGTAAGATCGATGTTCTTGAAGCGTGTGGACGGCCCGCGGCAGGTGACACTGCCCGATGGCACGATCCTGACACGGGCCGACCTGCCGCCGCCCGATACCCGGCGCTGGGTGGCCCGCCGCAAGGCCGTGGTGGTCAGGGCCGTGATTCACGGGCTCATTTCCGAAGCCGAGGCGCTGGAACGCTATGCGCTGTCGGAGGAGGAATTCGCGCTTTGGCGTCAGGCGGTCGAAATCCATGGCGAAAAGGCGCTCAAAGTCACGTCCATCCAGAAATATCGACAACTTTAAGTTGTTTTGACGCCACAATCGGGCAAAGTAACGGCGCATTAACCATTGGCTGATTTTGTCGTGATCATTGCGACCCCGAGGCGGAGATTTCCCTGATGCGCATCCTGCTTGTGGAAGACGATCCCACCACTTCGCGCAGCATCGAACTGATGCTGACCCACGCGAACCTGAACGTCTATTGCACCGACATGGGCGAGGACGGAATCGATCTGGCCAAGCTCTACGACTACGATCTGATCCTGCTCGACCTGAACCTGCCGGACATGAGCGGGCACGAGGTGCTGCGCCAGTTGCGGCTGGCGCGGATCGAGACGCCGATCCTGATCCTGTCGGGCAATGACGACACCGAGAACAAGCTGAAGGGTTTCGGCTTCGGTGCCGACGATTACATGACCAAGCCGTTCCATCGCGAGGAACTCGTCGCGCGCATCCATGCGATCATCCGCCGGTCCAAGGGGCACAGCCAGTCGGTCATCCGCACCGGGCGGGTCACGGTCAACCTCGACCAGAAGACCGTGGATGCCGAAGGCAAGTCGGTGCATCTGACCGGCAAGGAATATCAGATGCTGGAACTGCTCAGCCTGCGCAAGGGCACGACGCTGACGAAGGAGATGTTCCTGAACCATCTTTACGGCGGCATGGACGAGCCGGAACTGAAGATCATCGACGTCTTCATCTGCAAGCTGCGCAAGAAACTGGCCGAGGCGACCGGCGGCGAGAACTATATCGAGACGGTCTGGGGCCGCGGCTATGTGCTGCGCGATCCGGCCGTGGCGACCAAGCCGCCGCGGCTGGCGGCTTCGGCCTGACTTTACCTCGGGCGCGGGGCCTCTTAGGTTCGGGCAACCGCAGCCGGAGGGGGTCATGGCCGAAAAACCTGTCGATGCTCTGACCGAGGCCGAGGCGCGGGCGGAACTTGCCGCGCTTGCCGAACGGATCGCGGCGGCGAACCGCGCCTACCACACCGAGGACGCGCCGGAGATCTCCGATGCCGAATACGATGCGCTGAAGAACCGCAACGCCGCGATCGAGGCGCGCTTCCCGGCGCTGCGGCGCGCCGACAGCCCCTCGGCGCAGGTGGGCGGCGCCGTGGCGGAAGGGTTCGGCAAGATCCGCCACCGGGTGCCGATGCTCTCGCTGGAAAACGCCTTCACCGAGGCCGATGTCGTCGATTTCGACGACAGGGTGCGCAGCTTCCTCGGCCATTCCGGCGCCATCGCGTATACGGCCGAGCCGAAGATCGACGGGTTGTCGCTGTCGCTGCGCTATGAGGCGGGCGTGCTGGTGCAGGCCGCGACGCGGGGCGACGGCGAGACGGGCGAGGATGTCACCGCCAATGCCCGCACCGTGGCCGATATTCCCCGGCGGGTGGCCGGCGCGCCTGAGGTGATGGAAATCCGCGGCGAGGTCTATATGGCGCATGCCGATTTCACGGCACTGAACGACCGCCAGCGCGCGGCGGGCGAGAAGATCTTCGCCAATCCGCGGAACGCGGCCGCCGGGTCCCTGCGGCAGATCGATGCCGGCATAACGGCCGCCAGACCGCTGAAATTCTTCGCCTATACCTGGGGCGAATTGTCGGTGCCGCTGGCGGCGACCCAACTGGGCGCCATCGAACGGCTGGCGGCGATGGGGTTTGCCACCAATCCGCTGACCGTCCTGTGCGACGGGCCGCAGGCCCTGCTGGCGCAATACCGGGTGATCGAGGCGCAGCGCGCGATGCTGGGCTATGACATCGACGGCGTCGTCTACAAGGTGAACGACCTCGCGTTGCAGGCCCGGCTCGGCTTTCGGGCCACCACGCCGCGCTGGGCCATCGCGCACAAGTTTCCCGCCGAACTGGCCTGGACCCGGCTTGAGGCGATCGACATCCAGGTCGGCCGTACCGGCGCGCTGTCGCCGGTCGCTCGGCTGGCGCCGGTCACGGTGGGCGGGGTCGTGGTTTCCAACGCCACCCTGCACAATGAGGATTACATCGCCGGCCGCGATTCGACCGGCGGCCCGATCCGCGATGGCAAGGACATCCGCGTCGGCGACTGGGTGCAGGTCTATCGCGCCGGCGACGTGATCCCGAAGGTGGCCGATGTCGACCTGTCCCGCCGCCCGGCCGGTGCCGTGCCCTATGTCTTTCCCGAAACCTGCCCCGAATGCGGCAGCCCCGCGATCCGCGAGCCGGGCGATTCGATCCGCCGCTGCACAGGCGGCCTGATCTGCCCGGCGCAAAGCCTTGAGAAGCTGAGGCATTTCGTCAGCCGTGCCGCCTTCGACATCGAGGGCCTGGGCACGAAACAGATCGAGATGTTCTTTGCCGATCCCGACCTGCCGGTGAAGACCCCAGCCGACATCTTCACCCTTGCTGCCCGCGATGCCGCCAACCCGCTGAAGAAGCTGAAAAACCGCGACGGGTTCGGCGAAACCTCGGCCACGAAGCTCTTCGCCGCCATCGACGGGCGGCGGCGGATCTCCTTCGAACGCTTCCTCTTCGCGCTGGGCATCCGCCATGTGGGCGAGGTGGCGGCCAAGGACATCGCCCGCCATTACGGCGCCTGGCCCGCGCTGGCCGCCGCCATCGACGCGGCCCACCCGGCC
>JBDHSO010000224.1:0-5459 GCA_039808125.1 Rhodobacter sp. | reverse complement strand
GTGCGCTTCCTGTCGGTGCCGGGCGGCGAGCACGGCACGGTTGCCCGGACCGAAGCGGCCGCAACGCTTCAATGGATCGACGCGCGGTTCGACGGACAGAAGGCTCCGACCACCTGCGGCTTATTCTGAACGGAGCACCGGACCACCGCCGCCGGGGATGACGGTGCCGTCGCTGAGCGGGCCGCTGTCACTCGGAACTGGCCTGTTTGCGCTTGGCGAAGACCTCTCTGGCAACTGCGAGCGCCGACATGGCATTGGTCCAGCCCGCATGATAGGCGAGGTGCGTGATGACCTCGGCTGCCTGTTCCTGCGTCAGGCCATTGTCCATCGCCCGGTTGAGATGAAAGGTGATCTGGGCGGTCTGGCCCGCTGCGGTCAGCGCCGCCACCGTAATCAGGCTGCGGTCGCGGCGATCAAGACCGGGACGGTTCCAGACCTGACCGTAAAGGCGTTCCTGCGTATATCGCTCAAGCGCAGGCGCGACCGAACGGATCTGTTCGGGTGAGACGCTGCGATACTCGACGTTGGCTGGCTCGGCGCCGGTTGACGAAGCGGACATTGCGATTGCTTCTGCTAATATTGTGAGAACGTGTTTCATGCCGAAATCCCGCGAGATGCCCGGTGGGGGGACGAACGGAGCCGGCTCCTACGGCCGCACCAGGACCTTGATCGCCTCGCGCTCGTTCATCGCGCGATAGCCATCCGGCACGCCATCGAGCGACACGGTTCGATCGAACACGCGGCCCGGATCGATCCGCCCTTCCATCACGTCGGGCAGCAATTCCTCGATGTAGGCGCGGACCGGAGCAGGGCCGCCGGCGACGATGACGTTGCGATAGAACATCGCCTGTGCGCCGGGGATGACGGAGTAATGTGGCACGCCCACGCGGCCAACCGCTCCGCCCGCCCGGACGATGCCCATCGATGTCTCCAGCGCCGTCTCGTTTCCGACGCATTCGAGGACTGACTGTACGCCATAACCTCCGGTCAGTTCGCGCACCCGCGCGACGGCATCGGCGCCGCGCTCTGCGACCACGTCGGTTGCGCCGAATGCTCTTGCCAGCGCCGTCCTGTCCGCGTGGCGGCCGAGAATGACGATCTGTTCGGCGCCGAGCCGCCTGGCGGCGATGACGCCGCACAGGCCAACTGCGCCATCCCCCACGACCGCGACGCCTGCGCGCATGGCGCAGAACATTTCCATTTTTGGCTTCGCGCTCACGCCCGACGATCTTGCCGCCATCGATACACTCGACAAGGGTGAAGCTGGCCACCGGGGACCGGATCCTTACACCTTCGCCTGGATTCCGTCCGACGCGGCCCCCAAGCCATCGCGGCAATCATGAGGGAAGCAATCGAAAGGGACGGGAACGTTAGATCCGCAGGTACCGGCAAGATAGCACCTTGCTGATGGGCGCGAACGAGCGGTTATTCACCAATCAACTGCCATCTGGCGCAGGCGGCGTGACAGGAATTCGATCCACGCCCGGGTCTTGGCGGCGAGTTTGCGCGCCGGGTGAGTGATGGCGTGGATGGCGCCCAGTTCCATCAACGGCACGTCGAATTCAATCTCGACCAGTCGGCCATCAGCGATCGCCCGGGAGGTGAGAAAGCGCGGGCCATAGACCAGACCTTGCCCCGCGAGGGCAGCCTGCACCAGCACCGCGCCATTATTGGTGTGTAGCGTTCCACGAACCGGCTGCTGAATGCGGCCATCGGCGCCAAAACCCCAGTGCGACGTGCCGGTATGTGACGACAGCGTATAACCAAAGCAGTCATGGCCTGCGAGGTCGGCCGGGGTGCGCGGTGTGCCCCGCGCCGCAAGATAGGCGGGAGATGCGCAGATATTCAGCCGGACATCGGCAAGTTTTCGCGCCACCAGGCTGCTGTCTGCCAGTTTGCCGATCCGTATCGCCGTGTCCCACCGTTCTTCCAGCAGATCGACATAACGATCGTTGAGCCCGGCTTCGACAATCACTTTCGGGTGCAGCCAGTGAAACTCGGCAATGAGTTCGCCGAGATACAACATGCCAAAAGCCGCCGGGGCGCTGACACGCAGCAGGCCCTCCACGCTATGGGTGCGGGCCGACGCCTCGGCTTCCGCCTCCTTGAGGTCAGCGAGGATCGCCTCGGCCTTGTCGAGATAGGTGGCGCCAACCTCGGTCAGGGAAAGGCGGCGCGTGGTGCGATTGACCAGAGTGACGCCCAGCCGCGCCTCAAGTTCGTTCAGATGTCTGGTGGCCATCGCCGCAGACATGCCCATATCGCGGGCGGCAGCCGACAGGCTGCCAAGCGCGACGGCCCTTGCGAAGACTTCGATGCCGGTCAGGCGGTCAGCCATGATTTAACACTCATGATAAATGGTGTTCCTCAAACATCAGTAATTATCACGGTGAGGTGTTAAGTCTATATCAGTTGCCGAAAGGAACCACCATGACCCGTCAACCTGCCTTGTTCGTTCCCCACGGCGGTGGACCCTGCTTCTTCATGGATGACCCTAAGGGCATGTGGACGGGCATGGAACGCTTCCTCCGCTCCCTGCCCGGCTGCTTGCCGGAAACGCCAGCCGCCATTCTGCTGGTGTCGGGCCACTGGGAGACCGAGGGGTTCGCCTTCACCGGCGGCGAGCATCCTGCCCTCATCTATGATTATTACGGCTTTCCCCCGCACACCTATGAACTGCGCTACGATGCGCCGGGCGCCCCATGGCTTGCGGATGAGGCCGCAACGCTTCTGAAGAGGGCAGGTTTGCGCGCGCAAGTCGACACCAATCGTGGCTTTGATCATGGCGTGTTCGTGCCGCTGAAAGTGGCCTTCCCCAATGCCGATGTTCCGGTCGTCGAAATGTCGCTCGACCGCAATCTTGACCCGGCACTGCATCTGGCCGCTGGCCGGGCACTTGCACCTCTGCGAGACAAGGGGGTTGTGCTCATCGGTTCGGGCATGAGCTTTCACAACATGCGCGCCTATGGCGACCCGCGCTTTGGCGATGCGTCGATTGCCTTCGACCAATGGTTGACGACAGCCGTCCAGGTGCCTGGCCCGGCGCGGGCAGCCGCCCTTGAAACCTGGGAACAGGCGCCCGCTGGCCGCCTGTCGCACCCCCGCGAGGAGCATCTGCTGCCGCTGATGGTGGCCGCAGGCGCGGGCGATGGGCCGGGCGAGCGCATCTATTCTGAAAAAGTCATGGAAACCGTCATTTCCGGCTTTCAATTCAACTGAGCACAACAAAGGAGTACCGACAATGACTATCGCTGTCACAGGCGCGACCGGGAATCTTGGCCGCCTCATCATCGAAAAGCTGAAGGCGCAGGTTCCGGCAACCGCCATCATTGCATTGGCGCGCACGCCAGAAAAGGCGGCGGACCTTGGCGTTGCCGCCCGGCCGTTCGACTACACCAAGCCGGAGACGCTCACCCCGGCACTGAACGGGGTGGATACGCTGATGCTCGTCTCGTCCAGTGAAATCGGCCAGCGCGTCAGCCACCACCGCAATGTCATTGCCGCCGCGAGGAAAGCAGGTGTTCAGCGCATCGTCTATACCAGCCTGCTGAACGTCGGCACCTCACCGATGGATCTCGCCGAAGAACACCGCCAGACCGAGGCGGAGCTGAAAGCGTCGGGCATCCCGTACACAATATTGCGCAACGGCTGGTATGCCGAGAACTACACCGGCTCCATCCTCGGTGCCCTGGCTGCTGGCGCCTTCATCGGCAGTGCAGGCGAGGGGCGGATTTCCGCCGCGCCCCGAGCCGACTTTGCCGAAGCAGCCGTTGCGGTGCTGACCGGCTCCGGCCATGAAGGGAAGACCTATGAGCTTGCCGGTGACGATGCCTGGACGCTCGCGGACCTTGCCGCCGAAATCAGTCGTCAGGCCGGCAAGACCATTCCCTATCGGGATATGCCTGCTGCCGATTATGCCAAGGTGCTGACCGGCCTGGGCCTTCCCGAACCGCTGGCGCAAGCCATTGCCGGGTGGGACGCGGACGCCGCGCGCGGGGCACTGTTCCATGAAGGGAAGGAACTCTCGAACCTCATCGGCAGACCAACCACGCCACTGTCGGCGTCTGTGACCCAAGCGCTGAAGTAAAGCGGAAGGGCCGCGGGTGGCCTTCTGTCCCCGGCCCAAACCACCCACAGATCATTGCACGAAAGAACCACCATGACTGTTTCCCGCCTTACAGCGAATGCCCCGCACATGCTGGGCATCTTCAGGATCATGTCGGGGCTGCTGTTCCTGGCCCACGGCACCCAGAAATTCCTGTCCTTCCCAGCCGGAGACGCCGCCGGCTCGGGCTGGATGTTTGCCCACCCTGGGGCTTATGCCGGCGTAATCGAGCTGGTCACAGGGCTGCTCATCGCGCTTGGGCTGTTCACGCGGCCGGCTGCCTTCCTTGCTTCGGGCACCATGGCATTCGCCTATTTCATGGCGCACGCACCGCAGAACTTCTGGCCGGTCAACAACGGCGGCGATTCTGCCATTCTGTACTGCTTTGCCTTTCTCTACTTCGTGTTCGCAGGCCCCGGCTCGTTCAGTCTCGATACTCGTTTGCGGAGCGCAAGATGATCCAGGTCGCCGGCTCGGCGCCGACATCGAACGCTGCAAAATATATCAAGCAGCTCTGCAACCATTGGAGCCACAAGCTGGCCGTCGAACAGAGCGACGACCAAGGGGTGGTGCAATTCCCGGCAGCAAAGGCCACCATGGTGGCGACGGAAACCGGCGTAACCATCACCATCGACGGCGCCGACTCAGCAGCGGTCGAGCAATTGAAAGGCGTCGTCCAGTCGCACCTTGACCGCTTCGCCTTCCGTGAAGCTCCGCTCCGGTACAACTGGTCAGACGGTCAGGGGCGGTGACAAAGCAGGCAATGCAGGTCTGCACGAATGGAGCAGCAATTCGTGCGCTCGATCTTCCCCGTTCAAAGGTGCCTCGCAACACCGCCCTGCGCATTCTGTTCAGGATATCAGCGCAGCAGCCCAAGACAGCCAAAGCTGGTTTCCCTGATTGCAATGGAAAGCCTGGTGCCGGGGGGCTATTTCAGCCCGGCGGTGGCCAGCAGGATGGCGAGGCCGATTTCCGCACCCTTCAGGCTGTTGGCCTTTTCCACGTCGATCCATTCATCAAGCGCGTGGGCGCGGCCCGCCGTGCCGCCTGATCCGATGGTGATGGCGGGGATTCCAAGGCTCATGGGAATGTTGGAATCAGTTGAGGAGTAGGTGGATACCGGGGTCAGGCCGCTGGCCTGAATGATCGCTTTGGCATTGCGCACCACATCGGCTGTTTCCGGCGTCCTGCCCGCCGGGCGGTCGCCAATCACCTTCAGGTCGGCCAAGATGGCTCCTTCGCGGGTCGAGCGGGCGGCATTCTCGCCGGCGACGCTGCTGGCGACCAGCGACAGGAAGGTCTTTTCGAGTTTGGCGAGTTCGGCCGGATCTTCCGAACGCATGTCGAAATCCAT
>JBDHSO010000223.1:0-5498 GCA_039808125.1 Rhodobacter sp. | reverse complement strand
CAAGCTTGCCGGCCGATCCGGCCAGCGCCGCCAGGGCCGAGAGATTGGCGTGGAAGGGCTGCACATCCACCCCGGGGACAAGCCCCAGCGTGGTGCGGGCGGCGGTCGCATCGGCATCGTCGATCAGGCTGCGGCCGAAGGCGGTCAGCGTGGTCAGCGCGGCGGCGCCGGCATTGTCGATATAGGGCAGCCGGTTCGCCGCCGGCGCCAGCGTGCTGAGGGCGGTCAGCATCGGCAGTTCCGCGGCGGCCCGGACGATGACGCGGTTCGCGCTGGCCGCGCCGGGCGTGCTGATCGTCGGCGTGAAGTCGAGCGCGCGGTGATCGGTCAGCCGCAGGCCCGGCGAGCCGCCGCCGTCGACCAGCACATGGCTTGTCACGCCGGCCATGACCGCGCCGTCGATCACCGCGCCGGGGCAGTTCGCGATCCGCGCCACGACCTGGGCGCCGAGGATCGTCGGCCGCAGGATGCGCAGGCCGGTCACGTCATCGGCATTGATCGTGTCGAGCGCGGCGCCGGCCGTGGCATGGAGGTCGGCCTCGTCGAGAAGCGTGATCCTGTCGGCGCGGCGCAGGTGGACCCGGGTCTGGTCGCCAGCCGCGCGCAGGCTGGTGTTGCCGCGCAGGACGATGCGCTCCGCCGCCCGGCCGGGGCCGCCGTCGATCTCGTAGAGCCGGCTGCCGTCCATGTACTGGTTGCCGATGACCGCCACGTCGCGGATCGCCAGCGCCTGCATCTCGGCCTTGACCGGATTGGCCAGCGCATCGCCGCGCGCATTGTAGCGGATGCGGACCATCGTGCCGCGGCCGGTGGCGCGGTTCGCCATCAGCAGATGGCCGCCGGAGGGCGCCTGGATGTCGAAGGCGTAATGGCCCTGGGGAAAGCCCTCGGCCACATTGCCGATCAGGATCTGGTTGCGGCTGCCATAGCCCGCCTGGCCGCCGATATGCGCCGGGTTGCCGAGGCGGAAGCCCGCCTTCACATCGACATCGGCGGCCTTGTCCGGGCCATGGCGCGCGGTATTGCCGATCCAGAGGCTGCCGGTCTCGTTGCCGTTGTGGCTGTCGAAATCGCTGTTCAGGCAATTGACCGACAGGTTGCCCGCGATGATGTTGTGCCCCGCGCCCATGAATTCGAGCACCGAATGCCGGCAGCCGTCGAAGCTGTTGCCCGCGACGAGGTTGAACCGCGCGCCCTTGTAGAGGGTGACGCCATAGCCATAGCCGCCCTCGGAGGCCGCGACCCGGCTGACGGTGCCGCCCGTGACCTTGCACAGCATCGACCCCTCGTCGATCCGGACGGCATGGGTCGCATGGCCCGCCGCGGCGCCGGGCACGGTGACGATCTGGTAATCCTCGACCGTGGAGGCGACCGCGATATAGAGCCAGATCGCCCAGCGGTTCAGATCGGCCGGCGTCTCGACATAGCGGATGCGCGGCCGGTCGATCCGGGCGCCGAGCGCGGGATCGGCCCGGATCGCGACCGCATCGGCCGAGGTCAGGTAGTCGTGGCTGAGCGGCGTCGTCAGGGTCAGCGTGCCGCTGCCCGCGTCGATCGCGGTGATCTGCGACAGTTCGCGGGCGAAGAGATTGCCCGAGGTGTCGATGGTGCCGGTCGCGCTGTTGAAGCGCCGGACCGTGCGCGCGTCCTGCAGGAACACCCAGTCGCCCACCGAAAAGACCGCCGTGTCGGCGACCGTCACGCTGTGGTTTCCTGCCGCGCCGGCAACGGTCAGCTTCGAGCCCAGGAGCCTGGCGATGGTGGTGTAATCCGTGCCCTCGGGCTGTTCGCTGTCGGGGTAGGACACCTCGTAGGTGTTTTCCAGCATGCGGTCGAGCACCAGGTAGTTGCCGGCCTCGTTCACCTCGGTGACGAAGGCCTCTTCCTTGGCCATGGCCACGCCGGAACTGTCGTTCTCGCCCCGGATCACGATCATCTCGCCCGGCGCGAAATCCGTGGCCTGCATGTTGGCCGCGAGCGAGAGATAGAGCCGGTCCGGCGCGGCCGTGCCGGCGCCGCATTGCTGGCGCAGGACATAATAGGGCCGGTCGACGCCGGTGCCGTTGGGATATTCGAGCAGCCGGCCCTGCACCGTCATCCGCGCCCGCGCGCCCCAGAGCATCCAGGTCTCGAACACCACATGCACGCCGCCCGGCACCCGCAGGGTGGAGTTGAAGTGATAGCCCGCCCCGCCGCCGGCGGCATCGACCACCAGCCTGCCGCCGCCGCGCCCGGCCAGCCACTCGCAGGCGCGGTTGAAGGCGGGCGCATTGTCGATCCCGGCCGCGCCGTCGTCGAGGGCGCCGAAGGACGACAGGGTGACGACATTGGCGTTCTCGGGCGCCAGCCTGAGCTTCAGCCCCGAGGCCGCCACCAGATGCGCCATCGCATCCGCCGCCGCCACCTGATAGCTGTAGGGTCCGGCCGTAACCCGCCGCCCCGCCACATTCGCCGCATCGCCATAGCCGGCGATCTCCGCCAGGAGCGCGGCCACATTGGCAAAGGTCGGCAGGCCGCCGCCGCCATCGCCCGCGCCGCCGCCTTCGCCGGGCGGCAGGCCGGTGCCGCCCGCGAGGGCCGCCTGCAGTTCCTGCTGCGCCATGACCATCTGGTCGAGCTGCGCCTCGAGGCCGCGCTCGCGGGCCGAGGACCCGGCCTCCCAGCCCTGTTCGCCCGGGGTCCAGCGGGTCAGGACAAGCGTGGCGCCCGCCTCGGCCGCCGCGAGGTCGGGGTGCAGATGGACCGATCCCGACACATCGGCCTCTTCCGGCACGATGCTGTAGCGGTCGGCGGAAGGGATGAGGCGGGTGTCGTCGGCGCGCAGGATCTCGACGCGCAGGCAGCCCGCCCGATAGGGCCATTGCGTGCCATAGGGGCCGGTGCCGGAAATCGGATGCGCCTGGACGGGGCGGGCGGTGTCGAGCGTCATGGGCGGCCTCCGATGGCATTGGAAAGGGCAGGCGGGCGGTGGGGCAGGGCATCGCCGGGCGTCCACCAGGGCCGGGTGCCGTATTCCCTGGCCTGGCGCTTCAGCCGGCGGCGCATCACCAGGTCGTTCTCCGGGTCGAGGAAGGCCGCGACATTCTCCGACACGAGCCGGGAATAGGCGGTGCGGGCGTAGAAGGCCGACGAGAGGAAGGGCGTGTTGCGCGCGGTGAAACCGGCCAGGTCGCGGCCCAAAGCGGTCCTCTCGCCGGCGAGGGCGCGCATGGCATTCGAGGCCACGGGCTTCAGGATGTCGCTGCCGAGCCCGATCACCGGCCCGGCGACGGTCTCGGCGATGCCGCCGCCGACACGGCTGGTCTCGGCATTGAAGAAATCGCCGAAGATGCCGAGGCCGCCCCCCTGAAACAGCGCGGCGATCCAGAACTTGGGCTCGTCCATCGGCCGGGGGTCGTTGCCCTTGGCCAGTTCCTTCAGCTGGATCGCCAGCCCGCCCAGGACGAGAAGCAGGGCGCTGGCCTTCGCGGCATAGCCCCAGCGGTTGAACCCCCAGCTGTCGGCCCCGGCAAAGCGGCGGTACTGGCCCAGCATCAGCGAAACGCCGAAGCTCTTGTACATCATGAAGCTGCGGGCGATCTCGCCCGGGATGCTGCCGGGGGCGGCGGCGCCTTGCATCATCGCCCGGCCCTCCAGGCTTGCCGAGGGCACCGCCAGTTCGAGCTGTTCGCGGATCGCCATCTGCAGCCGCATGGCCAGGCCTTCGGCCTCGATCCGGGGCAGGGCGGTCTGGTGTTCGAGCCAGTGGAACGGGGTGATGAAATCCCCGCCGTTCGGCGCGCTGAAGCGGGTGGCCGGATCGCGCAGCAGGTCCCAGTCGGCGGGGGCGATGCCGCGGTCCGAGAAGACCTTCCGCAACGGCTTTGGCAGGGCCGCGAAATCCAGCGCCGCATTCTCGGCCAGCCAGCCGGAGAATTCTATCTGGAAGGCGATCCGGCGCATGTCGGTGACAAAGGCGAGGCCGGTGGCGCGCAGGGTGAAGTTCGACAATGTCTCGGGGATGCCGGTGGCCATGGTCTGGCCCATGAACCGCGACTGGCTGCCGCCGGTGTCGGCCAGCACCTCGGCCACATAGCCCATGCGGGCGGCGGTGTCGCGGCGGGCCCCGCTTGCCATCAGCTGCACCGACCGCGCCATGACATTGCGCCGCGCCATGCCCATGGTGCGCGCCGCCATGTGGATCGTGGCCGCATCGGTGACGCTGGAGAGGACCGCGCTGCCAAGCTGGTTCGCCACCAGAAGCGCCCGCGTGCCGGAAAAGAACCGCGCCCAGGCCACATGTTCGGCCCGGTTGGCGCTGCCGTCCTGATGCGCCATCATGGCCTTGGCGCGGGCCTCGGCCCGGCTGACGCGGGCGGCGAGCCCGGGGTTGCCGGGATCGGCGGCCCGCTTCCTTGCAACCTGGGCCGCGAATTCCAGCCCCATGCGCGGGTTCGGCCCCAGGACCTGCATCATCGCCACGTCATTGGCCAGGCCGTGCAGCCCGTCGATCATGGCGGAGAACGGGTCGGAGGTGCCGAAGGCCCTGTTGTAGTCCAGCCAGGCGCTGCCGTCGCGGAAATGCAGCACCCGGTGATCGGCGCGCATATTGGCCAGCGCCTTGCCGCCCGGGGTCATCGCCGGATCGCGGCTGTCCCAGCCCCGCGTGGTGATGCCGGAATAGACCTCGTCGAGGAATTTCCGCACATCGGCCATGGGCGGCATCAGGCCCGGTGCGGCGGCGAAGGGGCGGCCGGTGTCGAGGTTCGGGATCCGGTCCCAGGCCAGCAGCGGCCGGATCGCTTCCGCCCAAGTGTCGAAGCCGCGCCGGGTCAGCTCGTTGGCGTCATGCGCATGGGGCACGCCGTAATCGGCCAGCTCGCCGATGTCGCCGCCATGGGCGTTGAACAGCCGGCGCATCCGCTGCTGCTGGCCGCGCACGGCCGCGGCCATGGCCCCGGCCCGGGCATTGCCGGTCGCCTCGCCATGCAACTCGCGGATCAGCGCGGTCAGGAGCGCGGGATCGCGCGAGCGCGACATCACATTTGTTCCCGTCGCCTCCAGCACCTCGCGCAGCGCGGCATTGATGCTGGTCTCATAGGCCTCGGCCAGGCTGCGCACGCTGGCGCTGCGGTTGCCCGAGAGCGGGTTGAACTCCAGAAGCGACTTCAGGGCGGCGGCGGGGTCGGCCGCGGTTTCGATGTCATGGCGCAGCTTCCTCATCGCGCGCAGCTGGTTCAGCACATGGTGGCGCCGCCGGGCGGTCCTTGCCCGGTTCGCCTCGCGCAGGTCGCGGGCGGCCGCGACGGCGGCCTGGGTGGGCGCCATCGCGGCCGAATACCGCGCGACGAGCTGGTCGTATTCGGTCTGCAGCGCGAGGCCCCGGGCGCGGTCCATGGCCCCGAAATCGACGGCGCGGGAGATGCAATCGGCGATGCTGGTCATGAGGCGGGTCCTTTCGGGCCGAAGGTGGCGGCGGGGTTCAGGAAACAGGCATCCAGCGCGGCATCGGCGGCGCG
>JBDHSO010000222.1:0-5522 GCA_039808125.1 Rhodobacter sp. | reverse complement strand
GGAAGCCTACAACCCCGACCGCGAGTTCATCCTGCCGCGAAACTTCTGGCCGGCCTCCCGCCTGCGTCCAGGCTGAAACGATGTCGGCAGATCACACATATCGAGAGCTGCAACGCCCTGCCAATGATCCCGATGCGAAAGAACCGAAAGGTGCGCAAGGCTGTCGACATGACCATCTACACCCTGCGCAACATGGTCGAGCGTTGTTTCAACAAACTGAAGATCAGCCGTCGGCTGGCGACCCGCCACGACAGAACCGCAGACAGCTTCCTCCGCTTCATCGACATCGCCTGCATCAGGCTATGGCTCCGACATTTGTCAACACCGCCTAACGCTTTTGCCAGAAAACAATGAACCGAACTCCGAGGTCCGCTGACGAGTATGGCGAGGCTTTGCGGCCAACGGCTTTCGCGCTAGCCTGAGGCCAAGGGAGGATCACATGTCGCGTTTCAAGACCGTCTTCGGTGCGGGAAAGCCCGTCATTGCCATGGTGCATCTGGGCGCAATGCCCGGCACCCCGCTCTATGATGTCGCCGGTGGCATCGGGCGAATCGTCGAGGCCGCCGCGGCCGACCTGCGGGCGCTGCAGGCCGCCGGCGTCGATGCGGTGATGTTCGGCAATGAAAACGACCGGCCCTATGAGCTGAAGGTCGATACTGCCTCGACTGCAACCATGGCCCATGTGATCGGGCGGCTGCGGGATGCGATTTCCGTGCCGTTCGGGGTCAATGTGTTGTGGGATCCGATGGCGACCATGGCGCTGGCGGCGGCGACCGGCGCGGCCTTCGTGCGCGAGATCTTCACCGGCACCTATGCCAGCGACATGGGCGTCTGGGCGCCGGATGCCGGGGCCGCGCGGCGTTATCAGGCACGGCTGGGGATTTCCGGCGTGGCGACGCTCTACAACGTTTCGGCCGAATTCGCCGGCAGCCTCGACCCGCGGCCCCTGGCGGACCGGGCGCGTTCGGCAGTCTTTTCCTCGGTGCCCGATGCGGTTCTGGTTTCGGGCGCGATCACCGGCGAGGCCGCCGAGATGCGCGACCTCGAGGCGGTGAAGCGCGTGTTGCCCGATGTTCCGGTGCTGGCCAATACCGGCGTGAAGCACGCCACCGTGGCCGATGTGTTGCGGATCGCCGACGGCTGCATCGTCGGATCGGCGCTGAAGGCCGGCGGCGATACCTGGGCGGCGGTCGACCCGGATCGCGCAAAGGATTTCATGGACCGTGTGCGGGCGGTGCGGGGCGGGCGGTGATGCGGAATTTGCATGCAAATTCCGGGCCGGAGTTTTGCAAAACTCCGGAAAATTTTCTTGGAAGAAAATTTTGCAACTCGACGGCAAGGATGCGGGGGCTGGGATGATCCGTGATCTGGTGAGGGAACTGATGCTGGTCCCCGGCCTCGCGGGGCATGAGGAGCGCGTGGCCGCCGCCATTGCGGCGCATCTCGACCGGCTGGGCCTGCCGCACCGGTCCGACCGGCTGGGCAACCTTGTCTGCACCCTGCCGGGCGATCCGGCGCTGCCCTCGGTCATGGTCTTCACCCATATGGACCAGTTGGGATTCGTGGTGCGCAAGATCGAGGACAGCGGCCTGCTGCGTCTGGAGCGGCTGGGCGGCGTGCCCGAGCGCGCGCTCGCCGCGCAGGCGGTGGTGTTGTGCACCGAGACGGGTGACCTGCCGGCGGTGATCGCCAACAAGTCGCACCATGCCACCGGCGCCGAGGAGAAATACCGCGTCCTGCCCTATGCCGAGCTTTACGTCGATGCCGGCTTTTCCGGCCGGGCCGAGGCGCTGGCGGCAGGCGTGCGGGTCGGCACGCCGGTCTGCTATCTGCCGCGCGTGCTTGATCTTGCCGGCACGCGGATCGCCGGCACCTCGGCCGACGACCGGGCGGGCTGTGCCGCGCTGATTGCCCTCGCCGCGGCGCGGGCGGGGCGGGGCGGGCCGACCCTGCATCTCGTCTGGTCGGTGCAGGAGGAATACAACCTGCGCGGCGTCCTGCCGGCGGCGACGGCGCTGGCGCCCGACATCGCGTTGCAGATCGACCTCCTGCTGGCCTGCGACACGCCCGACATGGTGCAGCGCGGCGAGGTGACGCTGGGCGGCGGCCCGGGAATCAGCCTCTATTCCTTTCACGGTCGCGGCACGCTGAACGGGGTGATCCCGCATCCCGCACTGGTGCGGCTGATGGAGGACGCGGCCGGAATCGCAGGCCTGCCGCTGCAGCGTTCGGCGCAGACCGGGGTGCTGACCGATCTGTCCTATATCCAGTTCACCGGGCCTGAGGGCGTGGCCTGCCTCGATGTCGGCTTTCCGATGCGCTACACCCATTCCGCGCTGGAGGTGATCGATACGGCCGATCTCGACGGGCTCGTCGCGCTGCTCGATGCGGCGCTGTCCTGCCTGACGCCGGATTTCGACCTGATCCGCACCCCGCAACGGCAGTTGTCATGACTCATACGCTGGGAATAGACATCGGCACGTTCGAGACCAAGGGCGTCCTGGCCGATGCCCGGGGCCGGATCGTGGCCGAGGCGCGCCATTCGCACCGGATGCTGGTGCCGCGCCCCGGCTGGGCCGAGCATCGCGCCGAAGAGGACTGGTGGGGCGATTTCGTGCGCGTCACCCGAGAGATCCTCGCAAGATCGGGCATCGACCCGCACGAGATCGCGGCCGTCGCCACCAGCGCCATCGGACCCTGCATGCTGCCGGTTGATGCCGCCGGCACGCCGCTGATGAACGCCGTCCTCTATGGCGTCGATACCCGCGCCACGGCGCAGATCGCCGCGCTTGACCGGCAGATCGGCGCGGAGCGGATCCTCGCCACCTGCGGCAATGCGCTGACCTCGCAATCCGTCGGGCCGAAAATCCTGTGGCTGAAGGAGGAGCGGCCCGAGCTTTTCGCGCGGACGGCGATGGTGCTGACCTCGACCAGCTATCTCGTGTGGAAGCTGACCGGCGATTATGTCATCGACCATTACACTGCCGCGAATTTCAGCCCGCTTTACGATGTGAACCGGCTGGACTGGACGGCGGAACTGGCGGATTTCGTCGCCCTGGACCGGCTGCCGCGGCTGATGTGGTCGACCGGGATCGCCGGGCGGATCACCGCCGCCGCCGCCGCCGAAACCGGGCTTGCGCCGGGCACCCCCGTCACCTGCGGCACCATCGACGCGGCGGCCGAGGCCGTTTCGGTCGGCGTGCAGGCGCCGGGGGATCTGATGATGATGTATGGCTCGACCATCTTCATGATCCAGATCACGGCGGAGCCGGTGCGCGATCCGCGGCTGTGGTATGCGCCCTGGCTGTTTGCCGGCAGGCATGCCTCGATGGCGGGGCTGGCGACCAGCGGCACGCTGACGCATTGGTTCCGCGACACGCTGGCGCCGGGGGTGGATTTCGCGACGCTGACCGGGGAGGCGGCCGCCAGTCCGAAAGGCGCCAGGGGTGTCCTTTGCCTGCCCTATTTCTCGGGCGAGCGGACGCCGATCCATGATCCGCAGGCCAAGGGCGCGTTCTTCGGCCTCGACCTGACCCATGGCCGCGGCGATCTGTTCCGGGCTGTCTGCGAGGGGATCGCCAGCGGCACCGCCCATGTGATCGAGGTCCTGCGCGAAGTGGGCGCGGCGCCGGCCCGGGTTCTGGCGGTGGGCGGCGGCACGCAGAACGCGGTCTGGTTGCAGGCGACCAGCGACCTGGGCGGAGTACCGCAGATCCTGTGCGAAAAGACCATCGGTGCCAGCTATGGCGATGCCTTCCTGGCCGCCGTGGCGGTGGGGGCGGCGGTGCCGGGGCAGATCGACGACTGGAACCCGGTGGTGCGGCAGGTCGATCCGGTGCCGGTCGCCGCCTATGCCCGGCAATATCCGCTGTGGAAAGAGCTTTACACCGCGACCCGGGGCATCGCGCGGGCGCTGGGGGGCGGTCATGCGGTTTGAGCGGATGCGGCCGGCAGACCTGCGCGCGGCGCAGGCGGCGGGGCGGCCCTTCGTCCTGCCGATCGGCGTGATGGAATATCATGGCGGCCATCTGCCGTCAGGCGTCGACCTTCTGGCGGTGACGGGCGTGGTCGAGCGGCTCGGCGACGAGGTCGTGGTCCTGCCGCCCTTTGCCTATGGCGCGGCCAGCCATGCCGTCGCCGGCCCCGAGGGCACCGGGACGCTGCATGTCGGAACCGAGGCGATCCTGCCCCTGGCCGAGGCGCTGTTCCTCGCGCTGCTGCGCGGCGGGTTTCGCAATATCCATGGCGTGATCCACCACCAGACCGAGAATTTCGCGCAAGGCATGCCGACCGATCTTGCCTTCCGGCTGGCCGCGCGCAACGCGATCTTCCGCCATCTGGAGGACAGCCGCGGTCCGGGCTGGTGGGGCCGCGACGAGATGACCGATTACTACCAGCGCCAGGCGGCGGGCGAGGATCCCTTTGCCTGGATCCGCATCCATCCGCTGTTCCCGAAGGGCGCTGATTTTCCCTTTGACCACGCGGGCGAGGGCGAAACCGCGCTGATGCTGGCGCTGGCACCGGAGACGGTGGACATGGCCGAGGCCGGCGCCGGCGCGCCGTGGTACACCGCCGGCGCCACCCGCGCGACGGCGGATGAGGGGGCGCGCGGCGTGGCGATCGCGCTTGACCATCTGCGCGCCTGCCTGGGGCTTGCCGCAGCCTAGCCGGATGGCGGGGGCAGCGGCGGCGCGTCGATCACGCCCTTTTTCAAGATGAAGCAGCCATAGGGGCCGGGATCCGAGGTGCGCAGGATCGCGAAGGCCTGTTTCGCGGCGGCATAGAAGGCAAAACGCTCCAGCGCCCGCATCGCCACCGGCCGCCCCTCGGCCCGGTCCAGCACGGCCTGCATGCGGGCGAAGACCGGCACCTGTGCGGCGGGGTGGCCCACCACCTCCATCCGTGTCACCGGCGCCGGCACGAAACTGTCCAGCGGCATCAGCGACAGGATCGCCGTGGCGGCGGCGGGCAGGTCGCAGCCCGGCATGTCGACCAGCCGGCCATGGGTCGTTGCGCGCGCGATGCTGGCGGCGGGATGGTTCACGTCGCAGGTCACCAGATCGTCGCCATGGCCCATCAGCATCAGCACATGGACGATTTCGGCCGACAGGCGCGGGTCGATGCCTTTCAGCATGTCACTTCACCGCGCCGGCGGCCATGCCCTTGATGATATAGCGCTCCAGCCCGATGCCGATCACGATCAGCGGCAGGATCGCGGCAAAGGACAGCGCGGCCATCGACCACCAGCTTATGCCCTGGCTGCCGGTCTGGCTGGCCACCATCACCGGAATGGTATTGGCATGGGTCGAGGTGAGCAGTGCTGCGAAGAAATATTCGTTCCAGGTCAGCACCAGCGACAGGATGAAGGCAGCGACCATGCCCGGCAGCGCGATGGGCAGGATGATGGTCAGGAAGGCGCCCCAGATCGACAGCCCGTCGACGAGGGCGGCCTCCTCCAGCTCGGTCGGGATGGTCGAGAACTGGTCCTTCATGATCCAGATGACGATGGGCAGCACCGTCAG
>JBDHSO010000221.1:0-5524 GCA_039808125.1 Rhodobacter sp. | reverse complement strand
AGCTGGCGGTCGGCGACCGCATGGTCGCTGACCCAGGCCCCCATCGCCAGATAGCTGCGCAACAGCGACGGCAAGCCCGCCAGCGCCGTGCGCCGGTCGCCCGGCGGCCCGGCAAGGCCGGGATAGGCCACCACCTCCTCGGTCGCCCGCAGGCCCGGCCGCATGTCCGCCGGCCCGAGGTGATCCTGTGCCAGCAAGGCCAGCGCCGCGCGGTGCGTCCGCCAGTCGGCCCCGGGGAAAGAGGCGCAGCCGAGCACCAGCCCCGCACCGCTGGAATCGACCAGTCGCGCCATCGCCGCCCAGCCCAGCCGCAGGGCATCGGCCGCCATGACGCCGGGCGGGGCCGCCAGGCAGAACCGCCCCATCTCGGCCAGCGGGCGGGAATAGCCGGCCAGGGGCGTCATGTCATAGTGCTGCGCGCAATAGCTCTGCGGCAGATCGCGGCCGCTGGCCATCTCCAGCACGCGGAACGTGGCCAGCAGCGCGCCGCCCTCGCCCTCGACCATCACATGACGGCAGGCCTCGTCCAGCGTCTCCCAGACCTCGGCCGAACCGTCGCAATGGGGAAACGCCACGGCACGCAGCGCCAGGATCCGCGCCCGGTCCCCGGCGCCGTCACCCAGGCGCGTGCGCAGCGGTCCCCGTTCCAGCGACGTCATGACAGCCTCCGTCCGGGCGCCGTCAGTCCGCCAGAAGTTCACTGGCGTTGACGCGGCCGATGCTGCCCAGCAACTGACCGATGAAGGTGGCACCCTTGATGTTGGTCTCCGTCACCCGCCGCGAGATCTCGAAGACGCGGCCGTCCTGCAGCCCGTAGCGGCCGATGTTCGACACCACGCCGCCTTCGGTGAAGTTGATCGCGACGACCTGGCGCTGCACCTCCTGCGGCTCCAGCGGGCCGTAGTGGCGGAATTCGCTTTGCACGTAGAACCAGCCCACATCGTTCAGCAGGCCCTGCGCCGAGGGTCGGCCGATCTTTTCCGCGACCGTGTCGCGGGTGTCCTTGCCGACCGCCACCGTGGCCAGTTCCTCGTCGGTCGGCACATAGCCATGATTGCGATAGACCGCCGTACAGGAGGCGGCTGCCAGAAGAAGAAGGCTCGCCACGGCGAACCTCAGCGCGGCAAGACCGCTCCACGCCAGACCTGTCGTGCCCGCCATTCCTGCTCCGTCCGTCGTCAATTGCGGCCCCGCAGGCCCTTGCCCCTTGGGATAACAGAATGAACGCCCTATGTTCAAGGACGGACGGAGCGTACCGCCGGACAGGCGGGCGGCCGCCCGACAGGAATTCCACGACAGGAAGCCGAAGTCATGACCGAATCCGCCCTTCGCCTGCGCACCGCCAGCCTGTCGCACCGCAAGGCCACTCCCTTTCACTGGCAGCCCGGCCCCGAGGAGCGCCGCGCCCTGGCCGAGGTCTTCGGCCTGCAAGCCATCGACCGGCTCGACTTTCGCGGCGAAATCCGGCCCGAGGGGCGCGAGGACTTCCGGCTGGAGGGCGAGCTTGTCGCCGATGTGGTGCAATCCTGCGTCATCTCGCTCGCCCCGGTGCCGGCCCGGATCGAAGAGCCGGTGCTGCGCCGTTATGTCGCCCATTACGACCCGCCCGAGGGCGACGAGGTCGAGATGCCCGAGGACGACAGTCTGGAACCCCTGCCCGGCACGCTGGACCTGCCCGAGGTCGCGGCCGAGGCGCTCACGCTGGCGCTGCCGCCCTATCCCCGGGCCGAGGGCGCGAACCTGGGCGAGGCGGTGTTTACCGCCCCCGGCATCGCGCCGCTGCGCGACCGCGACCTCAATCCCTTCGCCGGGCTGGCCGGGCTGGTCGCAGGCCAGGCGAAGGACCGGGCGGAATGATCGCACGCGCGAAAAGGGGCTTGCGCCCGGGCCGAATCCGGTTATGTTCCGCGCCTCATTCAAGCTGCGCTCCGGCAGCGGCGCCGTCTTGCGCGCTGTAACGGAAACGCAAACGAAATCAGGGGCCTGTCCCCGTATAGCCCCGAGGTTGTGACATGGCCGTCCCCCAGAACCGCACCACCCGCTCGCGCCGCAACATGCGCCGCGCCCATGATGCGCTTGTTGCCGCGAACCCCAATGAATGCCCGTCCTGCGGCGAATTGAAGCGCCCGCATCACGTTTGCCCGTCCTGCGGCCACTACGATTCGAAGGAAGTCGTGGCGGTCTCGCGCGAGGTCGACGCCGACGAAGACGCGGCCTAGGCCGCCGGACTGCGCCGGACCGGAAAATGGCCTTTCAAACCCATAATCCGGCCCCCGCGGATGCGCGCATCGTCATTTCGGTCGACGCCATGGGCGGCGACAGGGGGCCGGCGGCGGTTGTCGCCGGTCTTGTTGCATCCATGGCGCGGCTGCCCGATCTCGATGTGATCCTGCATGGCGACGAATCGGTGCTGCAGCCGCTGCTCGCGCGCGAGCGGACGCTGGCGCACCGGATAACGCTGCGCCATGCGGCGCGCGTGGTGACGATGGACGACAAGCCGGGCCAGGTGATGCGCCACGGCCAGGGCACCTCGATGTGGGCCACGATCGAGGCGGTGCGCGACGGCGAGGCGGCGGCGGCGGTGTCCTGCGGCAATACCGGCGCGCTGATGGCGGTGTCGATGCTGCGGCTGCGCAAGCTGCCGGGCGTGGGCCGGCCGGCCATCGCCAGCCTGTTCCCGACCCCCGGCGGCGAAAAGCAGAACGTCATGCTGGACATGGGCGCCGATGTGAAGGCCGATCCGGCGAACCTGCTGCAATATGCGGTGATGGGCGTGTCCTATGCCCGCAACGGCATGGGGCTGGCCCGCCCGCGGGTGGGGTTGCTGAACGTCGGCACCGAAGAGCACAAGGGCCGCCCCGAACTGCACGAGGCGAACGACCTGCTGTTGCGCCATGCCGCAACGGCCGAGTTCGACTATATCGGCTATGTCGAAGGCACCGACATCCTTTCCGAACGGGTCGATGTCATCGTGACCGACGGTTTCACCGGCAATGTCGCGCTGAAGACGGCCGAGGGCACGGCGCGGCTTGTCGCCTCGCTGATGCGGCAGGCGCTGACCAGCACGATCTTCGCCCGGCTGGGCGCTCTTCTGGCCTCGCGTGCGCTGCGCCGGCTGCAACGGCGGATCGACCCGCGGCGGGTGAACGGCGGCGTCTTCCTGGGGCTGAAGGGCACGGTGGTGAAATCGCATGGCGGCGCCGATGCAACCGGGATTGCCGCCGCCATCGGCCTGGCGCATCGCCTGGTCAAGGCCGGGCTGACGGAACGCATCGCAGCGCGGGTTGCATCCTTCGAGGCCGCGGGGCAGGATGCCGCCTCGGGTGGGCCTGGCAACGAGGCCGGCACAGGGAGCGTTTCTTCCGAATGACATTGCGCGCCGTGGTCAAGGGTGTCGGGCACTATCTGCCCGACCGGGTCGTTCCCAATGCGGAATTCGAGTCGCTGGTCGAGACGTCGGATGAATGGATCCGCTCCCGTTCCGGGATAGAGCGGCGCCATTTCGCGGCCGAGGGCCAGACCACCTCGGATCTGGCGGCGCGGGCGGGCCGGGCGGCCCTGGACGATGCCGGGCTGGACCCCGACGATATCGACGCGGTGATCGTCGCCACATCGACCGCCGATCTGACCTTTCCCTCGGCGGCGACCATGGTGCAGGCCGCGCTCGGGATGACACGCGGCTTCGCCTTCGACGTGCAGGCGGTCTGTGCCGGCTTCGTCTACGGGCTGGCGAATGCCAATGCGCTGATCGTCTCGGGCCAGGCGCGGCGGGTGATGGTGATCGGCGCGGAAACCTTCAGCCGGCTGATGGACTGGACCGATCGTGGGACCTGCGTGCTGTTCGGCGACGGCGCCGGCGCGCTGATCCTTGAGGCCGCCGATGGCGCGGGCAGCAACGACGACCGCGGAATCCTCTCGATCGACCTGCATTCCGACGGGCGGCACAAGGACATCCTCTATGTCGACGGCGGTGTCTCGACCGGCACCACCGGCCATCTGCGAATGGAGGGGCGCGAGGTCTTTCGCCATGCGGTCGAGAAGCTGGCCGAAACCGCCCATGCCGCGCTGGACAAGATCGGCCTCTCGGGCGCCGACGTCGACTGGATCGTGCCGCATCAGGCCAATATCCGCATCATCGAAGCCACGGCCAAGCGCATGCAGGTGCCGATGGACCGGGTGGTCGTCACCGTGCAGGACCATGGCAATACCTCGGCCGCATCGATTCCCCTGGCGCTTTCGGTGGGCCGCAGCCGCGGCCAGATCCTGCCCGGCAACCTGGTCGTGACCGAGGCGATCGGCGGCGGGCTGGCCTGGGGGGCGGTCGTCCTGCGCTGGTAGGCCGAAAACGCGCTTGAAAAGCCTGCCGCAAGCCTTTGATATTGACAAGGCAATTGCCCGGGTCTCATCCTTTCCGGAAAAACCGGGGGGTATCAGAATGTCCGAGAAGACGCTCACAAGGATGGATCTGACCGAGGCGGTCTTCCGCGAGGTCGGACTTAGCCGCAACGAATCCGCCGATCTGGTGGAGGCGGTGTTGCAGCACATGTCGGACGCGCTGGTCGCGGGCGAGACGGTGAAGATCTCGTCCTTCGGCACCTTCTCGGTGCGGGCGAAATCGGCCCGCGTCGGCCGCAACCCCAAGACGGGCGACGAGGTGCCGATCTCGCCGCGCCGCGTGCTGACCTTCCGGCCCTCGCATCTGATGAAGGACCGCGTGGCCGCCGGCACGCGGAAGTAGGTCCGCAGATGGACAAGTCGCCCGAGGCCTTCCGCACCATCTCGGAGGTGGCCGAGGTGCTGGAAACCCCAGCCCATGTGCTGCGGTTCTGGGAAAGCCGGTTTCCGCAGATCCGGCCGGTGAAGCGGGCGGGCGGGCGGCGGTATTACCGGCCGTCGGATGTGGCCTTGCTGACCGGAATCAAGCGGTTGCTGCATGACGAGGGCATGACGATCCGGGGCGTGCAGAAAATCCTGCGCGAACAGGGCGTCCGCCATGTCTCGGGCCTGACGGACGAGGCCGGCGCCGAGGAGGACGCGCTTGACCGGGCGATGGTCGGCCGGCTGGACGAAGAGATCGAGGTCTCGCCCGACGAGGCCAACGAAGCTGCGGCCGAGGCGCTGCGCGAGGCGCTGTCCGCGCCGCCCGCGCGGGGGGCCGCGATCTATTCCTTTCCGGCCGAACCGCGCGCCGCCCCTGCCGGCGGGGACGGTGACGCCCTGCCCGATGGCAGCCCCGGCGATGCCGGCCCCGACGATCCCGCGAAAGCCGTCCGACCGCTGCCTCCGGACGCAGCGCCGCCGCCGGCCGCATCCGTGCCGCCCGCCGCCGAATCGCCCGCAGCGGAGGAGGCGCCCGTACCGGCCGGCGTCGGGGACGATGCGGAGATCCGCACCGCCTCGCCCATAGCCGCGCCACGCCGGCCCCGCGCCGCCACGGCCGAGCCCGCCCGCGAGATGCCCGACGAGGATCCCCTGCTTGCCACCCCCGCCGCCCGGTTGCGCGCCCTGCCCCGCGGCAGCCTGG
>JBDHSO010000220.1:0-5531 GCA_039808125.1 Rhodobacter sp. | reverse complement strand
GCGCCCCTGACGGGCGAGCCCTGCGATGCCCTTGTTCGCGTCCTGGCGCTGAACGAGACGGCCGAGATGAAATTCGGCGAAAGCATCGTGCCCTTCGGCCCCGCGGCGCGCATCGCGTTGCTGACGCCCGAGGGCTCGGAGGCCGGGATCGAGGTCATCCTGAACACGATCCGCGCGCAAAGCTACGATCCCTCGCTGTTTCTGGCGCTGGGTATCGACCCGGCCACGCAGCGGATTCTGGGCATCAAGTCGACCAATCATTTTTATGCCGCCTTCGCGCCGATCGCTGCGGAAATCCTGTACTGTTCGGCCGGAAAGCCCTATCCCAATGATCCGGCAACCAACCCCTACCGGCTGGTCCGCAAGGACATCTGGCCGCGCATGGCCGACCCGTTCGGCGAGGAGTCCTGATGTTTCCCTGGCCCGAACCCGGACAGAACCTGTCTGAGGTGCCGACGCCGATGGCGGTGATCGACGAGGATCGCCTCGCGGCCAACATAGCCCGCGCGCAGGCCTATATGAATGCGCATGGCAAGGCGTTCCGGCCCCATATCAAGACGCACAAGATCCCGGCCGTAGCACGTGCACAGATGGCGGCGGGGGCCTGCGGCCTCAACTGCCAGAAGCTGACCGAGGCCGAGGTCTTTGCCGCCGCGGGCTTTCAGGACATCCTGATCACCTACAATATCCTTGGCCCGGCCCGCCTGGCCCGCTTGCGGGTGCTGAACGATGCGGTGGCGCGGCTTGTGGTCTGCGCCGACAGCGAAACCACGGTCGAGGGCTATGCCCGCACCTTTGCATCGGCAAAACCGCTGCATGTGCTGGTCGAATGCGACACCGGCGCCGGCCGGGTCGGCGTGCAGACCCCCGCGGCGGCGGCAGCCCTGGCCGGCAGGATCGCCGCGGCGCCGGGGGTGGTCTTCGACGGCCTCCTGACCTATCCGCCCGCCGGCGGGGCCGAGCGGGTGGAGGCGTTCCTGTCGGAGACCATGGCGCTGCTGGCCGCGCAGGGGATCGACTGCCCGGTGCGGTCGAACAGCGGCAGCCCGGATCTGTGGAAGGCGCATCTCGTACCTTCGGCCACCGAGCATCGCGCCGGCACCTATGTCTACAACGACCGGAGCATGGTGCGGGCCGGCGAATGCAGCCGCGAGGATCTGGCGATGCATGTCCTGGCGACGGTGGTCTCGCGCCCGACGCCCACGCGCGCGGTGCTGGATGCGGGGTCGAAGGCGCTGACATCCGATCTTCTCGGCTTTGCCGATCATGGCGAGATCGAGGAACTGCCCGGCGCCCGCATCCTGTCGCTGTCCGAGGAACATGCCGTGGTCGACCTGTCGGCCTGCACCGCGCCGCTGCCTGCCGTGGGGGATGTGGTCCGGGTCATTCCGAACCACACCTGCGTGGTGTCGAACCTGTTCGATCGCATGGTGTTTCATCGCGGCGGCGTGGTGACGCGGGTCGAGGATGTCGCCGCGCGCGGTACGGTCTGGTAGGTTGCGATGGAGCAGGCGTTTCACGCCGAACGCATCTTCGACGGCTCGGCCTGGCACCGGGAGGCCGCGCTTCTGGTGAAGGCCGGGCGGGTGGCGGCGATCCTGCCCTCTGCCGAGGCGCCCGCGGGCGAGCGGGTGGCCGGCTGGTTGGTTCCGGGGCTGATCGACCTTCAGGTGAACGGCGGCGGCGGCGTCCTGTTCAACAACGATCCCACGCCCGAAGGCATCGCCGCGATCTGCGCGGCGCATGCCCGCTTCGGGACCACGGCGGCGATGGTCACGCTGATCACCGATCGTCCCGATGTCACTGACCGTGCCATCGCGGCGACCGAGGCCGCCTTGCGGACGCCCGGATTTCTCGGCCTGCATCTCGAAGGCCCGCATCTGTCGCAGGCGCGCAAGGGCACTCACGATCCCGCGCTGATCCGGCCGATGGGACCGGCCGACCTTGCGCGGCTGACCGCCGCCGCGCGACGTCTGCCGTTTCTCATCTGCACCATAGCGCCCGAGTCGGTAACGCCCGTACAGGTGACGGCCCTGGCCGGGGCGGGGGCTGTGGTCAGCCTGGGCCATACCGATTGCAGCGCCGAAACCGCCGTGGCCCATGCCGCGGCGGGCGCGCGCATGGTGACGCATCTTTTCAACGCCATGAGCCAGTTGCAGCATCGCGCGCCCGGGCTTGTCGGGGCGGCGCTGGACGACGGGCGGCTTCATGCCGGGCTGATCGCCGATGGCTTTCACGTCGCCGATGCGGCGCTGCGGGTGGCGTTGCGCGCAAAACAGGGCCCGGGGGGGCTGTTCCTGGTTTCGGATGCGATGTCGACCATCGGCACCGATCTGGGCGGCTTCACCCTGAACGGGCGGCAGATCTTCCGCCGGGAGGGGCGGCTCACACTGGCCGACGGCACGCTGGCCGGGGCGGATATCGCGATGATCGACGCGGTGCGCCATTGCCATATGGCGCTTGGCCTGCCGCTGGAGCAGGCGCTGGCACTGGCCACAGCCGCGCCCGCGGCGGCGATGGGCCTTGTCGACCGGGGCCATCTGCGTCCCGGTGCCGCGGCTGATTTCCTTGCCATGACGCCGGCGGTCGAGGCCGCCGCAACCTGGATCGCGGGGGTGCGGGCATGATCCTGTGTTTCGACATCGGCGGCACCGCGATCAAGGCGGCCGAGGCCTTCTCGGCGACCGACATCCGCCCCGGCGCCCGCGTCTCCACCCCGGCGCAGGACTACGGGCTGTTCGCGCAGGCGCTGCGCGGGATCATCGCCCGCGCCTCGGAGCCGCCCGCCGGCCTTGCCTTCTCGATTGCCGGGGTGGTCGATCCGGATACCGGCCGCGCCACCGTGGCGAACATTCCCTGTCTGACGGGCCGGCGCCTTCAGGCGGATCTTGAAGCCGATTTCGGCCTGCCGGTGGTGCTGGCGAACGACGCCGACTGTTTCGCGCTTGCCGAGGCCGCAGTCGGGGCCGGCCGCGGGCATGACGTGGTTTTCGGCATCATACTCGGCACCGGCGTCGGCGGCGGCATCGTGGTCGGCGGCAGGCTGATCAACCCCACGGGCGGCTTTGCGGGCGAATGGGGTCACGGCCCTGTCGCACAGCGCATCGTCGGCGATGTCACCCTGCCGGCATTCCCCTGCGGCTGCGGGCAGGTCGGCTGTCTTGACGCCGTATGCTCCGCCCGCGGCCTGGAAAAGCTGCATGCGCATCTGTCGGGCGAGGCGCGGGATTCGGTTGCCATCGTCGGCGGATGGGAGAACGGCGCGCCCGCCGCCTCGCGCAGCGTGGCGATCTGGCTCGAACTCCTCGCCGGGCCGCTGGCCATGGTCGAGAACATGCTGGGTGCAGGGATCATCGCGGCCGGCGGCGGGTTGTCGAACTCCGCCCGGCTGATCGCGGCGCTGGATCTGGCGGTGAGGACCCGCACCCTGCGCCGATTCGACCGACCGCTGATCGTGCAGGCGGAATGCGACATCGAACCCGGTCTGGTCGGCGCTGCGGTTCTTGGCCTCGGCCGGTTCACGTCCTGATCCGGCGGGGATTTTCCGCGCAAGCGTGAAAGCGAATTACACTGACAGCGGTGCTGCTATAAATTTTTTGATGCACCCTGCAATCTGTCGTATTTATTAGAAAATAAATTTCTTATACGGGGAGACGACATGAAAGTCGCGATCATCGGTCTGGGCTACCGGCTCGGCTATCTCGCCCATGTGTTTCGCGAGCTGGACCCCGACTTCCGGATCGTGGGCTATGTCGATCCCGATCCCGCCGGCATGTAGACCCTGCAAAAGCACGGCATTCCCGCAGGCACTGCCCATGACCGGTCGGAAGACCTGATCCGCGCCGGCGGGTTCGACCTGCTGATGATCGGCTCGCCCAACCATCTGCATCTCGATCACATCCGGCGGGGGCTGGACGCCGGGCTGAAAGTGTTTTCCGAAAAGCCCATCGTCGGCTCGATCGAGCAGACCTATGCGCTGGCCGGCCTTCTCGGCCGTCATGGCCATGAAAACCTTTCGGTCGGTCTTGTCCTGCGTTATGCGCCCCTCTACCGCGACCTGCTGAAGGCGCGGGACGACGGGATCCTCGGCAATATCG
This sequence comes from Rhodobacter sp., assembly GCA_039808125.1. Taxonomy (GTDB): domain Bacteria; phylum Pseudomonadota; class Alphaproteobacteria; order Rhodobacterales; family Rhodobacteraceae; genus Pseudogemmobacter. Next base: position 1,434 of record JBDHSO010000220.1, on the reverse strand, counting down.
TCTCGATCGAGGCGGCGGAGCATATCTATCCCTACCACGGCGCCTTTTTCCTGCGCGATTGGCGGCGCTATGAGAAATGGTCCGGCAGCTTCATGCTGGAAAAGTGCTGCCATGACCTCGACCTCTACAACGGCCCGATCGGCGCGCGGCCGGAGCGCGTCGCCAGCTTCGGCGGCCGCAAGGCCTTCGTTCCGGCCAACGATCCCCGCACCTATGGGGTGAACGACCTGTCGCTCTTTCATCGCAAGCCCTCGGGCTGGAACGGATCGGACAAGGTGTTCGATTCCGATGGCGACATCATCGACTATCAGGTGGCCATCGTCGAATATGCCAATGGCGTGGGGATGAATTTCCACACCAACCTGAACGCCCCCGACCAGTTCCGCCGCTTTGCCGCCTTCGGCACCAGGGCCCAGGCCGAGGGTGATTTCATCCGCGGCTATTTCAACGTGACCGACGTGCTGAGCGAGAAGAGGGTGATCGAGAAGGAGTACAAGGCGACCGCCCTGTCGCAGCACTATGGCGCCGATGAGGAGATGGCCGCCGGCATCATCGCCAATGTGATGCGGGGCGCGCCGCTGCCGGTCTCGACGCTGGACGCGCTGGAGGCGGGGATCCTGGCGCTGGCGATGGACGATGCGCGGCGGACGCGCAGCGTGGTCGACCTGCGTCCGGTCTGGGACCGCTACGACAACGCTTTCCACAGCCGGGCGGCCTGAGCCATGATCCGCAACCGCCAGACCATGATCTTCGCCTGGTTTCTTCTGGCGCCGGCGATCGCCTATGTGGCGGTGATCGTGGCCTGACCGCTGGTCGAGACGGTGCGGCTTTCGCTCACCGACGCCTCGCTGAAGAAGGTGACGAACTACGTCGGCTGGCAGAACTATGCGAAAATCTACAACGACACCTTCTTCGAGGTCATCATCCGCACCTTTACTGGACCTTCTTCTCGGTCCTTCTGAAGATGGTGATCGGCACTTTCGGCGCGGTCTTGCTGAACATCGCCGAGCCGGGGCGGCATCTGTTCCGCATCCTGACCATGCTACCCTGGATCGTGCCGATGACCATCGGCATCTTCATGTAGGGCTGGATGTACAACGGCCAGTTCGGCATGATCTCGGGCCTGTTGCAGCGCTTCGGGCTGGTGGACGGGCCGGTGGCCTTCCTTGCCTATGGCAACAGCGCCTATTGGGCGACCATCGTGACCGATGTCTGGATCGGCGTGCCGATGGTGACGATCTATTTCCTTGCCGCCATCCAGTCGATCCCCAAGGATCTGTACCAGGCGGCCTGGACCGATGGCGCCAGTCGCTGGGCGCGGTTCCGCCGCATCACCCTGCCGCTGATGATGCCCGCCATCATCACCATGTCGATGCTGTCGCTGATCGCCACCTTCAACAGCTTCGACATCATCTGGATCCTGACCCGCGGCGG
>JBDHSO010000219.1:0-5537 GCA_039808125.1 Rhodobacter sp. | reverse complement strand
ATTCGCGGCGATCACCACCTCCTCGCCGACACTGTAGCCCCAGCTGGTGTGGGCATCGCCGGCGCGCGGCGTGCCCAGCGCCCGCTGGCGCGGCGGTTTCGCCTTGACCCTGGCGCGCGCGGCATCCTGCGCCTGCCGGACCTCGCCCAAATCGCGCAGCAACCAGCCAAGCCGGCCGGGGTCGGACACCTCGATCTTCACCGTCAGCGTCGAGACCGCCGACCGCGATGATGCGACTTGGAAACTGGCGATCCGAACGCCCGCGTCTTCGTGGGAAAGCATGAAACAGGCCATCACGCCGCCCCGCCGAACATCGTGGCCGCGAGCTTGCGGCAGTCGTTGCACATCCGGTTGTGCGGCCCCTCGCTCAGGAAGGCGGTGCCGCGGCGCAGGCAGGGTCGCGCCCGTATCCGCGCCTCCGCCTCAAGGGTCCGGCGCCGGGTCTGCGCGTTGAAACGATCCCTGCGCCACGCCACCTCGATACCATCGCACAGGACCGCATGGCCGCGCCCATCACCGCACCCGCCCGCGCCGGGCCTCGATCGAGACCTCGCCGCCCATGACCACGATCTCCCCGGCCATCTCCACCGCCCGCGCCCGGGCCAGATCGCCCAAACCCGCGATCACCTCGGCCGGCTGGCGCCCGCGCCAAGGCCTCGCCCGGCGCCAGAACCCCCAGTTCCAGCCCGCCTGACCCCTCGTCCCACCACACCGGAATCCAAACATTCCAATCTAATTCCAACACCCCTGCGCACGCAGGGACCCCCCGGGGGTATTTGCGTCAAGAGGAAGGGCGGTCGGAAAACGACAGGAATCGCGGCGTGGATGACGCATTTCGCATCGCACGGCCGGCGGTGCCATGCTCGCGTGGGGAAAATCACGCGGGGAGGGGGCGATGGGCGCAGACCGCAGGAGCGGACGGCAGGCACGGGCGGCGGAGCGCGGAAGCAGGGCGGGCGGCCCCGGCCCGGCCTATATCCGGCGCAACATTCCGGCCTATGACGTCATGGGCGAGGAAAATCTCGCCCGGATCGAGCGGGCGGCGGATCGCATCCTGGCCGAGACCGGCATCGATTTCCGCGACGATCCCGAAGCGCTGGCGCTCTGGCGTCGGGCCGGGGCCGAGGTCGAGGGGCTGCGGGTGCGCTTTCCCCCGGGGATGCTGCGGGAGATCCTGCGCGATGCGCCCGCCCGTTTTACCCAGCATGCCCGCAATCCGGCGAAATCGGTGGAGATCGGCGGCGATGCCGTGGTCTTCGCTCCGGCCTATGGCAGCCCCTTCGTCATGGACCTCGACCGCGGCCGCCGTTTCGGCACGCTGGAGGATTTCCGCAACTTCATCCGGCTGGCGCAATCGAGCCCCAACCTGCACCATTCCGGCGGCACGATCTGCGAGCCGACCGATGTGCCGGTGAACAAGCGCCACCTCGACATGGTGCTGTCGCATATCGAACTGTCGGACCGGCCGTTCATGGGGTCGGTCACGGCCGAGGAGCGCAGCGAGGATTCGATCGAGATGTGCCGCATCCTGTTCGGCCGCGATTTCGTCGAGGAAAACTGCGTGATCCTGGGCAATGTCAACGTGAACTCGCCCCTGGTCTGGGATGGTACGATGACGCGCAGCCTGCGGGCCTATGCCCGGGCCAATCAGGCGGCGGTGGTGGTGCCCTTCATTCTCGGCGGCGCCATGGGGCCGGTGACGACCGCGGGGGGCATCGCGCAATCTCTGGCCGAGACCATGGCGGGCTGTGCGCTGACGCAGCTGGAGCGCAAGGGCGCGCCGGTGATCTTCGGCAATTTCCTGTCGTCGATGGCGATGCGTTCGGGATCGCCCACCTTCGGCACGCCGGAGCCGGCGATCGGCAGCATGGTCGTGGGCCAGCTTGCGCGCCGGCTGAACCTGCCGCTGCGCTGTTCGGGCAATTTCACCACCTCGAAGCTGCCCGACGCCCAGGCGATGACCGAGGGCACGATGTCGATGCTGGCGGCTGTCCATTGCGGCGCGAATTTCATCCTGCATGCGGCGGGGTTCCTCGATGGCCTGCTGTCGATGTCCTACGAAAAGTTCATGCTGGACGACGATCTCTGCGGCGCGCTGCACAGCTATCTGGCCGGGGTGCAGGTCGATGACGACCAGCTTGCGGTCGACGCCTTTGCCGAGGTCGGCCCGGGCAACCATTTCTTCGGCTGCAGCCACACTATGGCGCATTACCGCACGGCCTTCCGGGAATCGGACCTGGCCGACAACGATCCGTTCGAGAAATGGGAGGCGGGCGGGGGCGAGGACGCCGCAACGCGGGCCAACCGGGCCTGGAAGGCGCGGCTGCGCGATTATGCGGCGCCCGCGCTCGACCCCGGTCTGCGCGAGGGGCTTCACGATTTTGTCGAGGCGCGCAAGCGCGCGGTGGCCGACGCCTGGTATTGAACCGCGGAGGCGTGGCGCCGCGCGGAGGATGCCGAAACGGAAAACGCCCGCGCGGGTTGCGCGGGCGTCTGCCGTAAGGATCGGTCGAGATCAGAAGCCGGACTTGATCAGTTCGAACTCTTCGACCAGCCGGTCGCGCAGTTCCGGCTTCATCGGCGTCTGCAGGAACAGCGTGGTGTCGATCTTGTCGACGAAGGCCGCTTTCTGCGCCTCTTCGGGGATGGTCGCCATCGCGTCGGGGTTCACGTTGGCATAGCCGATCGCCTCGACGATGGGCGCGGCCGAGGAGGGCGCATACATCGAATTCACCCAGTCATAGACCTTGTCTTCCTTGCCGGGTCCGTCCTTCATGTTGACGAAGCCGCAGAAGAACGAGGTCGAGCCTTCCTTCGGCGCCCGGTTGAAGCCCACCGGGAAATTGTCGGCCTTCAGGATCGCCACCGGGTCGTTCCAGGACCAGGCGACGAGGATCTCGCCCGACGCCATCATCTGCGCCAGTTCCGACCGATCCGACCACCAGGACCGCACGTTCGGTGCCACTTCGCGCAGCCAGGCGGCGGCGGCGTCGATCTGTTCATCCGTCACGTCGTCCCAAGAGGTGACGCCGGTCGCAAGGAAGGCCAGCGCCCAGACGTCGTCGGAATTGTCCGAGATCGAGATCCGGCCGGCGTATTTCGGATTCTTGAACACCTCCAACGACTGGACGTCGGCCTCGGGCACCTCGTTCAGGTTGTAGGCGATGGCGGTATAGGCGTAGTCGAAGGGCAGGAACCAGACACCGCCGTCATCCTTGATGAATTTCGATTCGAAGAGCCGGGGGTCGAACTTCGAAAAGGCCTCGACCTTCGAGGTGTCCCAGGGTTCGATCAGCCCGGCCTCGCGATAGCGCGGCACGGCGCCGGGGCAGGGGTGGACGACATCGGCCCGGAAGCCGGAGGATACCTTCTGGAAGGCCTCGTCGTCGTCGGCGAAGAACACATAGGTCGGCTTGTCGCCGTTCTTAGCGACATAGGGCGCCAGGGCGCCGTCGATCTCCCAGCCGGCCCAGTCGAACACGGTCAGTTCGGGATCAGCGGCATGGGCCGCGGCGGCGAAGGCAAGGGCCGAGACGGCGCCGGTCAGGATGCGCAGGGTGCGGGTCATGGTATCTCCTTGTGTCGGACAGCCGCCCGTCTTCGTGCGGGGGCCGGTGGCGATGCGGGGACGCTAGGCCAGCCCCCGACCAGCGGCAAGCGGGAATTGCGCGGCCCGCCCGGTGTCGAGGCGGTATCGGCGCGCGAAACCGCCGGTCGCGCCGCCGCCGCGCCGGCGGCGCAATCCGGCAGCGGTCCACGCGCGAAAGACGGGATTGCCGGCGAAGACCACGGGATTCGCCCGCCCGCCGACAGTGCCGGCCAGATCGAAACCCGCCGCCCGCCCCACAGGCGGCGGCCCTTGCCTTCGCCCGCCCAATTGCGCCCGCAGCGGGATGCGCGCATCGAAAGATCCGGCCGGCGCTCCGCCCCCGTTTGGCAGATGCCCCGCCCCCAACCTTCTTCTCTGCCCAAATATCCCCGCCGGAGGCTCCGCCGCCTCCTGCCGGCGACAGCGGGCGGGCCGGGGCGCCCGCCATGCCGCCCCGGCCCGCCCTTGCGGCCGCAGGCGGGTTTCGCTAGGCTTTTCGCGACGGCCGGGCCTGCCCCCGTGGCTCCCGGCGTCTGGGCCGCGCGCAAAGTGCCGTGGCTCCGGCCGGAAGACCTGCCGCGATCCGGGATCCCCCGCCGCGCGGGGTTCCCCGGCAAAGCGGCCCGACACAGGACCATGTGGCAGATGACCGCTCTCGACCTCGATTTCGTCCGTTCCCAGTTCCCGGCTTTCGCCTCGCCGCTGCTCTCCAGCCACGCCTTCTTCGAGAATGCCGGCGGCAGCTATCCCTGCCGGCAGGTGGTCGACCGGCTGGTCCGGTTCTATCACGACCGCAAGGTGCAGCCCTATGCGCCGTTTCCGGGGTCCGAGGCGGCGGGCGCCGAGATGGACGAGGCCCGCGCCCGGCTGGCCGCGATGATGGGGGTGGTGCCGGCGCAGCTCTCCTTCGGGCCCTCGACCAGCCAGAACACCTATGTGCTGGCCCAGGCGGTCCGGCAGTGGCTCGCGGGGCAGGACGCGGCCATCGTCGTCACCGACCAGGATCACGAGGCGAATTCCGGCGTCTGGCGGCGGCTTGCCACCGAAGGGATCGAGGTCCGCGAATGGCGGATCGACCCCGGCACCGGCGCGCTCGATCCCGAGGCGCTGGCGCGACTTCTCGACGATGGCCGGGTGCGGCTGGTCGCCTTCCCGCATTGCTCGAACGTGGTCGCGGAGGTGAACGATGTCGCGGCGATTTCCGCGATGGCGCGGGCGGCGGGCGCGCGCAGCGTGGTCGATGGCGTCAGCTATGCACCGCACGGCTTTCCCGATTTTCCTGCGCTCGGCTGCGATGCCTATCTGTTCTCGTCCTACAAGACCTATGGGCCGCATCAGGGCATCATGGTGCTGGACGAAGGTTTCGGGATGGAACTGCCGGGTCAGGCGCATGTCTTCAACAACGCGGTGCTCTACAAGCGGCACACGCCCGCCGGGCCGGATCATGCGCAGATCGCCGCCTCGGCCGGAATGGCGGATTACATCGACGCGCTGGCCGGACGCCATGGCATCGCCGGCGATGCGGCGGCGCGGGCCCGCGGCGTGCATGCGCTGATGCGGGCGCAGGAGGTGGCGGTGATCGCGCCGCTGCTCGACTATCTGGCGGCCCGCAACGACCTGCGGCTGATCGGCCCGCGCGATCCCGCCCGCCGCGCGCCCACGGTTGCGGTCGAGCTTTCCGGCCCGGCGCGGCCGCTGGCCGAAGCGCTGGGGCGCGAGGGAATAGCCTGCGGCGGCGGCGATTTCTACGCGGTGCGCCCGCTTGCGGCGCTGGGCGTCGATCCGGCCAAGGGCGTGCTGCGGATGTCGGGCGTGCATTACACCAGCGCCGAAGAGGTGGCCCGGCTGATCGCGGCGCTGGACCGGGTGCTCTAGGCTGTGGACTCATAAGCGCGTGTCCAGAGCCTTGAGCATGCCATGAGGACGGCGGCGAGGTAGTTTGTTGCCG
>JBDHSO010000218.1:0-5581 GCA_039808125.1 Rhodobacter sp. | reverse complement strand
CAGTCATGCCCGCCGACCTGCTGGAAATAGGTGAACTGGCTGACCTCCATCCCGTCGCACCAGACCTCCCAGCCCAGACCCCAGGCGCCGAGGGTGGGGCTTTCCCAGTCGTCCTCGACAAAACGGATGTCGTGCAGGGCAAGGTCGATGCCGATGGCCGCCAGCGAACCGAGATAGAGATCCTGAAGGTTCGCGGGGCTGGGCTTGATGATGACCTGATACTGGTAATAGTGCTGCAGGCGGTTGGGGTTTTCGCCATAGCGGCCGTCGGCCGGCCGGCGCGAGGGCTGGACATAGGCGGCGGCCCAGGGCTTTGTTCCAAGGCTGCGCAGGGTCGTGGCGGGGTGGAACGTGCCGGCGCCCACCTCCATGTCATAGGGTTGCAGGATGGCGCAGCCCTTGTCGGCCCAGTAGCTTTGCAGCCGCAGGATGATCTCCTGGAAACTTCTCGGCACGGCCATGGCGCAGCCTTTCCCTTGGTGAATGCTAAGCATTCCCTATCCCCCGACCCGCGCGCGGTCAATTCCCCGGGAGGGGAAGCAGAGGCGGCCATTCCCGCTTGCCCTCGCGGGGGGCATGGCTAAAGGTAAATCGGACGTGAACAGCCGCGAGGCTCTGCCGACCGGCCCTGAGGAAACCGCTCCCGCATGCATGCCCGCCTTTGCCGCCCTGCCCTCCTGTCCGCCTTGCTCGCTGTTTTCGCCCTGATTTTCCTGCCCCCTCCGGCCCGCGCGCAAGAGCGCATCTGGCTTCAGATCGAGGCGCAGCCGACGCTGGAGGAGGCGATCTCGCGGGCGGGTGCCTATGCCGGCGCCTTTCCGAATGTAGTGGGCTACCGGCTGACCTCGGGCTGGTATGCCATCGCGCTCGGACCCTATGGCGTGGCCGAGGGTGCGGCCGCGCTGATGGCGCTGAAATCGGAAAACCTGATCCCGCCAGACAGCTTCATCGTTGACGGGGCGAAGTTCACCACGCCCTATTTCCCCGACGGCGCCCCGGCCCCCGGAGGGGCGGAAGCGGCCGGCGCCGCCACGGCCGCCCCCGAATCCGCTGCCTCCGACTCCGCTGCCCCGGACTCCGCCGCTCCCGAAGCCGCATTGCCCGATCCCGAACCCGCGCCGCCCGTCGCCGAACCCGAGGAAACCCAGCGCGAGGCCTTCGCCTCGGAAGCGGCGCTTTCGCCCGAGGACAAGCGGCTGCTCCAGGTGGCGCTGCGCTGGTTCGGCTATTACAAGGGCGCCATCGACGGCGCCTATGGCCCCGGCACCCGCGGCGCCATGGCGGCCTGGCAAAGGGACTTCGGGCTTGACGCGACCGGCGTGCTGACCCGCCACCAGCGCGCCACGCTGGTGGCGAATTACGAGGCCGAGCGCGCCGAATTCGGCTTCGAGACAGTCGAGGACGGCCCGGCCGGCATCTCGGTCACACTGCCGCTGGCGCTGGTGAAATTCGACCGCTACGACCCGCCCTTCGCGCATTACACGGCCAGGAACGGATCGGGCCTGTCCATCGTGCTGATTTCGCAGCCCGGCGACCAGGCGGCCTTCGGCGGGCTTTACGAGTTGTTGCAGACGCTGGACGCCATTCCCGCCGCCGGCGACCGCCAGAAGGGCAAGAGCGAATTCACCATCCACGGCACCTCCGCCGCGCATGAGGCCTATGTCCGCGTCGGGCTGAAGAACGGTCTCGTCAAGGGCTGGATGCTGTTTTCCACCCCCGCCACCGCCGAACGCGATGCCCGGGTGATGGAGGTGCTGGAGCAAAGCTTCACCCCCGTGGCGGATACTGCGCTGGATCTGGCCTCGGCCATGCCGCTGGACGAGGCGGCGCGGCGCGGGCTGATCTCGGGCCTTGCGGTGAAAAAGCCGCTTCTCAGCCGCTCTGGCTTCTATGTCAGCGACCGTGGCGATGTGCTGACCACGCGCGAGGCGGTGGAAAGCTGCGGCAAGATCACGCTGGAGCGGCAGTGGCAGGCGACCGTCGTGCAAAGCGACCCCGAGACCGGGCTTGCGCTGCTGCGCCCGCAGACCCCGCTTGCGCCGCCCGCCGCCGCGGCCTTCGCCGCCGCCTCGCCGCTGGCCGGCACCGGCATCGCCATCGCCGGCTACCCCTACGAGGCGCGGCTGCCTTCCCCCGTGCTGACCTACGGTCTTCTGGAGGAAATGGGCGGCCTCGACGGCGAGACCGGCGTCGCCCGGCTGTCGGTCGCGGCGCGGGCCGGCGATGCCGGCGGCCCGGTGCTTGACGGCAGCGGCGCGGTCCTCGGCATGGTGCTGCCGGCCGAAGCCGCCGCCGGCCGGCAACTGCCGCCGGATGTGACCTTCGCCGCCGATGCGGCCAGCATCGCCGCCCTTCTCGGCCGTGCGGGGATCGCGGCCCGCACCACGACCGAGGCAGCCAGCCTGCCGCCCGAAACCCTGACCCGCCGCGCCACGGGGATGACCGTCCTCGTCTCCTGCTGGGAATAGCGGCGGTGCGGGCGGTCAGCGCCGCCAGAACGACGGCAGAAGCAGGACAAGGATCGCCAGCAGGCCAAGCCGCCCCAGGATCATCGCCACCGTCATGATGACGATGGCGCCCTGCGGGAAGTCGATGAAGGTGCCCGTCCGCATCACCATCGGGCCGAAACCGAAGCCGACGTTGCCAAGCGTGGTCCAGATCGCGAACAGCGCCGATTCCGTATCGACGCCGAGCAGCGTCAGCATGACCGAGAACACGCCTAGGATCAGGATGAAGCTGGAGATGAACATGATCAGCGCCAGGATCACGTCGTCCTCCACGGTGCGGCCGGCGTATTTCACCGGATCCACGGCCGAAGGCTGCATGATCTGGCGCATCTGCCGGCGCAGCACCGCCAGCGCGACCTGAACCCGGAAGACCGACAGCCCCGCCGCGGAAGAGCCGGAACAGGCGCCGATCACGCCAAGCGCGAAGGCCACCACCAGCATGAACCCGCCCCAGCCGGCAAAGCTGCCCGAGCCGAGGCCGGTCGAGGACATGATCGAGGTCAGGTTGAACAGCGCCTCGCGAAAGGCCGGTTCGATGCCCATGTCCGAGGTCAGCACCCGCCAGCCCGCCACCATCCCCACCGCCGACAGCAGCCAGACGGTATAGGCGCGCGCCTGCGGATCGCGCCACATCGGGCGGGCATCGCCGTTCACCATCTGCACATAGCGGATATAGGGCAGGCTTGAGGCATACATGAAGAAGGCGCCGAAATATTCCGGCAGGCCCTGAAAGCCGCTGAACGAGGTGTCGTAGGGCGCGAAGCCGCCGGTCGAGACGGTGGAAAACCCCATGATCACGGCACCGATCGGCGGCAGCCCCAGCGCGGAATAGGTGGCGACGACGATCACCGTCAGCCCGGTGTAGATATAAAGCAGTTGCCGCGCGATGTCGGTCGCCCGCGGCAGGGCCTTGCCGAAGGTGTCGAACCCCTCGGTGCGGAAGAACTGCATGCCGCCCACCCGCATCAGCGGCAGGAAGATCATGGCGATGAAGGCAATGCCAAGGCCGCCCAGCCAGTTCATCATTCCCCGCCAGAGGTTCATGCCCATCGGCAGGTCGTCCAGCCCCGAGATGACCGTCGCCCCGGTCGTGGTGAAGCCCGACACCGCCTCGAACATCGCATCGACATAGTTGAGGCCGGGGGCCCCCAGCCAGAATGGCAGGGCGCCGAAGGCCGGCAGGACGGTCCAGATCGCCGCCGTCAGCAGATAGGCCTGCCGCACGTCCAGCGCGCCACCCAATGCGTTCTGGGTGGCAAGCGACAGCGCCACGCCGACAAAGCCGGTGATCAACGCCGATTTGGCAATGGCAAACCCGTTCGGATCGCCGCTGCGCCAGTCGAGAATCGCCGGCGCGACCATCAGGATGGCGACGACGACCAGTATCCGGCCGATCACATAGGCGACGGGGCGCAAATCGATCATGACGCCGAGGCTTAGGGCCTTCGCGCGCGGGCGTCAAACGCCGGCGCATGGCCGGCCGAAGGAGGACGGGGCAGCGTCACCATGGCGCCATGGCCCTGCGGCCGCGGTATCGCGAAGACAGGCCGCCGTCTTCGCGGCCGCCCCCCGCCATGGCACATCCCGCGCGGAACAGGCGCGGCACGCGGGGGCTGCCCCTGCCCCGCCCCTTCGCCCCGGCATCGCGGATTTGCGCCCCCGCGCGGGGCCGGCGAGGGCGCATCTGCCGCGGCCGGAGCGCCTGCCGGGCCGGCGTCATGAACGGGCGGCGGGCGTGGGCACGGCGGACGGACAAACCGCGCACCGTGCCGGTGAGGCGGGCCGGACTTGATTTTCCCGGCCAAACGGCCAAGGCTTCGCCCTGTATTTTCAACCGCCGACCCGGTGATCCCATGACCTTGCGCCTTTCGCTTTCCGTCCTTGCCCTGACCGCCGCCATCAGCGGCCCGCTTGCCGCCGCGACCTGCGACGACCCCGACCCCTCGATCGACCTGGAAGCCCGCGTCGCCGATTGCGAGGAAACCCTCGGCGGCGTCTTCGACCGTTCGTCGGTGCCGCATCTGGTCTTCAACCTCGGCCGGGCGCTGCGCCTGCTGGGCCGCAACGACGATGCGCTCCCCCCCCTGCAGGAGGCGCTGGGCTACAATCCGAAAAGCGCGCTTTACTGGGCGGAACTGGCGCGGCTTTATCTTGCGATGCGGGAACCCGGCACCTCGGCCGCCATGTTCAGCCAGGCGCTGCGGGAGGCGCCCGGCAACATCTGGCTGATCGGCGACCGGGCAGAGGCCTGGCTGAACCTCGGCCGGCCCGAGGATTGCCTGGCCGATCTGGCGGCCTCCATCCCGGACATGGCGGGCGAACAGGATCAGGCCTGGTACTACAATCTTCAGGGCCGCTGTCACGCGGCGACGGGGGCGCAGGACAAGGCGCTGGCCTCCTACGACGACGCCACCGCCATCGTTCCCAATTACGCCGATGCCAACGGCAACCGGCTTTATGCGCTTTCCGCGCTTGGCCGCTATGACGAGGTGATCGACCGGACCGGGGCCATAATCGGCAATGGCCCGATGCCCGAAAGCTGGGATCTGGCGGTGCGGGCGCTGCGGCTGGATGCGCTGATCTTCCGCGGCCGGGGGGTCGAGGTCCCCTCCGAGCTTGCGGCGATGAAGGCCGCGCATGCCGAGGATGCGCCCGATGTGGCCAATCTGGTGGCCTGGTATCTGTTCCTGACCGGCGATCTTCAGGCGGCCGATACCGCTGCGGCACCGCTTCGCGCGCTTTACGAGGCCGGGGATCCGCAGGTGAACGCCTATATGATGGCGACGCTGGCGCAGATCGACCTCGCGCTCGGCAACGCCGATCTGGCGATGGAGGAATTCTACACCGCCGCCTGGCTTCAGCCCTCGATCGCCACGGGCTGGATCGCGCCGCTGGTGGCGCTGGGACACCTGCCGCAGACCCGCAGCGCCGATTCGGTCCTGCTGACGCTTAAGAACTGCATCAAGGCCAGGGGTGCGGCCTGCGATGTCAGGCCGCTGCCGGCCGGCGGTGCGTCGGGCGCGCTGGCCGCCGCCGGGCCCGCCGATGTGCCCGGGCCGATCCCGGCCCCGGTG
>JBDHSO010000217.1:0-5609 GCA_039808125.1 Rhodobacter sp. | reverse complement strand
GCTGTCGGCGCGGCGGCTGCGCCCGGTCCTGAACCTGACCGGCACGGTCCTGCACACCAACCTCGGCCGGGCGCTTCTGGCCGAGGCGGCGGTTGCGGCGGCGGTCGAGGCCATGGTCTCGCCCCTGGCGCTGGAGTTCGACCTTGCGACCGGCGGCCGGGGCGAGCGTGACGACCACCTGCGCGGCGCGATCCGCGGCCTGACCGGGGCCGCCGATGCAACCGTGGTCAACAACAATGCCGCCGCCGTGCTGATCGCGCTGAACACGCTGGGGGAGGGGCGCGAGGTCATCGTCTCGCGCGGGGAGCTGATCGAGATCGGCGGCGCCTTCCGCTTGCCCGACATCATGGCCCGCGCCGGCGTGCGGCTGGTCGAGGTGGGCACCACCAACCGCACCCATCCACGTGACTACGAAGGCGCCATCGGCCCGGACACGGGGCTGATCCTGAAGGTGCATCCGTCGAACTACCGCATCGAGGGTTTCACCGCCTCGGTCCCGGCAGAGCGGCTTGCCGCCATCGCCCGAGCCGCCGGCGTGCCGCTGCTGAACGATCTTGGCGCGGGGTCTCTGGTGGATCTGTCGCGCCACGGCCTGCGGCCGGAGCCGACCGTGGCCGAGGCGCTGGCGGAGGGTGCCGATCTCGTCACCTTCTCGGGCGACAAGCTGCTGGGCGGGCCGCAGGCGGGGTTCGTTGCCGGGCGGGCCGATCTGATCGCGGCGATCAACCGCAATCCGCTGAAGCGGGCACTACGGCTGGACAAGATCCGCATCGCCGCGCTGGAGGCGACGCTGGCGCTTTACCGCGACCCCGACCGGCTGGCCGGGGCGCTGCCGGTGCTGCGGCTGCTATCGCGCCCGGCGGATGAAATCGCGGCGCAGGCGGCGCGGCTGGTCCCCCAGGCGGCAGCGGCCCTTGCGCCCATGGGCTAGAGGTGGGCGTCTGCGCCTGCCGGTCACAGGTCGGATCGGGTGCCCTGCCGGTCGATACGCTGGACAGCGCCGGGCTGCGGATCACCGGCCCGGGCGGCGATGCGCCGGACCGGCTGGCGGCCTGGCTGCGCGACCGGCCGGTGCCGGTCATCGGGCGCATCCACGACGGCGCGCTCGTTCTCGATCTGCGCTGCCTCGACCGAGATGCCGATCTGGTCGCGACGCTGACCGCGCCATGATCGTCGGCACGGCGGGCCATATCGACCATGGCAAGACGGCCCTGGTCAAGGCGCTGACCGGGATCGACGCCGACCGCCTGCCCGAGGAAAAGGCCCGGGGCATCACGCTCGACCTCGGCTTTGCCTATGCCGATCTGGGCGGTGGCCGGGTGACGGGTTTCGTCGATGTGCCGGGGCATGAGCGCCTGATTCATACCATGGTCGCCGGGGCGGGGGGGATCGACCTCGCGCTTCTGGTGGTGGCGGCCGACGATGGGGTCATGCCGCAGACGCGCGAGCATCTGGCGATCCTGTCGCTGCTCGGGCTGACGCGCGCCATCGTCGCGCTGACCAAGGCCGATCTGACCGATTCTGCCCGCCGCGCCGCGGTGACGGCGGCAATTGCGGCGCTTCTGGACGGGACGGCGCTGGCCGGCGCGCCGGTCATTGCGGTGTCGTCGCGGACCGGCGAGGGGATCGGCGCCCTGCGCGACGCATTGATCCGGGCCGAGGCGGCGACGCCGCCCCGCCCGGCGGCCGGCCCGTTCCGCATGGCGGTCGACCGTACCTTCACCCTGACCGGGGCCGGCACGGTGGTGACGGGCACGGTGCTCTCGGGCCGTATCCGCCCGGGCGATGCGGTGATGATCGGCCCGGCGGGGCTGGCGGCGCGGGTGCGCGGACTGCACGCCCAGAACCGCCCCGCCGACGAGGGCCGCGCCGGCCAGCGCTGTGCGCTGAACCTTGCGGGCGAGGGGATCGGCCGGGCGGCCATCCGGCGCGGCGACATGGTGCTGAGCCCGGCGCTGCAGGCACCGACCGCGCGGATTGACGCCGCGCTGTCCCTTGTCGTGCCGGAACCGAAGCTGACGGGCGGCCGCTTTGCCGTGCGGCTGCACTGCCATGCGGCCGAGGCGGGGGCGCAGGTGGTGGCCCTGACCGGGGCGGGCGAAACGGCGGGTTGGGGGAGCGCGGCGCAACTGGTGCAACTGGTGCTGGACCGGCCCGTTGCCGCCGCGGTGGGCGACCGCTTCCTGCTGCGCGATCCGGCGGCGGGGCGGACGCTGGGCGGTGGCCGGTTTCTCGACCTGCGCCCGCCGGCGCGGCGGCGGCGCAGCCCGGTCCGGCTGAGCCATCTGGCGGCGGCCGGGCTGGAGGACCCCGCCGCCGCGCTGGCCGGAATGCTGGCGGTCGGGCCGGTGCCTCTGGCCGATTTCCTGCGCGACCGGGTGCTTCCGGACAGCGACGGGCCGGCGCTTCTGGCCGCGATCGGCGGGGTGGAGCGGGCGGGTCTCGCATTGTCTGCCGCGATGACGGATGCGCTTTGCGCCGAAGCGGAGGCGATGCTGGCGGATTTTCACGCCGTCAACCCCGATCTGTCCGGCATGGCGCGCGACCGGCTGCGGCAAAGCCTGCATCCACGCCTGCCGAAGGAAGCGTTCCTCACGCTCCTGCACGACTGGGCGGCGGCCGGCCGCATCCTGTCCGACGGCGCCTTCCTGCGCCTGCCCGGCCATGAGGTCCGCCTCGCGCCCGGGGAGGAGGCGCTGCTGGCCCGGATCTGGCCCGGGCTGACCGGCACGGACCGCTTTCGCCCGCCGCGCGTGCGCGACTTCGCCACGGCGCTTGGCAGCGCGGAGGCCGAGGTGCGCCATGTCCTGCGATTGAGTCAGCGCCTCGGCCGGACCGACCAGATCGCGCCCGACCATTTTTTCGCGCGCGCCGTCACCGCCGAGATGGCCGCCGTGGCCGCCGCACTGTCGGCCGAGGCGCCGGATGGCTGGTTTCCGGCCGCGGCCTTTCGCGACCGGCTGCAGAACGGCCGCAAGGTGGCGATCCAGATTCTCGAGTTCCTCGACCGCCATCGCGTCACCTTGCGTTGCGGCGACCGCCGTCGCATAAATCCCTTGCGTGCCGACCAGTTCGGCCCCTGAGGAAGGGAAGCGTCCCCGGTGGGGCGGCCGGACTTCAACTCCGGTCGGGGCAGTCAGCCTGTCCCGGGTGGGTTCGACTCCCATTCCCTTTCGCCGCGCTGGGGCCCGGCGGCTGCCGCGGCGGCCCTTGCATCGGCCGGCGCGACATGGATAGACGGTCGGAAACTGGCGGGCGGTGGTCGCACATGAATGTCACTCTGGGCGATCTCTCGCTTTCCCGGTTGAAGGACGCCATCACCCACGCCTGGCAGACCGGAACGATCAACGACGATCTGTTGCGGCTGATCGGCGCCCTGCTTCTGGTGGTGGCGGCCTATGTGCTGCGCCGGCCCATCGGGCGGCTGATCGTGTATCTGATCCGCCGCATCCTGCATCACACTCACGGCAGCGCCGGGCCGTTCCTGACCGCGATCGAACCGCCGCTGCGGCTGCTGCCGCTGGCGCTGGCGATCTTTCTGGCCGCCGAATTCCTGACCACGAACGACCGGCTGCGGCTTCTGGGCGGCAACCTGACCCGTTCGCTGATGGCGGCGGCCCTGTTCTGGGCGCTGTATCGTCTGGCGACGCCCGCCGCCCGGGCGATTGTCGGCCATTCCTCGGCCGCGGCAGGGGTGATCGTCGGCTGGAGCATCCGGGCCGGGCGCGTTCTTGCCGCCGCGCTGGGCATTGCCGCGATCCTTGAAATCTGGGGCATCCATGTCGGCAGCATGCTGGCGGGCCTTGGCATCTTTGGCGCGGCGGTGGCGCTTGGCGCGCAGGATGTCTTCAAGAACATGATCGCGGGCATGTTCATCATCGGCGAGAAGCGGTTCCAGAACGGCGACTGGATCAAGGCCGATGGCGTGGTCGAGGGCACGGTGGAGATGATCGGCCTGCGCACCACGCGGGTGCGCCAGTTCGACAGCGCCCCGGTCTTCGTGCCGAACTCGGCGCTGTCGGACAATCCGGTGATCAATTACACTCAGATGCGGAGCTATCGCATCTCCTGGGTGATCGGCCTGACCTATGAGACGACGAACGACCAGCTGCAGAAGATCCGCGACGGGATTCTGGCGCATCTGACCGGCAATGCCGATTACCTGCAACCGCCCGATGCCTCGATCTTCGTCCGGGTCGACGGTTTCGGCGCCTCGTCGATCAACCTGATGCTCTACTGCTTTACCGCGACGACAGACTGGGGAACCTCGCTGAAGATCCAGGAGGACCTGGCCTTCTTCATCCGCACGCTGGTTCTGGACGCCGGATCGGGCTTCGCCTTCCCCAGCCAGTCGGTCTATGTCGAATCGCTGCCGGCCGGGACCGAGATCTTCCCGGCCTCGGCCGCCGCGCGGGACAAGCCCGCCGCGGGAGACGCCCGCGAGCCGCCTGCCGGCGGCGCGGCCGGATAGAGCCGCCCCGCCAACCAAAGCCGTGCCCCGTGCCCTGGGCGCAGGGCGAAAAAAAACCGCGCCGGACGCGGCCCCCGCATCGTCAGCGGGAGAACTTCTTGTATTTCACCCGCTTCGGTTCGATCGAATCCGGGCCGAGGCGGCGCACCTTGTCTTCTTCATAGGCTTCGAAGTTGCCCTCGAACCATTCGACACGGGCATCACCCTCGAAGGCGAGGATATGGGTGCAGAGCCGGTCGAGGAAGAAGCGGTCGTGGCTGATGATGACCGCGCAGCCGGCGAAATCTTCCAGCGCCGCCTCCAGCGCCTGCAGGGTTTCCACGTCCAGATCGTTGGTCGGCTCGTCAAGCAGAAGGACATTGCCGCCGGATTTCAGCAGTTTGGCCAGATGAACGCGGTTGCGTTCCCCCCCAGACAGGAGACCCACCTTCTTCTGCTGGTCGCCGCCCTTGAAGTTGAAGGCCCCGCAATAGGCGCGGCTGTTCATCGTGGCGTCGCCCAGTTCCAGCACCTCGAGCCCGTCGGAGATCTCCTCCCAGACGCTCTTGCTGGCGTCGAGCGCATCGCGCGACTGGTCGACATAGGCGAGCTTCACCGTATCGCCGAGCGTGATCGTGCCGGCATCGGGCGCCTCGGTCCCGGTCAGCATCCGAAACAGCGTGGACTTGCCCGCACCGTTCGGTCCGATCACGCCCACGATGCCGCCCGGCGGCAGGGCAAAGGTCAGATCCTCGATCAACTGCCGGTCGCCGTAATGCTTGGCCAGACCCTCGATCTCGATCACCTTGCCGCCAAGGCGCGGCCCGTTCGGGATGATGATCTGCGCCGAGGTGATCTTTTCGCGCTCGGATTTCGCGGCCATTTCCTCATAGGCGTTGATCCGGGCCTTCTGCTTGGCCTGCCGCGCCTTGGCGCCGGCGCGGATCCAGTCCAGTTCGCGTTCAAGCACCTTCTGCTTGGCCCGGTCTTCGCGCGCTTCCTGCGCCAGCCGCTTGGCCTTCTGTTCCAGCCAGGCGGAGTAGTTGCCCTCGTAGGGAATGCCGCGGCCCCGGTCCAGTTCCAGGATCCAGCCGGTGATGTCATCCAGGAAATAGCGGTCGTGGGTGACGATCAGGATGGTGCCCTTGTATTCGATCAG
>JBDHSO010000216.1:0-5725 GCA_039808125.1 Rhodobacter sp. | reverse complement strand
CGGTCAGGCGGCTTCTCCTTTTTCCCCCTGGCCTGGCCGGAAACGAAAACACCCCTCCAGCCTCTTCGGCATTATAGACCCCCAGCCCTTCGGCACCTTTGCGGAAGCCTTCCTGGGGCTTGGTGGCGTCTTCCTGCGCCGCAGGCAGCGGCCCCGCGCCGAGGTGATCAACGACAAGGGACGCGACATCGCCAATCTCTTCCGCATCCTGCAACGCCATTACGTGGCCTTCCTCGACCTGATGCGCTTCCAGCTGACCACGCGCACCGAATTCGGCCGGCTCGTCGACACCAATCCCGACACGCTGACCGACCTCGAACGCGCGGCCCGCTTCCTCTGCCTTCAGCGGACCGCCTTCGGGGGCAAGGTATCTGGCCGGAACTTCGGCGTGGCACCCGCCCGGCCGGCGCGGTTCAACCTCACGACGCTGGAACCGATGCTGGAAGACCTTCACCAGCGGCTGGCCGGCGTGACCATCGAATGCCTGGACTGGGCGGCCTTCATCCCGCGCTATGATCGCGAAGGCACGCTCTTCTATCTCGATCCGCCGTATTTCGGCTGCGAGGACGATTATGGCAAGGCGATGTTCGGCCGGGAGGACTTCGCCCGCCTTGCCGCTGCGCTTGCGGCGGTGAAGGGGCAGTTCATCCTGTCGATCAACGACGTGCCGGACATCCGCGATACCTTCGGCCGCTTCCGTCTGGCCGAGGTCACCACCACCTACACGATCGGACGCTGCGATCCTGCCACCAGAAAGGCCGAACTGCTGGTGTCGAACTTCGATCTGCCCCGGGGGTGATCGCGCCGATCTGGCGCCTTCTCACATGCGAAGGGCCACCGCCCGCGCGATGGCCCGATGGAACCGGCCTTGCGCCGGTTCCCCGCCCGACCTCGCGCCGGCGCCATTCCAGTTTAATGTGGTCCGCAAGGCGCAGCGCTCAACCCTCCTCCAGCGGCCGCCACCACCAATGCGAGGGCGGCAGGGGCGGGGTCTTGCCGGCCTCGTCGATCACCCAGCCTTCCAATGCCTTCGCCGGGCGGTGCTGGTGATGCACGGGGGCGAAGGCGAAGTTGAAGGCCTTGGGATGTGCCCTCCAATAGGCATCGACCGTGTCCAGTTCGGCCCGCTGCGTGTCGCTCAACTGGTCGCGCACCATCTCCCAGGCGGATCGGGCCTCAAGATGGGTGTCCAGATCGACATCGAAAAGCGGATCGGCGATGCGCTGATAGCAAACCATGCCGAACCGGATCGGCGACTGATCGCCTTCGACCAATGTTTCGTGGTTGTGTTTCAGCCGAAAAGCCATCGGATCACCCTCCTGAACGCCGCCTTCAGCACGTCACGCGCCGGAACGACATCGTATATGCTTGTCAGATCGCCATTTTTCCAGAAGTGGGTGACGATTTCCCCGGTGTCGAGACGGACCGAAGTCATCAGATGCCCTGCAACAGCCGGCCGCTTGCCGCCGCCCTTCGGTGCGACGGCATGGGGAACGGCAAAGACGGCATAGGGCCGGGTTTCGTGGCTGCCCGCATCGCGGTCAGGTTTCGGGGTGCGCATCGACAGCCGGATACGCGCCTTCGGATCAGCGATCACGGCCCGGGCCGAGGTCTCAAAATCGGCCATCTTTCGCACTGGCAGGTCGCTGCCATGGTCGCCCCAATGCCGCCGTTCGTTCTTCTCGTCCATCCACGCGGCCTTGCCCGCCACCTCCCGGATGAAGGCGACCTGATCCGCGCTGATTTCCTCGCGATCAGTGATCGCCTGTTCCAGCCTGCCCATCTCGGTCGTGGCGCCGAACCAGGCGACGGTGATGGTGCGGCAACGGTAATGATAGGGCGGGCTGGCGGTGCCCTTCAGGGCGGATGTGGGCACCTGCGACAGGTCGGCATTCGCGCCGTGCATGGTCCAGATGCGCTCGATCGCGGGTTTGTCACCACGGTTCGCCGCCTCGATATAGCCATCTGCCTGCTTGCGCAGGGCGGAGACCTCGATAACCCGGCCGTGCATGTCGCGGCAGATTTGCGTGGTGCGGTCATCGAGATGCGCGCGCACCTGCACCCGCGTGATGCCGGCCCGCTCATAGCCGGTGACGCGGCCGATCTCGCGGCCCTTGGTGGCGATGTGATCGGCCAGCATCTCCCAATAGAGCTCGGATTTGCCGGTGACGGTGGCGAAATCCCCGGCGATCCGCGCGGCCAGCCCTTCGCGGGTCAGGCCTGTGGTGAAATATTCCGTCAGGATCGCATCCAGCTTCTTGCGGCTATGCGTGTTCCAGCTTTCGCCGACCCAGAACAGGTTGCCGCGCTTCAGCGCATCGAGCGCGTCGAGGTCGGGGCGCATGAAGGCGATGTCCACGCCGGCCGAGGTGCCGACCTCGGCCGCGCCCAGCCGGTAAAGCGCATCCGTGAGGTTGATCACCGGCTCGCGCATGGCGGCCCTCAGCGCGTCAGGCCCGACCGAGGCCTCCAGCACCCGCAGAAGCGTGGCGCCGTCCTCTGCGGTGAAGGCGCCGGGGCCAAGGTCGCGCAGCCGGTCCAGCGCCTGGGCGATCCCCTCGCGCATGGCCTCGGTCCAGGCCTGGGTCAGCGCCTTCTGCAACTGGGCGTAGAGCGCCTCCCAGGCCTTGTCATCCTTGATCACCACCCGGCGGACCAGCCGCCGGCGGATGGCTGCCCGCATCGCCGTTTCAGCGAGAGACATGGCGGTCATCACGGCGGTCATCCTTCTTCAGCCGGGCGATGCAGCCTGGCCAGCCGCCGCAACTCCGCCTCGTCGGCAAAGCGCAGCCAGCGGGCGCGCAGCCCGAAAGGTTCTTCCGCCGGGCCGCCATTGTGCCCGATGCCTGCGGGGCGCCGTACAGCGGGTATCGCTGTACAATTCCTCCATGTAATCCGTTTCATCCTCATGAAATATCATCGCTTTTGGTGAACAGGTCCGCTTTCGGCAGCACCTTCGGCTGCCTGCGCTTGACCGGATGGGGGTCCTTTTCCTCCCAGGTACGCCAACGATGGTCGCACATCGGGCAACGCCGATAGCGCAGCACTGTAACGCCGTGGTCGAAGGTGCTGCTGACACGGCCGAGACTGCCGCATTCAGGGCATTGCATCATCCACCTCCCGGGCGGCCTTCTGGGCGAGCCATTTGCGCAGTCCGGTAATCACGGCGCTGGCCTGTTCACGGGTGATGAAGCGCGCGGCCGTCACCTTGGCGGTGCGCTGGACGAAGGCCTGCATCCGGCTGTCTTCGAGACCATCCTGCCAGCCCATCCGGCGGGCAAGCTGACCCAGATGCGCCCATTGCTGCGGCGTCGGCCGGTTCTGCCCGCGCCCGCCAGCGCCGCGTTCGGCCAGCAGCCCCTCGCGGCGCAGATGCCGGATCAGGTCGATCCGCTGGCCCTGGCTCAGCGCCGCCGCCGACTTCTGGCCGGTAAGGCCGTGGAGCCAGTCCTCATAATCCGGGCGACTGGCCGATCCCTTCGTCACATCGCCGAAAAGCGCGCCGGCCGCCATGTGGATCATGGCCAGATCAGCGTTGCGCATCTTGTCAGAGGTCTTGTTGCGGGGCTGTGCCATCGGGTTCATTCCAGTTTATCGGGTTCCGGGGTCGGGCAACGCGAGGTTGAGGTGATAGGTGCTGATCAGCCAGGATTCGCACGCCTCCTGCGGCAGGGTCGCAAGCGCCACCTCGAACCCGTCCGGGCCGTCGCGCCAGATCACGCGGCGGGTCTTCCAGAGATTGCGCAGGCCGCGCCGGGCCTCCAGCACCACCCGGCGCATATGCCGCTCGGTCAGGCCGCAGTGCCGCGCGGCCTCGGCAAGGGTCAGCCATTCGTCGGTCATTTCGCGGCCGCCTCAAGTTCGGCGATCCGGAGCGTCAACTTGGCCGTGCGCTTCTTTGCCGCCTCGGCATTGCGCTTCAGCTTGGCGATTTCATCGTCCCTGCATTCACACCCCGCGCAGCCATCAAAGGCAAACACCCCGGCCACATCGCGCGCGACATAGGGCCGGGTCCAGGTGATGTGCCCGACCACATCGCCGGCGAGCTTCAACTCGCCCGTGGTGGTGATCTCGATCTCGGTCATGGCCTTGCCTCACTGGGTTCGGGTGGACCCGCCGCGCCGGCACCTGTGGCACCTCCGGCGCGGCGGCTGGCGGTTGGGGGATCAGGCGACGTGATCGGCCAGCGCCTTGACGGCCTTGGCATTGACCACGCGGCGCTTCGCGATGGCGATCGGCGCGCCGGTGACCGGGTGGCGGCCCGTCCGCGCCTCGCGATGCTTGGGCGAAAGCCGCACCAGCCCGGGGATCGTCACCTCCTCGCCCTCGCCCAGCGTCGAGACCACCACCCGGGCCAGCCCCTTCAAGCGCCCGCTCGGCGGCCGAGGCCGTCACCTGGCACTCGGCGGCAAGTGCCGTGATCAGTTCCGCTTTCGTCATGATGTCCCTCCTTGGGGGTTGCAGGTATTGCAGGGTCAAGCCCGGCCGCAGCGCGAGACCGCGACATTTCCTTCCGTGATCGTGGCGCCCGCCACATATGCGCCGGACGCAGCCATCACCTGGCGTTCGTAGGCGTCGGAGAGACGGCCCAGCAGCGCCCCGGGATCGTCCGACATCGACGCCGCATTCAGGGCGAGGCCGGCGAGGTGGTTGCCGAGAATGGTGCCGATGACCGTCGCGCTCTCGCCCTGATTGCGCAGCCGCACCACGGCGAGCAGCACCGCCAGAGCCGGTTCAAGCAGCGCGTCCATTTCGGCATAGCCATCGCGCTCGCGCTGTGTCTTCGCCTGCGCCATCACCTTCGCCAATGCCTCGGCGCGCAGTTTCCGAAACGCGGCTTCATAGGCCACCGGATCAAGATAGAACGTCTGGGTCGTGGTCACGGGGTCTCTCCTTTCAGATGATTTGCAGCGGATCGGCACCGCGATCGCGGCGGCGCGTGATCGCCGCGATCTGGTCTTCCAGCGTCTGGATGGCCTCGTCCCAGCCGATGCCACCGCAACGCAGGGCGAAGATCAGGGCGTCGTTCAGCGCCATGTAGAGCGCCTTCTGTTCGTGGGTGCGCTGCATCACACCGCCTCCTGCAACTCGGTCTCGAACGGTTCCACGATGAAATCCTCGCCCTCCGAGCGGATGGTGATGCCCTTGATCATCTCCGCCGTCTTGCGATCCTCCAGCATCGCCGCCTTGTTGGGTTCCTCCGTCACGCGGATGAACCGCTCGGCGAGGCCAATCGACCGGATCGCGTCCAGCACATCCTCGGTGCCCCGGATCAGGACCTTCGCGGGCCGCGTCCGCCAGCTGATCTTGCCGGTCGCATACTGGGCGTATTTCACCTTGCCGCCGCCGGTCAGCCGGTCGCGGTTGGCCTCGGCAAAGACCTTCAATCCATCGGTCCTGACCGTCACCGCCTCGCGCAGCGGCGCGGCCAACTCGCCATAGTGCTGTTGCAGCTTGGCGATCTTGTCGTTCATCTCGGCCTCAAGCCGCATGATCTCGCGGTTGCCCTCGCCGATCTCGCGGATGGCGATGCGCGCTTCCGCATCATCCTGCGGGATCGGGATGTTCGCGCCGAACGATTTCACCTTCTTCGCCATGGTCGTCTCCTCTCAAAGGGGGATGTGATGGGGTTTCGCCGGCCGCTCCTCGCGGGGCGGCGGGTCTGCGTCTTCAAGGAACAGGTCGGCGATGAAAGCCAACGCCTCGATCTCGTCGCGCGAGACCA
>JBDHSO010000215.1:0-5856 GCA_039808125.1 Rhodobacter sp. | reverse complement strand
TTCCGAACGTCCCGAGCATGTTCACGACGGCAAGGTGATCGTCATCCGCTCGAACCTGCGTTGGTGCTCGGACGGGTCTGAGTTCACCTGCTGGAACGAGGACGTTGTCCGCGGCGCCTTCCTTATCGATGCCCACGACCGCGAAATCATCGCCTGGCGCGCCGAGGTGAACGCCGGGATCAGCGGCAAGGGCAATTGCTACGACAACGCTGCCGTCGAGCGTCGCGGGCTCTCTCGGACCAGTGGCGCTCGCCCGCCCCATCTTCAAGACGATCAAGGCCGAACTGATCTCGCGCCGCACCTGGGAAACCCGACGACAGGCCGAAACCGCCATCCTCCAATACATCAACGGCTTCTATAACCCGCGCCATCGGCACTCGGCATTGGGAGGCAAAAGCCCCCTGGCCTTCGAACGCCAAGTGGCCTAAACGAGCAGTGGGGGCGGCACAAATACGCGACAGATCCATTCCGGGCTTTGCCGTCCGGGCGCTCACCTTGCAGGACGGCGATGGCCGGAACCGGCGGCCGGCCATCGAAATCCTCTGGAGCGGGGAATTCTCTGCAAGCGGCATCGCCTGGCGGATACGGCTGGCGTGCCAGACCGCCAATCTCCCTTTTTGAGAGGTCATATCGACCTGGACATTGCCGGAGCGCAGGCGCTCGCCTGCTCACGCCGATCAGCGGGTATTCAACTGTGGCCGGAGCCTTGGGGGTTGCCCACAGATCCGCCTGCCTTCGGCGTCGGAACCGGAAAATGCACCGTCCGCCGATTGCCCCGTTCCACCCGCAGGTCAGGCGACGGCCGGGCCATTCGCCCGGCCAAAACATCGCGTCCACGAACCGTCGATTGTCGGCGCCACCACGGCCACGGTCGCCCTTCTTGCCGGGAAGAAGCTGCGCTATCCGCCCAACCGCGCGTCAGTCGGCGTTTCCCTGCCCGAGATCGCCTCGGTCTTCGATCTCGAATCCGATATCTGGCCGGCAGGGAATCCCTCAAAATGAAGGCGCCTTCTACCGACGCGACAGCGTCGCGCATCGGGCCGCCGCCGTCATTCGATCGACAGCGCCACGAACCGCGGATCGCCGTTGCGGCGCGTCATCAGCAGGATCGACTGGCGCCCGGCCTTCTTCGCCTCTTCGATGCGGTCGCGCAAATCCGACAGCCGGACGACCGGCTGCTGGCCGGCGTCGGTGATCAGGTCGCCCTCGCGCAGGCCCTTGGCATAGGCTTCGGAGGCGACGTCCACCGACATCACCACCAGGCCGCGCGCGGCGGGTTCCAGCCCCATTGCGTTGCGGGCATCCTCGGTCAGCGGCTGCAGTTCCATCCCCAGCAGCTCCAGCGACTTCGGTTCGTCCGGCGCACCGGAGACGGCCGGCACGGCCTTGGCCTCGGCATCCTCTCGGCGGCCGAGCGTCACCTGCAAGGTCAGTGTCTTGCCCTCACGCAGCACGATCACCGGCACCGCCTCTCCCACCGGGGCATCGCCGACGCGGCGGGTCAGGTCGCCGGCATCGCCGATCTCCTGGCCCGCGAAGGTGACGATCACATCGCCCGACTGCATCCCGGCCTCACGCGCCGGGCCTTCGGGCACATCGGTCACAAGGGCGCCGCGCGCCTCTTCCAGACCCATAGACTCCGCGATGTCGGGGGTCACGTCCTGGATGCGCACGCCCAGCCAGCCGCGCCGCGTCTCGCCGAACTGCTTCAACTGGTCAACGACCTTCGACACCACATTCGACGCCATCGAAAAGCCGATGCCGATCGAGCCGCCATTGGGCGACAGGATTGCGGTATTCACCCCGATCACCTGCCCGTCCATGTTGAACAGCGGGCCACCCGAATTGCCGCGGTTGATGGCGGCATCGGTCTGGATGTAGTCGTCATAGGTGCCCGAAAGCTCGCGGTCGCGGGCCGAGACGATCCCGGCCGAAACCGAGAACCCCTGCCCCAGCGGGTTGCCCATGGCGACCACCCAGTCGCCCACCCGCATCAGGTCGGAATTGCCGAAGCTGACGAAGGCCAGCGGTTTATCCGCATCCACCTTCAGCAGCGCGATGTCGGTCTTGGGATCCGTTCCGACCAGTTTTGCCGGGCGCTTCTCGCCGGTGAAGAACTCGATCTCGATTTCGTCCGCGCCTTCGATGACGTGATTGTTCGTCACGATATAGCCGTCTTCCGAGATGACGAAGCCCGAACCCAGCGCCTCGGAGCGCTGCGGCCCCTGATCGCCCGGGTTGCCGAAATCCTTGAACAGATCCTCGAAGGGACTGCCCGGCGGCACCAGCGGCCCACCACCCGCTGGGGCGGAGACGATCGAGGATGTGGTGATGTTCACCACCGAGGGGCTGATCTGCTGTGCCAGATCGGCAAAACTTTCGGGGGCGCCGAAGGCCAGGACCGGCGCCGGCAGGGCGGCAAGGCCAAGGCCGGTGCCCAGCGTCAGTGCCAGCAGCAGGCCGGATGCGCCGCGGGAGGGGGAAATACGCGTCGATGGAGTCATCAGATGGATCCTCGTTATTCTCGTCGGGCGGGCCCGGTCGGACCAGCCGCACCAATCGCCCCAGCTAAACTTGCGACAGGAACCGTCGCAATGCAAACCCCGTCGCGCCGCTTCAAAGCCGCGTGAAGCCCTGCCCTCAGCCAAAGACGCCCAGCGACCGCGCGACCGCGATGAGTGCGACACCCAGCGCCAGCGCCAGAAGGCCGAGAAGCCTGCGCCTCTCGATCCCCAATGCGGCCAGAAGGCGCAGCACCTCTTCCAGTCGTGCCGGCGCCAGCGCCAGGATCAGCCCCTCGACCACAAGGACCAGCCCCAGCGCCAGAAGCGCCCAGGTCACGGGGCCGGCGCGGGCGCGGCCTCGGTTTCGGTTTCGGGCGCCGGTGCGGCTTCGGCCGCCGGCGCAGCCTCGGGTGCCGCCGTCTCGATGGCCGCAGGCTCCCGCGCGGCTTCGGCCGTCGCCGCAGGTGTCGGGGCCGCAACGGTTGCCGTGGCCCTGGCCGTGGCGGAGGATTCCTCGCCGCTGAAATAATCGAAGAACTCGTTGTCGGGCGAGAGCACGATTGACGAATTTCCGGCCTTCAGCGCCGCCTCATAGGCGTTCATCGACCGCAGGAAGGCGAAGAACTCGGGATCCGCGCCATAGGCTTCGGCCAGGACCCGGTTGCGTTCGGCATCGGCCTCGCCGCGGATCACATCGGCCTCGCGCCGGGCCTTCGATGTCAGTTCCACGACCTCGCGGTCGGCCGCCGCGCGCACGCGCTGCGCCGCCTCGCCACCGCGGGCGATCTGCTCGGCCGCCTCGCGCTCGCGCTCGGCCTTCATCCGGGCGTAGGTGGCGTTCAGGTTCTGCTCGGGCAGGTCGGTGCGGGTCAGGCGCACGTCGATCACCTCGACGCCCAGCGCCTCGCCCTCGCGGCGGGCGATGTCGCGGATCTGGTTCATCAGCCCGGTCCGGTCGGGGCTGAGGACCTGAGCCTGCGTGGTATTGCCCAGCACCTCGGGAATCGCCTGTTGCAGGATGTTGCCCAGCAGCACCTGCGCGCGATCCTCGCCGGCGGCACCCACGGCCTGGCGGAAGACAACCGGATCGACGATCCGCCAGCGCGCGAAGGCGTCGACCACCAGCCGGCGGTCAGCCAGCAGCGTCACCTCGATCGGCTCGGTCTGAAGACCGAGGATGCGACCGTCGTAATAGACCACGTCCTGGATGAAGGGCAGCTTGAGGCCAAGGCCGGGATTCTGCTTGACCTGCGTCACTTCACCGAATTGCAGGACGATGGCCATCTTGCGTTCGTCCACGATGAAGACCGAGGACAGCGCCGTCACCGCGACGACGGCCAGAACCGGAAGAACATAGGCTGCGCGCATCAGTTCGACCCTCCGGCAGCCGGGGCGTCCTTGCCCTTGTTCAGCATGTCGAGCGGCAGGTAGGGTATGACACCCCCCGTCTGCCCCTGGCCGTCCCCGACCACCCCGTCGAGGATCACCTTGTTCATGCCCGCCAGCACCTTTTCCATGGTTTCAAGATAAAGCCGCCGCCGCGTGATCTCGGGCGCCTTCAGATATTCGGTCAGGACCGAGGTGAAGCGCGCGGCCTCGCCCTCGGCAGAGTTCACCGCCTGGGCACGATAGGCCTCGGCCTCCTCGCCCAGCCGCGCCGCCTCGCCGCGGGCACCACCCGTCACCTTGTTGGCATAGCCGTCGGCCTCTTTCTCCAGCCGGTCGCGTTCCTGCTGTGCGTCCTGCACGGCGCGGAAGGCTGCGGCCACCTCGGCCGGCGGCTGCGCGCGGCGCAGGTTGACGCGGATCACCTGGATTCCGGCGCCATAGCTGTCAAGCGTCGCCTGCACCGCCGTCCGCAGATCGGCGGCGATGGCGCCCCGGTCGCGGTTCAGGATCGGCGACAGTTCCGACCTGGCGATGATGTCGCGCATGGCCGATTCCGAAACCGCGCGGATCGTGTTCTCGGGATCGGCCAGGTTGAAGAGGTATTTCTCCGGATCGGCGATGTTCCAGACCACCTGGTAGCCGATGTCCACGACGTTCTGGTCGCCGGTCAGCATCAGCACGCCCACGGCGCCGTCGGTCGTGCCGATATCGGTCGTGCGTTCGCCGGTCACGAGGATCTTTTCATAGGTCACGACCGGCCAGGGCGCGAAGTTCAGGCCGGGCTGGCCCACGCCGGCGCTCTCGCCAAAAAAGAGTTCGACCGAGCGTTCCTCGGTCTTCACGGTGTAGAAGGACATGTAGCCCCAGCCCGCCAGGAGGGCCAGGACGCCGATCGCGATCCCCTGCCGGGAAAACAGCGGGTTCGGGTCCGAGGGGCCGCGCCCGGGGCCACCGGAGCCGGAATTGCCGCGACCGCCCATCAGGACGCGCAGCCGCTCCTGCCCCTTGCGGACGATCTGGTCGATCTCGGGGATCTGCGGGCTTTCGCCCGGGCGACGCCCGCCACCGCGCCGGCCATCATCGCCCTGCCCCCGGTTTCCACCACGGTCATCATCGCCGCCGCCGCCGCTGTTGCCGCCGCCCCCCCAGGGGCCCCCGCTTCCCGCCATCTGGCTTCCCTTGTCCTTGCTCTGTCGTTTCTAACCTGTGCATCCGCGCCGGGAATTCAAGCGCCGCATTGCCGCGCCCGCCGCCCCGGCCCGGCGCCTATCCCCGGCGCACCGGGGTGCGCATCGTCACCAGTTCCTCGGCCATGGTCGGATGCACCGCGACGGTGCGGTCGAAATCCTCTTTCGTCGCGCCCATCTTGACCGCGATGGCGGCAAGCTGGATCATCTCGCCCGCCTCGGGGGCGACGATGTGGCATCCCAACACCTTGCGGGTCGCGGCACTGACGATCAGCTTCATCAGCACCCGGTCCTCGACCCCGGCAAATGCGCTGCGCATCGGGCGGAAGCTGGTGGCATAGACCTCGATCTCGCCGGCCTCGCGCGCATCGTCCTCGGTCAGGCCGATGCTGCCCAGTTCGGGCTGGGTGAAGACGGCCGAGGGGATGAGATCGTGGTCGACCGGCGTCGGCACGCCCTCGAACACGGTGCGGGCAAAGGCCATGCCGTCGCGGATGGCGACCGGCGTCAGGTTCACCCGGTTGGTCACGTCGCCGATCGCATAGACCGAGGGCACGGCCGTCTGGCTGTAGGCATCGACCGAAACCTCGCCCCTGCGGCCAAGCTTTACCCCGATCTCGGCCAGGCCCAGCCCGTCGGTGTTCGGCCGCCGCCCGGTGGCGAACAGGATCGCCTCCGACTGGCAATGCCGCCCGGTGACGGTGCGGACCGCGACCGGGCCGGATGCGCGACGCAGCCGGATCGGCGCCGCGCGCAGCTCCTCGGCCGGCAGATCG
>JBDHSO010000214.1:0-5925 GCA_039808125.1 Rhodobacter sp. | reverse complement strand
ACCCTCGCAGCCTTCAAAGCCTTCGTCTCCATCGCTTGCGCAATGGATTGGTCGGCTTAAATGAAGACGCCCTCTAGGTGTGGTGCGATGCGCCGGCGGTTATTGCAGGAAGCTGCTCGGGTCCAGACTGTCGGCGCCCTTGCGCACCTCGAAATGCAGGAAGGCCGGGTTGCCCTGCCGGACGACGCCGATCTGCTGGCCGCGGCCGACCTTGTCGCCCTTTTTCACCTTCAGCGCATCGACCCCGGCATAGACCGTCAGCAGGTTGTCCGCATGCCGGATCACCACGATCTGCACCTGCGCGGTGTCCTTGGTGATGGCCGCGACGGTCCCGGCCTCGGCCGCCTTCACCGGCGTGCCGGCGGCGGCGGCGATGTCGATGCCCTGGTTCTTCTTCTTGTCATAGCCGCGGATGATGTTGCCCGGCACCGGCATCGCCAGTTTCGAGGCGGTCGTGCGGTCCTTGCCCATATCGGGCGAGGCGGGCGTATCCTTGGCCTTTTCCGAGGCGGGCTGGGTCTTCTCGTCGGGCAGGGGCTTCGTGGCCGAGGGTGGCGTGGGCGTCGGGCTGCCGGTGCCGGGCGGCACGGGCACAGGTTCGGGGTTCGGCGCCGCGGCGGTGGCCACGGGGATGATCAGGGTCTGGCCTTCGCGGATCCCCATGTCGGGGCCGAGATTGTTCCATTCTGCCAGGGCCTTGGCCGAGACATTGTATTCCCGCGCGATGATGAAGGCGGTCTCGCCGCGCACGACCTTGTGGCGGATCGGCTCCTTGCCGCCGCCCGGCGCGGCAGCGGCCGGGCTGGGTGTCTTCGGCGCGGCATCGAGGGCGGTTGTGGCAATGGCGGTGATGTCGACCGGGCCGCTGCCGGTTCCGCCCGCCACCGGCTGCGGCGTGGCGGCCACGCGCTGCGGCAGCAGCAGCAGCTCGCCCTCGCGCAGCGGATCGGTCGGGCGCAGGGCATTGGCCCGGGCAAGCTGTTCGGGGTTCAGGCCCAGCCGTCCGGCCAGCGATCCCACCGTATCGTCGCGCCGCGCCTCGGCAAGTTGGTAGCCCGGATAGGACAGGACGCCGTTGCTGTCGGGAACCGGCTTCGCCGCCGTCGCCTGCCGCGCCTCCTCGGAGGTGGAGCCGGCGCCGCGCCGGAGATCCCAGTCCATGTTGCCAAGCCCGGTGCCGGAGGTGCAGCCCGCAAGCACAGCCGCCGAACAGACCAGGGCCAGCCGCAGCCGGGTGCCGGGAAAAACCGAAAGGAACATCATGGGGATACCGCCTCTTGCCGTCACATTCGTCCGGGTTGGCCCCCGGCGCATGGCGAAAGACTACTCGTTCCCCAGGCCTTCGACCAGAGGCACGAAACGGACCGGGCGAAGTTCCTCGTATTCCAGACCCTGCTCGCCCCGGGTGACGCGGATCAGTTTCTGCACATGGTCCGACTGACCGACGGGCAGAACCATGATCCCGCCGGGCTTCAGCTGCTGCAGCAGCGGCCCCGGCGGATCCTCTGCCGCGGCGGTGACAAGGATGCGGTCGAACGGCGCCTGATCGGGCAGGCCGAAGGTGCCGTCCGAGGTCATTGCCGTGACATTGGCCAGCCCGAGGCGATGAAACACCTCGCCGGCCTCGCGGACCAGCCGCCGCCAGCGGTCGACGGTATAGACCCGGCGGGCCAGTTGCGCCAGAACCGCCGCCTGATAGCCCGATCCTGTGCCGATCTCGAGCACGGTGTCGCGCTGGCCGATCCGCAGCGCCTGAGTCATCAGCCCCACCACCGAGGGCTGGCTGATGGTCTGGCCGCAGGCGATGGGCAGCGGCATGTCCTCATAGGCGCGTTCGGCGAAGATGCCCTTGACGAAAAGCCCGCGATCCACCCGTTCCATGGCGGTCAGCACCCGCGGATCGGTGATGCCATGCGATCGCAGCGCGAAAAGAAAGCGCATCTTGCGCTCTGCCATCAGGGCGGCGTGGTCGTCGTCCCGGGCGCCGCTTTCGCTCATGCCAGCCTTTCCGCCAGATCCGAAAGCACGTCATGCGCCGTGAGGTCGGCCCGCATCGGCGTGACCGAGATATGGCCGGCAAGGTTGATGGCGGCATCGGTGCCCGGCAGCGTCGGGCTGTGCTGCGCGCCACCCTTGATCCAGAGAAACCGCCGGCCCGCAGGCGAGATATGCGGCTCGCAGGAAAACCGGGTGCCGCGGCGAAAGCCCTGCGCGGCGACACGCATCGGCAGGGTATCGGCGGCCGAGCGCGGCGGAAAGTTCACGTTGTAGAACAGCCGGTAATCCTCGCCCGCCCAGATGCCGCGATCGAGAAGCGCGCGCACCACGGCGCCGCCATGCCGGCGGGCGCTTTCGAACGGATCCTCCATGTCGCTCATCTCGGGGCCGAGGTATTGCGACAGCGCGATTGCCGGAATGCCCTGCAACGCTGCCTCCATCGCGCCGCCCACGGTTCCGGAATAGAGCACGTTCTCGGCGGCATTGTTGCCGCGGTTCACGCCGGACAGGACCAGATCGGGCCGGGCGCCCTGCAATACGTCATTCAGCGCCGCCAGGACGCAATCGGCGGGGCTGCCCTCGGCGGCATAGCGGCGGGGGCCAAGCTTGGCGATCATCATCGGATGCGTGTAGCTGATGCAATGGCCGACGCCGGATTGCTCGAAGGCGGGTGCGACGACCCAGATCTCGCCGGAGGGTCCGGCAAGTCCTGCCGCGATTTCCTCCAGAACCGCGAGGCCCGGTGCATTGATCCCGTCGTCGTTGGTGATGAGAATGCGCATGGAACTCCCCGCCTTTTCCCTGATTGTTCCCTGATTAGACGCTCGCGCGCGGGCCGGCAAGCGGATGCACCGTGATGCGTGGGCTTGCGCCGCCCGGGGGCCGGCCTGCCGCGGCCATGAGGCGGCAATGAAAACGGGCGCCCCGGCCGGGGCGCCCCAAGGATTTCCGGCCGGCGTGCCGGGTCAGTTCAGTGGCGGCATCGGGGTTTCGGCCTCGACCGCGGCCTGGGTGGCGGCAAGGTCGGGATCCGACACCAGACCATATTCGGCAAGCGGGCCGTCCGGACCCGCCATCTCATCCGACACGAAGAACCGGATATAGTCCTTCAGCCCGGGGATCACGCCGATATGAGCCTTCTTGACGTAGAAATACAGCGGCCGCGAGACCGGATATTCGCCCCTTGCGATCGTGTCGACCGAGGGGACAATCCCGTCCATGGTCGCCACCTTCAGCTTGTCGGTGTTGTTCTGATAGAACGACAGGCCGAACACGCCGACGGCGTTCCGGTCGGCATCCAGACGCGCCAGCGTTTCGGTATAATCGCCGTCGATGTCGACCGACCGGCCATCGGTGCGCAGCTTGTTGCAGGCGCTTTCGGCGGCCTTCTTCCTGTCGGTATCCTCGCCGGTTGCGGCGGCAAGGAACAGGTCATAGGCGCCGGTGGCCTTGCAGCCCTCGACGATGACCTTCGTGTCGAAGACTTCGCGGGTGCCGTGCTTGGTGCCGGGGATGAAGGCCAGGATCGGCTGGTCGGGCAGGGCGGCGTCGACCTCGGCCCAGGAGGTGTTCGGATTGGCGATCAGGGCGCCGTTGCTGGCAACCTCGGCGGCCAGCGCCGCGTACCAGTCGGCCGGGGTGAAGGCGAAATCCTTGCCGTCCACATCCGAGGCGAAGACGATGCCGTCATAGCCGATGCGGACCTCCATGATCTCCTCGACACCATTCGCCTTGCACAGGTCGATGTCCGATTGCGCGATGCGCGAGGAGGAATTGGCGATGTCGATGGTGTTCTCGCCCAGGCCTTCGCACAGTTTCTTGCGGCCCGCACCGGAGCCGCCGCCCTCGACGACCGGGGTGGGAAAGTCGAAGTTTTCGCCGAAGGCTTCGGCAACGATGGTGGCATAGGGCAGCACGGTCGACGAGCCGGAAATCTGGATCTGGTCGCGCGCATCGGCCGCCGTGGCGGCGGCGGCAAGCGCGACGGCGGAGGCGGTGAACTTGACGAGTTTCATGGATCACTCCTGTTGCCGGACCGGCGAGTCGGCCCTTCACCGGCCGGAATAGGCGGTTTGCATGACAGCGATCCGGCAGTTTTGTAACGGCGCGATGACGACGCCCCCGCCCGCGCATGGCATGCGGGCGGGGGCAGCCCCGTCATCGGATCGCGATCAGGCCGGGGTCAGGCCGAGACCTGTTCGCGCAGGATCGAGAGCGTCATCGAGATCATCAGATAGATCCCCAGCAGGATCAGCAGGGTGACAAGCGTATTCTCGAAGACACGGGGGTAGGACGGCTCCTCGGGCGGCAGCGGCGAGACCGACAGCGACAGATAGCGCACCTGGCGGTTGGCCTCGACACGGGCGTTTTCCATCGCCTGCAACGCCTGGGCCAGGATCATCTGCCGGGTCTGGACATCGGCCTGGGCCACGAGCAACTCGCCCTGTATGCGGGCAAGCGAGTTGTTGCCGTCCTGTCCTTCGGTCAGGCTTCCGCGCAATTCGGCGATCTGCGCCTCCAGCGTGGCGATCCGGCGCTTCACCGGCTCCATCCGGGCCTGGTTCGGGCTTTCGTTCGCCTCCATCTGGGCAAGCGACAGCCGCTCCTGCGTAAGCTGGCTTTCCAACTGGCCGATCTGCTGCGTCAGCAGCGTGACCTCGACATCCGACGAGAGGACCTTGTACTTCTCCTGCAGTTCCACGACGCGCTGCTGCGCCGCGACCATCGCCTTTTCGGCATCCTCATAGCTGTCGCGCGCGCCCTGCATCGAATCGGACCGCAGGCGGTGGGTCAGCTGGTCCACCTGCTCCTCGGCATAGGAGATCAGCTGTTTCGACCATGCCACGGCCAGATCGGCATCCGGCGCGCTGACATTCAGCCGCATGATGCCTTCGGACGGGTCGTAGGAGATCTGCACGAAGCGCTTGTAAAGCTTGTAGGCATCGTCCTGGGTGGCGGCCTCGGGCAGGCGCAGGATCGGGTCGATGCCCTCGCCCTCGAAATAGCGGGCAAAGCCCTGATCGCCCTCCAGCCGGATCATCGCGTCGCGCGATTGCAGATAGCCCTGCACGGCGATCGAATCCTGCGAGGTGGCCAGCGCCGTGCCCTGGAACAGCCCGCCCAGGCCCGCGGCCTGCGGCGGCCCGGCCTGCTGGATGACGAATTCGCTGTCGGCGGTGTAAAGCCGGGTGGCGACCGAACTGAAATACCAGCCCGCAACCAGCGTCGGCAGGAAGACGAAGACGAACATCCGCGCGAAGAGAAGCGCCAGCTTCCGCCGCCGCCGCTTGGCGATTTCCTGCTGCATCTTCAGGATTTCGGCGGCGTGGTTCACCTCGGCCCGCTGCTCGGTCGAGGGAAGCTGGGCAGGTTTCACGGTCTGCGGCAGTTTCACCCCGTCGCCGGGCAGGGGGGTCAGCGCGCGCGACCCCGCCGCGGGCGGCGGTGCGGAACCGGCCGGCGCCTCGTCCTCGCCCGTCACGCCGTCGAGCATCGAGCCGCGCTGGAACGGGTCGATCCCGGCATCGCGAAGAAGGCGCACCGCATCATGGTCCGAGGTCGCCGGCAGGTTGTGGCTTTGCGCGATGCGGCGGGCGATGCGCAACTGGCGGCCGGTCAGCCCCTCCTTGCGGATCGCCTCCAGCCGGTCCTCGACCGAAAGCGCCGCCGGTTTCGCGGCGGCCTCGCGGCGCACCGCGGCCCGTGCGGCGGGGTCGGATGCCCGGCGCGTTCCGGGTGGCCGCGCCGGTTCCTCGCTCCCGCGGGCGGTGTCGAAGATCTGGTCGCCGAACCCGTCGTCATGCGCCGCAAAGGGCATGTCGTCGTCGCGTGGCGGCGGCGGTGCTGCGGCCCCGGGCGGGGTTTCGGGCCGGGACGGCGGGCGCGCGGGTTCGGCGGCCGCAGTCCGCGGGCGCATCGGCGTGACAG
>JBDHSO010000213.1:0-5970 GCA_039808125.1 Rhodobacter sp. | reverse complement strand
ATTTCGCCCAAGTATTTTGACCTGACAAGCGGCCTTGATCGGTTCCTGTATCGCCTCGCCCGTCGCCATGTAGGCAAGCAGGCCGGGTGGATATTCACCTTCCGTGACCTTCACGGGCGCAGCGGATCATCCCAGAGCTACGGCGACTTCGCCCGTGATCTGCGGAAAGCCATCACGCGCAACGCCCTGCCCGAAAGCCGATCATCTCGCGCAGCAGGTCGGCATCGCCGCTCTTCTCTACGAGCGCGCGGAGGTCCATCATGGGTTTGGTCATCGGGTCTATCCCTCGTTCAGGTTGGTTGTCGCAACCCGACCCTACCGAGAAACCCGATGGCCACCGACACCTACACCACGCCAAGGGACATCACCTTTGCCAATCCGGTCTTCTGGCGTATAATGGGCTGCGGCATAGCCGGTGAGCGGCCAGCCCGGCAGATTCCGTTGCCCGATTGTGGCGGATCGATTTTCATCAAGTCTTGGGATTTCGGATATGGCGAGTGAACTGATTAATACTGTCGGACCTGACACGCTGCGCGGAGGCAGCGAGTTCACCTTCTTCTTTCCGGACTGGTATGCCGAGATCGCGGATCTGGGCGTGAACGACAACGATCTGCTGGTCTCGGGGTCCGGCGGATCGCTGATGTATCTGACGCCGGGGACCGACACGTTGCGCGGCGGATCGGGCTATGACGAGATCGAGACCTATGCCAGCTTCGATCTGCGCGACGGCGGACGCATCTATTATACGGCGCATATCCACGGTCTTGCGGTGGATCTGAGGGCCGGCACCTATACCGCGCGCTGGCATTCGATGGAGAATGACGAGATCTCGGCCGAGCCTGTCGTGGTATCGACCGGGCGGCTTTCCGGGATCGAGAAGGTCTATGGCTCGGCCGGCGACGACACGATGCGCGGATCGGACCGTACGCCGGTGATCTGGAACGGCAGTCCTGTCGCAGAGACCTTCGTCTCGAGCAAGGGCAACGATCTGATCGACGGCCGGGGCGGCCTGGACGGGGTGGACTACACCTATTTTGACTATGAACCGGGCAGCCTGCCAGGCACGATCACCGTGAACAACAGCACCGGCCGGGCCATCGACCCCTGGGGACATCAGGATACGCTGCGCGGCATCGAGGAGTTCGATTTCTCGGATCTCTCGCAAGTGCGCTTTGCCGGCAGCGCGGCGGATGAA
Organism: Rhodobacter sp.; assembly: GCA_039808125.1. Classification (GTDB taxonomy): domain Bacteria; phylum Pseudomonadota; class Alphaproteobacteria; order Rhodobacterales; family Rhodobacteraceae; genus Pseudogemmobacter. Next base: position 4,775 of record JBDHSO010000213.1, on the reverse strand, counting down.
ACTGTCCGGGTCTGGGCCAGCACGGGCGGAGGCCGCTATGACGGCAAGGGGGGCACCGACCGGATCGTCTTTGCCGTCGTGGCCGGGGCCGGCACGACCACGGGGATCGTTGCCGACATGGTGACCGGAACTGCGCGCTATGAGGATGGCAGCACGACCACGTTCAAGGGGTTCGAGAATGTGACCGGATCGCGGCTGGACGATCTGATCACCGGCGATGGACGGGCCAACTGGATCGCCGGCAGCGATGGCAATGACACGCTTTATGGCATGGCAGGCGACGATACGCTGTCAGGCGGGCTGGGGCGCGACGTTCTGGAGGGCGGTGCTGGGAACGACACCATCCTGCTAAGCGGGGCGACGGGGGCCGGACCAGTGCGCGTGCGCGGCTTCGAATTCTTCACCGACCGGTTTGATGCCAGCGCGCTTCAGCCCGCAATATCTGCCGTGCCGGGGCAGGGGGCCGAAGTCGAACCCTCGGGCCTGCGCTATGATCTGACGGTGGATGGCGGCAACCTGCTGGTCAAGGTTCAGGGCGGGCTGGGCAAGTCGCTGGCGGTGCTTGCCAATGGGGTTGCCCGGCTGAATGCGGCCTTGGACGACGCCATGGTCGATACGGGCGCGGTGGTCGAGGTGGCCACGGGCGAAACGGGGGTGCAGACCATCGCGGGCGCCGCGCGCGACGACCTGCTGATTGGCGGGAACTGGGGCAATGTCATGTCGGGGGGCGCTGGTAGTGATGCCATGATCGGTGCCGAGGGCAATGACGAACTGGCGGGCGCGGCGGGTAACGACATCGTCGCCGGGCTTGGCGAGGACGATCTGCTGCGCGGCTGGACCGGCGATGACCTGCTGTTCGGCGGCAGCGGCGACGACTTTCTGGCCGGGCAGGATGGCAACGACACGCTGGTGGGCGGCACCGGCCATGACCGGCTGCGGGGCGGGGCCGGGGCGGATGTGTTCGTGCTGGGGCCGAACGATGGCCCCGACGAAAACACGCTGCGCGATCAGGTGCAGGACTTTCAGATCGGCGTGGATCGGCTGGATCTTTCGGCATTCGGGCTGACAGGCGCCGCCCGTGATCCGGCAACCTGGGAATTCGAGTGGCTCACCAGCGTGGTGGTGGTGGTCCGTCTTCCCGGCGTTGACGGCCCGGCGTTCGAACTTCGCGGCGAGACTGTTGTCAGGCAGAACGAAGCGGCGCTGAAGGATGCCGCGCTCTATCTGTTCGCACCAGCGGCGCAGGATATGGCGGGCGGCGCCGAGAACGATCAGCTTGTCGGCAGCGGCGGGGCAGATCTGCTGGAGGGGCTTCGCGGCGCCGACCTGCTGACGGGTGCGGGCGGACACGACATGCTGTTTGGCGGGGCGGGATCGGACACGCTGGACGGCGGGACGGGCCGCGACGTGCTGTCGGGCGGCGAGGGACGCGACAGCCTGTCAGGCGGTAGCGGTGACGATATGCTACTGGGCGGCGCAGGCGCCGACACGCTGACAGGCGGGAACGGGGCCGATGTGTTCTTCTTCGTGCAGACCGATCTGGCTGGCGCAACCGACCGTATCACCGATTTCGAACTGGGGACGGACCGGCTGGCCTTCGATTTCGATGCGGCCAGTGCGCTGAGCTATCAGGTCGGAACCAACGAGGTCATCGTCAGCCTGAAGGATACCGGTGCACAAGTCGTCGTGCTGGAGATCGACCGCATCGACGTCGCCCTGATCGAAGGCGGCGGCCTGCTGTAGGTGTCAAACCTTGGCATCTGGCTCTGGTGGATACTCGCGGACTCACCCCGGCATTCCGATGCGCCGGGGCGGCCACATCATCAGGATCCGGGTGTTTCAGAAATCCTGAATCTTGATTAAGTCCAATGAATTTGACTGATGTGCCCAGGGGGTGAAGATGGCGCAGTCGGCCAGCGGCACAGATCTGTTCCCGGGCCGATCCATCCCGGATCCGCACAAAGGACTTGCCATGGCGCGTGGCGTGGCACTGGGCATGGTCCATGCCTGAGCGCAAAGAGGAACAACGGCAGGCATCCCGGAAGGGTGCGGCCAAGAATGCGAAAAATGCATGCATGCATGCATCTAACGTTCTGCCCATCGTTCGCCAGATCGCGGCAGGTGGCGCGTCTCTTCGGCAGATCGCGGACGAGCTGAACACTCGGGGGATCAAGACTGCACGCGGCGGTCTGTGGTATGCAGCGACGGTGCGCAACATCATGGCGCGGCAGAACGAGATCGAGGCACTGGCGGCATGAGCTTAGTGGAAGGCAGAAAGCTTCGTTGGCGTGATTGTATCAACGTTATTCTCAAGCATGGAAAGAGAAGCGAAGAAAACAACTTGTTCAAACTTACCAACGTTTTTGAGGTCGCTAGCTTATACGGTGGCACCACGAAGGACGAGTTTGTTTGTATGCTGGGCTATGTCATCGGTAGCTACAGAGGATTAGTTCGGCCATTTGCGGAAGGCTGGTATCTGCTTTCCGAAAAGGGAGAACGTGAGCGTGATAGTCGGTCTCTGGCGAGCGTTGAACAATGAGCAGTAACCGCCAACTCGATCTATTCGTTGCTCTGATTGGTGACGTGCCTTTTAGGGACGAGAGAGAGGCCATGAGCGCCCCCCTCGTCGCCCTGTCCAAGAACAAGCGCACCCGGATCGAATGGGAAGGCCCCAGCGGCCAGAAGGTGCTTGTCACGGCTCCAGAGGATACAGGGATTGCGACGATCTGGGATTATGACGTGCTCTTGTGGGCAGTGTCACAGATCAACGAGGCGGTGAATGCTGGCCTACCTGTCTCGGCCCGGATCGAGTTTCACCCTTACAACCTGTTGAAGGCGGTAGGGCGCGACACTGGCGGAAAGGGATATGGCGAGTTGAAAGCTGCCTTGCATCGCCTCGGGTCAACGTCTGTCGCCTATGAAAGCCCTTCCCTGAAAAGCAAGCGCCGGAACCTCGGGCGGTTCAATCTGCTATCAGCATTCAAGATCGAGGAAACGGACGAAGGCCAAGCCAAGGCGGCATGGCTGGAATTGCCCCTATGGCTTTTTGAGGCGGTGACGAAAGATCGGGACATTCTGTCGATCTCGCCCAAGTATTTCGATCTGACGAGCGGCCTTGATCGGTTCCTGTATCGCCTCGCCCGTCGCCATGTGGGCAGGCAAGCCGGGTGGATATTCACCTTTCGGGACTTGCACACCCGGAGCGGGTCGGCCCAGCCCTACGGCCAGTTCGCCAGAGATTTGCGCAAGGCTATCGCCCGCAACGCCCTGCCCGAATACAGCATGAACGAGATCGAGGGGGCAAACGGCCCTTCCCTTGCGTTCAACCGTGATCCGGCCAAGATCGAATGGCGACAAGATCGGCGCTATAAGCTCTGAGCCTGTGGATAACTTGGCCCCAGCCTGTGAACGCACTCGGGGTATCACCCACTCTGGCACTCGGGGTATCACCCACTTTCGTTCGGGGTATCACCCACTCGCAAGGACGAGATCGGGGCGCAAGATGCTGAGAACGCGAAACATTTTGAAGCGCCGTTTTGCCGTAACTGTTTAACTATCTCTTTCAGAGATATTCTTTAACGCTCGTTCGTCTTTCGTTCCGCTCACCCTTTCCCCATGCCCTCTGTTGCCGTATACTTGCACCCACAAAATACGGGTTTCAGGCACAAGGATTTGCGGAACATGGTTCAAGGCACACAAGATCAGCTCATGACGGTGGCAGATGTGATCTCGGCAATGGGGATCAGCCGGAGCACCTGGCAAAAGCTCGTCGCCCAGAAACGGACGCCCCCCATTGTGCGGATCGGCGCGGTGCAACGGATCAGGCGCGACGCATTCGAGGCATGGCTAGGCCAGCACGAAAACGCGGCGGCAGAGAATACCTGAGAAAAACACCCGTGTTTGATCTGGCGACGAGATATTCCGACGAGATTGCAGAAACCCCTTTTGTTCAACGGGTGCTGAGGCCAGCGGCACGGCCCTATCCTATAGTAGGGAAGAACAGTCCTCGTCCGTCTCGCCATGAAAGGCGCAAAGAGAGGGAAAGGTTCATGCGGTTCCGTGAAGCGGTGGTATTCGCCTATGCGATGGACTGGCCCCTGAATATCGGCATCACCATCACCTGGGCGGCCCTAGAAACAGCAGGCGAGCGCAACGAAGGCCATTGCCTCGGGCGCGGTGAATGGGATCGGGAAAAATACACCCGCGACGAGCTGGCGCGTCTGTGTCGGTCTGAGGGATTGCCCTTTGTCGCCCTTTGGGGGCGGGACGTGGGCGCGGACATGGGTTCGCACGTTCACCTGTCGATCTTCTGGCCCTCATACAAGCTGGCCCAGCTCGTCGCCGTGATCGAGCGCATAAGCGGCAGCTCTGCGGACTTTGTGTTGAAGCCCTACGCGGCGGACGTGGTGGCGCGTTCCATCTGTGGCGGGTGGCAGATCAACATGAACAACCGAAAAGACGACAAGGCGAGCGCCCTTGAATGGGCGGAATACATCGCGGCCCAGCATGCCAAGCACCCGGCCCTGCCAGAGATCAAGGGCAAGGCGTTCGGCATCTCGGAAGCCATCGGAAAGAGCGCCCAGGAGCGCGCCAGGTCCGCGCTAGAGGCTAGGGAAGCCAAATATGGGTGGGGGATGCGGCGGGCGGCAGCAGAAAGGCCCTGAGAGGCCCGCATACCGCCTCTGCGAGGGTATCGGTGTATCTTGCCAAATGATTTCGGGAAAATCTGTGAGGGGTTATGGGCGGTAGTGGAAGCGGGCGGCGATGGCATTTCG
>JBDHSO010000212.1:0-5979 GCA_039808125.1 Rhodobacter sp. | reverse complement strand
CCGGTGGCACGCTCGCCCGCTCGATGCTGGTCGGCGACACCGAGACCGACCTGCGCACCGCGCGCGCGGCAGGCGTGCCGGTGGCGCTGGTGGGCTTCGGCCCCGAGGGGCCCGGGATCGCGCGGCTGTCCCCCGACGCGCTCCTCCACAGCTACGCCGACCTGCCCGGCCTCGCCGCCCGCTGGCTCGCCGCGCGCTGAACGCGCGCCCGCTCTTCCTCTTGACCCAAATACCCCCCGGGGAGACGCCCCGAAGGGGCGGCGGGGGCAGCGCCCCCCTCTTTCGACAACGCCGCCGCCCTCCGCCGTTCGCCCGGTTGCGCGCGTTAGCCCAGCACCACCAGCGCATGGCGCTTGCGGCCTGCGGTCAGCTTCACCGGATCGGCCAGTTCGCCCGCGCCCAGGCGCAGCCCGGCATCGGTGACGATCTCGTCGTTCATCCGCGCGCCGCCCTCGGCGATCAGCCGCTTGGCATCCTTGCCGCTGGCGGCAAGCCCGGCGCGGACGAAAAGCTGGACGATGCCCAGACCCTCCGCCAGTTCCTCGGGCGCCAGCGTCACCGTCGGCAGATCCTCGCCGATGCCGCCGCGCTCGAACACCTCGCGGGCCGTGGCCTCGGCTGCTGCCGCGGCTTCCGGCCCGTGCAGCAGCGTCGTGGCCAGGTTCGCCAGCTCGATCTTGGCGCCGTTGATCTCGGCCCCCTGCAGGGCGCCCAGGCGGTCGCACTCCTCGACCGGCAGTTCGGTGAAGATCTTCAGGAACCGGCCGACATCCTCGTCGGTGGTATTGCGCCAGAACTGCCAGAACTCGTAGGGCGACAGCATCTCGCCGTTCAGCCAGACCGCGCCCGAGGCCGACTTGCCCATCTTGCGCCCGTCCGAGGTGGTCAGGAGGGGCGTCGTCAGCCCGTAGATCTCGCGGTCGATCACCCGGCGCGTCAGGTCGACGCCGTTGACGATATTGCCCCATTGATCCGACCCGCCCATCTGGAGCAGGCAGCCGTAGCGGCGGTTGATCTCGAGGAAATCATAGGCCTGGAGGATCATGTAGTTGAATTCCAGAAAGCTCAGCGATTGTTCCCGGTCCAGCCGCGACTTCACCGATTCGAAGCTCAGCATCCGGTTCACGCTGAAATGCCGGCCGATGTCGCGCAGGAAATCGAGGTAGTTCAGGCTGTCCAGCCATTCGGCGTTGTTCAGCATGATGGCATCGGTCGCACCGTCGCCGTAATGCAGGTATTTGGCGAAGACCTGCTTCAGACCGGCAATATTCTCCTCGATCTTTGCCGGCGTCAGTAGGGGCCGCTCGTCGCTGCGAAACGAGGGGTCGCCGATCTTCGTCGTGCCCCCGCCCATCAGCGTGATCGGCTTGTGGCCGGTTTTCTGCAGCCAGCGCAGCACCATGATGTTCATCAGATGGCCGACATGCAGGCTGGCGGCCGTGGCGTCATAGCCGATATAGGCGGGCACCACCCCGTTCAGCAGGGTTTCGTCCAGCGCCTGATAATCCGTGCAATCGGCAACGAAGCCGCGCTCGAACATCACGCGCAGGAAATCGGATCGGGGATGGTAGGCCATTTTGCGCTCCGCGCCTTGGTGCTTTATGTGGTGGTGCGTCAGTGGCGCGGGTATAGCGGGGCAGGGGCCAAAGGAAAAGATGGCGAAGACGCGGGATCAGGGGCCGATCTGGGTGCTGGGGGCGATGTCGGGCACCTCGCTCGACGGCGTCGATGCGGCGATGATCCTGACCGACGGCCATCGCGTGCTGGAGTTCGGGCCGCATGCCTACCGGCCCTATGCGCCGGCCGAGCAGGCGGCGCTGCGCGCGGCCCTTGGCCGCTGGCCCGGAGAACCCGCTGTCGCCGCCGCCGCCGAGGTGGTGGAAACCGCGCATGCCGAACTGCTGTCGCGGTTCGAGGGCGCGGCGCTCGTCGGCTTTCACGGCCAGACGCTGGCGCATGACCCGGGCGGGCGCGGCACGCATCAGGCCGGCAACGGCGGGTTGCTGGCCGAGGTGCTGGGCCTGCCGGTGGTCTGGGACTTCCGCAGTTCCGACGTGGCCCTGGGCGGGCAGGGCGCGCCGCTGGCGCCGTTCTACCATTTCGCGCTGGCCCGCCGTCTGGCGGCGGCCGAGCCTCTGGCCTTCCTCAATCTCGGCGGCGTCGGCAACCTGACCTGGATCGACCCCGCACAGCCGGGGCCGGAGGTGCCGGGCGCGCTGCTTGCCTTCGACACCGGGCCGGCCAATGCGCCGCTGAACGATCTGATGCAGGCGCGCCTCGGGCTGGCGCAGGATACCGGCGGGCGGGTCGCGGCGCGCGGCCGGGTCAAACGTCCGGTGATCGAGGCCTTTCTCGATCATCCCTATTTCCTGAAGATTCCGCCGAAATCCCTTGATCGCGATGCCTTTGCGGCCCTGGGCGGAATGGTGCGCCGTCTGGGCACGCCCGCCGCCGCCGCCACGCTGACCGCCGCGGCCGCCGCCGCGGTGGTAAAAGGTGCGGAACATTTTCCCGCCCCCGTCTCGCGCCTCCTTGTCACTGGCGGCGGCCGGCTGAACCCGGTGCTGATGCGACATCTGGCCCGGCAACTGCCCTGCCGGGTCGAGCCGGTGGAGGCCGCCGGCCTGAATGGCGACATGCTGGAGGCGCAGGCCTTCGCCTTTCTTGCCGTGCGGGTGGCGCGGGGGATGGCGACCTCCTGCCCCTCGACCACGGGCGTTGCGGCGAATGTGGGCGGCGGGCGGATCAGCCGCCCCGGGGGGCCGGAGGCGCCGGAGATGTCTTCGCAGGCGGAACCCCTGGCCGCGGCCCCGCGTTAAGGTCCTGGGTCCGCGCGATGCGGGTCCGGCCACAGGGAGGAATGGCCATGGATATCCCGAAGAACGCCATCTGCCTCTGGTATGAGGCCGAAGCCGAGGCGGCGGCGCGGTTCTATGCCGAGACCTTTCCCGACAGCCGGGTGGACGGCATCTGGCATGCGCCGGCCGACTACCCCTCGGGCAAGGCGGGGGACGTGCTGACGGTGCAGTTTACCGTGGCGGGAATTCCCTGCATCGGGCTGAACGGCGGGCCGGTCTTTCCGCAAAGCGAGGCCTTCTCGTTCCAGATCTCGACCGAAACCCAGGCCGAGACCGACCGTTACTGGAACGCCATCGTCGGCAATGGCGGCAAGGAAAGCGCCTGCGGCTGGTGCAAGGACCGCTGGGGCCTGTCCTGGCAGATCACGCCGCGCGTCCTGACCGAGGCGATGGCCGAGGGCGGCAGCGTGGCCCGCCACGCCTTTGCGGCGATGATGGAGATGACGAAGATCGACGTTGCCGCCATCGAGGCCGCCGTCCGCACCGCGCGCGACGGCGGCTGATCCCCACCGCGCGCGGGCACCTGCCGGAACGGCAGCCTGTCCGGGCATCCGGCGGGATTCGCGTTTGCAGGCTGCCCCGGCAGATCCGGCGGGCCTGCGTTTGCCGGGGCAGCAAGCGGGCTTGCCCGGCGCGCGGCATCGGCCGCGACGCGCCGGGCCGTTTCGTCAGAGCATCGCCTTCACGCGCGCGGTGGCCGCTTCGGCGGTGATGCCGAATTCCTGATAGAGCCGCTCATAGGGGGCCGAGGCGCCGAAGCGCGACATGCCGATGAAATCGGCCTTGCCGTCGCGGCCGCGCTCGCCCAGGAGCCAGCGATCCCAGCCCTGGCGCACGGCGGCCTCGATGCCGAGACGGACCGGCCCCGCGGGCAGCACCTTCCGGCGATAGGCCTCGTCCTGGGCCGCGAACAACTCCATCGAGGGCATCGAGACGACGCGGGTGCCGATCCCCTCGGCCTCCAGCGCCTCGCGGGTCTTGAGGGCGATTTCCACCTCGGAGCCGGTGGCGATCAGGATCGCCTGCCGCTTGCCCGTCGCCTCGGCCAGCACATAGGCGCCCCTCGCCGACAGGTTCTGGCTGGTATGGGTCTTGCGCACGGCGGCCAGGTTCTGCCGGCTCAGCGCCAGGACCGAGGGTCGGGTCCGCTGCGTCAGTGCCAGTTCCCAGCATTCCGCCACCTCGACCAGATCGGCCGGGCGGAAGACCAGCGTATTGGGCGTGGCGCGGGAAATCGCCAGATGCTCGACCGGCTGGTGGGTCGGCCCGTCCTCGCCGAGGCCGATGGAATCATGGGTCATCACATAGATCACCGGCACGCCCATCAGCGCCGACAGCCGCATCGCGGGCCGGGCATAATCGGTGAAGGCCATGAAGGTGCCGGAATAGGGCCGCACGCCGCCATGCAGCACAAGGCCGTTCATCGCCGCGGCCATGCCGTGTTCGCGGATGCCCCAGTGCATGTAGCGGCCCTTGCGGTTCTCGGGCGTGAAATCGCCCAGATCGGGCGTCCGGGTGTTGTTCGAGCCGGTCAGGTCGGCCGAACCGCCGAAGGTTTCCGTCATCACCGGGTTGACCGCCGCCAGTACCTTTTCGCTGGCGCTGCGGGTGGCCATCTTCGCCGGCGCCTCGACGGCGGCCTTCTTCACCCCGCGGATCGCGGCGGCAAGCCTGGCCGGCGCCTCGGTCGCGAAGATCCGCGCGAATTCCGCCTGCCGGGCGGCCGAAAGCGCGGCCAGCCGGCCCTCCCAGGCGGTGCGGGCCTCGGCCCCGGGCCGGCCGAGCGATTCCCACCAGGCCTTGATATCGGCCGGCACCTCGAAGGGGGCGGAGGTCCAGCCATAGGCATCCTTTGCGGCCTGAAGCTGCGCCTTGTCGGTCAGCGCGCCATGGCCCTTGGCGGTATCCTGCGCGGCATGGCCCAAGGCGATGTGCGTCTTGCAGGCGATCATCGCCGGGCGCGGGCTGGTCTTGGCCGCCGTGATCGCACGGTCGATATCGTCGGGGTCATGGCCGTCGCAGTCGAAGACATCCCAGCCGCTGGCGGCAAAGCGCGCCTTCTGGTCGGTGATATCGGCCAGATCGACCTTGCCGTCGATGGTGATGCCGTTGTTGTCCCAAAGCACGATCAGCCGCGACAGCCGCTGCTTGCCCGCGATGCCGATGGCCTCCTGGCTGACGCCTTCCATCAGGCAGCCGTCGCCGGCGATCACATAGGTGTGGTGGTCCTGCACCCTGGCCCCCCAGCGGGCGCGCAGGTGTTCCTCGGCCATGGCGAAGCCCACCGAATTGGCGATGCCCTGACCCAGCGGTCCGGTCGTCGTCTCCACCCCCGAGACATGGCCGTATTCCGGATGGCCCGCGGTGATCGCGCCCCATTGGCGGAAGTTGCGGATCTGGTCCAGCGTCACATCGGGATAGCCGGTCAGATAGAGCAGGGCATAGATCAGCATCGAACCATGGCCGGCCGACAGGATGAAACGGTCGCGGTCAGGCCAGCGCGCGGCCTTGGGATCGAATTTCAGATGTTTCGAGAACAGCACGGTTGCAACATCCGCCATGCCGAGCGGCATGCCGGTATGGCCCGAATTGGCAGCGGCGACGGCATCGAGCGCGAGGGCGCGGATGGCGGCGGCCCGCATCCAGTGATCGGGGTGACGGGCGCGAAGGGTAGCGATGTCCACGGGCGCGGTCCTTGTGCTGAGTGCGGCTCGACGGGAGTCTGGGATGGGAGGGCCTTAGCCCTCGCGGGGGCCAAGTTCAAGCGTGGCGGCCAAGGCCTTGGGAAGAAAGGCTGGACGGCCCGGCGGGAAATCGCGCTAGAATGGCCTGACGGGTTCACTCGGCCGATTCGACAGGATATTGCGGGGAGCCGGGGCGGTGAACCGGCGGCACTGGCCGGGCGGCAGCGACAGGTCGGGAACCAGGACGGCAGGACAGGCGGGGGCTCGGATGCAGGAGATCACGGAACTGGAGCGGCGGATCGCCGCGGCGCTGGAACGGATCGGCCGCGGGCTCGATCTGGTCTCCGCCCGCGAGGCGCAGGCGGCCGAGGCGCTGGCCGCCGCCGCGCAGGCCGCGACGGTTCCCGCCGCCGATGCGGCGGGCGAGGGGCCTCTGG
>JBDHSO010000211.1:0-6068 GCA_039808125.1 Rhodobacter sp. | reverse complement strand
CACCTCAGAGCGCTGCTTGCGCTGATCATCGCCGCGATCCTGGCCGCACTTCGCGCGAAAGAACCGGCGCAAATTCCTGCCGTAACCGCCTGATCAGGTTGTTCAGGGCCAACTAAGTCGTACGCGCCGACACGAGGGCCGTGAACCTTCCGGGATCAACCGCATTTACCGGCTCTACAGCGAAGAAGGGTTGCCGTCGTCGGCTTGTTCGCCATCGCCTTGATCTTCTCGTTGATCATCTGCCGCTTGATGTCCGTGATGGGCATGTCGAGCCAGTGCGGGACGTGCAGGCGCAGCATGGCCGCATAGCCAGCAGCGGTTTCCACAGACACCTTGCGCTGGCGCGGGTCGAGCGCTTGCATGCAGTGCTGTTCCAGTGCGACCCGCAACGTGATCTCAGGCGCATTGCGGCGACGATCATCGTGCCGCGTGATGCCTGTTTCCTCAACACGCTGGTTGATCTCGGCTGCGGTCTGCGCGGCTTCGATCACTCCCATGTTCGGCCATGTCCCAAGGGTCTCGGTGAAGTTCTGACCCTTCCAGAACTTGCGATAGCGCCACGTTTTCGAGCGCGTGCCGACTTCAAGGTAGAGGTTCGGATAGCGGGCGTCGCGATACCGCGTCGCCTGCCCGCCGTTGTGCGCGGCCTTGTCCAGCGCGCCTTTGGTGAAGGTCATTTCTTGCGTTGCCATAGCGGCCTCCATGCAATCGACTATGCAATTGCATGGCACCCAACGGCGGGGCTGATCAACCGAATATGCTGATTTTGTTAGGTAATCCCACCGTCAGCGATGGTGAGCAAGGCGGCATGATCTGATTAGAAGGCAGCTGCTCTATCCAGCTGAGCTACGGGACCTTGGGGCCGTTCTAGCCGAGGCTCTTCGTCATGAAAACCGAATTCGGATCGGGGCCGTAGCCCTGAAACGGCTGGCATTCGGTGAACCCCGCACGGGCATAAAGGCCGCGGGCGGCGATGAAGGTGGGCTGAACCCCGGTTTCCAGCGAAAGACGGAAGAAGCCGTCGGCCGCGGCAGCCGCCACCAGATGGTCGAGCATCCGCCGCGAGAGGCCGCGACCGCGATCCTCGGCCAGGACATGCATCGACTTGATCTCGGCATGGGCTTCGTCCAGCCGCTTGAAGGCCCCCATGGCCACCGGCCGGCCCCGATCCCGCATCACGAAGAACCGGATGCCGGGCGCTGCCAGCTGGCCGCGGTCCATCATGTGGACGGATTCGGGCGGCGTGTCGGCGCGCATGTCGATGCTGTGCCGCTGGAACAACAGCGCAAGATCCGGCGCCAGCGGGTCTTCCTCGGCGATCACCGGCGCCGGCGCCATCAATGCGTCCAGACGGTCTTGCGTTCGTAGGCGAAATTCTCGCCATAGCCGCGGGCGCGGAGGTTGAGCTTTCTGACCTGCGGCTCCATAACCACCGCCTCGATCCCATGCCGTGTCGCATAGGCCACGGCCGCATCGCGGCTGTCGAAGCGCAGGCGAACCTGCGCCTGGGTATCGCCGCTGGAGGTCCAGCCCATCAGCGGGTCGATCTCGCGCGCGGAGGCCGGGCCGTATTCCAGGACCCATTGCTGCGTTCCGGCGGTGCCGGACTGCATCGCGGTCTTGGCGGGCTGATAGATACGGGCGCGCATGGAAACCTCCGGAAATCTGTCATTCATATCGGCCATCTGCCGCCACGATGCAAGCACCGCGAGCGCCGTCGCGCGCCGCGGCCGGGACGGAGTCCGCGCCCGCCCGGCAGGGGCATCGTTCCGGCCCGGACTTGCCCCTTGAACGGGAACAAAAAAGGATCAAATTGAACCTGCCCCGCAGGAGACGACGATGCACAACAACAAGCCCGACCACCTGCCCGACCTGTCGCACCTGCGTCCGCAGCGGCGCGACAAGCTGGAAGGCGGCAAGCGGTTCGCGATGCAGACACCGTTCCATGCGGCCGGCGACCAGCCCACGGCCATTGCCGAACTGACCTCGGGCGTGCTTGCCGGCGACCGCGATCAGGTCCTGCTGGGCGCCACCGGCACCGGCAAGACCTTCACCATGGCAAAGGTGATCGAGGAAACCCAGCGCCCTGCCATCATCCTGGCGCCCAACAAGACGCTGGCCGCACAGTTATACGGGGAATTCAAGGGCTTCTTTCCCGACAATGCCGTCGAATACTTCGTCAGCTACTACGACTACTACCAGCCCGAGGCCTATGTCGCGCGGACCGACACCTACATCGAGAAGGAAAGCCAGATCAACGAGCAGATCGACCGGATGCGCCATTCGGCCACCCGGGCGCTGCTGGAGCGTGACGATGTGATCATCGTCGCCTCGGTCAGCTGCATCTACGGCATCGGCTCGGTCGAGACCTATTCGGCGATGACCCAGGACCTGATCGCCGGCCAGCCCTACGACCCGCGCAAGGTGATCGCGGAACTGGTCGCGCAGCAGTACAAGCGGCTGGAGGCCAGCTTCCAGCGCGGCGCGTTCCGGGTGAAGGGCGACGTGATCGACGTCTGGCCCGCGCACCTGGAAGACCGGGCGTGGCGGCTTTCCTTCTTCGGCGACGAGCTGGAATCGATTCTCGAATTCGACCCGCTGACCGGCGCGAAGACCGATGCGTTCCGCCAGATCCGCATCTATGCCAACAGCCACTACGTGACCCCGCGCCCGACGCTGCAGCAGGCGATCAAGGGCATCAAGGACGAGTTGTTCCATCGGCTCAATCAGTTGACGGGCGAGGGCAAGCTGCTGGAAGCGCAGCGCCTGGAGCAGCGGACGAAATTCGATCTGGAGATGCTGGAGGCCACCGGCTCCTGCGCCGGGATCGAGAATTACTCCCGCTGGCTGACCGGCCGCGGCCCGGGCGAGCCGCCGCCAACATTGTTCGAATTCATTCCCGACAATGCCATCGTCTTCGCCGACGAATCCCATGTCACCGTGCCCCAGATCGGCGGCATGTACCGGGGCGACTTTCGCCGCAAGTTCACGCTGGCCGAACACGGTTTCCGGCTGCCCTCCTGCATGGACAACCGGCCGCTGAAGTTCGAGGAATGGGATGCGATGCGGCCGCAGTCGGTCTTTGTCTCGGCCACGCCCGCGGCCTGGGAGATGGAACAGACCGGCGGGGCCTTCACCGAACAGGTGATCCGGCCGACCGGCCTGATCGACCCCGAGGTCGAGATCCGCCCGGTCGAGATGCAGGTTGACGATCTGCTGGACGAGGTTCGACGCGTCGCCGCCCGCGGCTATCGCACCCTGGTCACGACCCTGACCAAGCGCATGGCCGAGGATCTGACGGAATATCTGCACGAACAGGGCATCCGGGTGCGGTACATGCATTCCGACATCGACACCATCGAGCGGATCGAGATCCTGCGCGACCTGCGCCTTGGCGCTTTCGACGTGCTGGTCGGCATCAACCTTCTGCGCGAGGGGCTGGACATTCCCGAATGCGGACTGGTGGCCATCCTGGACGCGGACAAGGAGGGATTTCTGCGCAGCGAGACCTCGCTGATCCAGACCATCGGCCGCGCGGCGCGCAACGCCGACGGCCGGGTGATCATGTATGCCGACCGCATCACCGGCAGCATGGAACGGGCGATCGCCGAAACGAACCGGCGGCGCGAAAAGCAGAAGGCCTATAACACCGCCCATGGCATCACCCCGCAGACCGTGCGGAAGAATGTCGAGGACGTGCTGTCCGGCCTCTGGCATGGCGATACGGACCAGTCCCGCGTCACGGCCAGGGTCGAAAAGGCGAATGTGGGGCAGAACCTCGCGGCGCATCTCGATGCGCTGCGCACGGCCATGCGCAAGGCGGCAGAAAATCTGGAGTTCGAGGAGGCCGCGCGGCACCGCGACGAGATCAAGCGGCTGGAAGCGGTGGAACTTGCCGTTGCCGACGACCCGCTGGCCCGGCAGGAGACCATCGACGAGGCGGTGGAAGAGGCGGTCAAATCCTCCGGCCGGTCGACCGCGGGGCGGGCAGGGCAGCGCGGCGGCAACAAGAGCCGCTATCGCAAGAAGGGCTGATCCGGGGGCTGATCACCCGGTCAGGACGATAACCTCTCCCGCCGCCGGCGCCGCGGCCGGCATGGTCCCGTCCGTTGCCGGCGGGGAGAAGACCGGGTGCAGGATGATCGGTTCGCGCAGCGGGCGCACGGTCAGGACCGCGGTCGTCTGCCGGTCCCAGAAGGTGGGATCGGCCAGGATCGTCTGCGGCAACCGCTCTTTCACGAACACGGCCTGCGACTGCATCCGCAACACCACCTCGTGCCGGTCCGAGCGGCGCCTGGAAAAGGGTGAACGGAAGCCGGCCTGCAATACGGCAAGCCGTTCCTCCATCCTGCGCATCTCTGCCGTCAGCCGGGCGAATTCTTCGACGGGATCCATCTTCACCTCCCCCTGTTTCAACAGGTTGGTTCCGAATCGCCAACAAAGAATTAACAGCGCCGTTAACCAGCGATTAACTCTGCCGCGCCGATGATCGGAGCATGATCCACCCCGCCCCGGCCTGCATCCTGTCCCTTGTGCTGATCCTGTCGGGTTGCGGCGCGCAGCCCACGCCCGCGATGCTGGGGGCGGCGCGAACCGAAGTCACGCGCGGCGGGCATGACTATGTGGTGTTCCAGAAGGGCCACCGCGTGGAAATCATCCGGCTGGGCTATGCCCGTCGCGGCGAACACCAGGCGATCCGCGCCACGATGATCGACCTGATCCCCGAGGTGACGGGCTGCCGCCTGCGCGAGGCCTCGCTCACCGGCGACAGCGGCGAGATGCGGGGCCTCCTCAGCTGCCCCAAACGTTAGCGGGATTTCACGAACAGCACCCAGCCCGCATAGAGCCCGGCCGCCAGAAACACCACGCCCCAGATTGCGGCGCCGCTCCAGAACTCCACCGCCGCCCAGATCAGCGGCGCCAGCACCACGGCCCAGCGCACCCAGGGGCGGCGGAAGATCGGATCCTCGGGGTCGAGAAGCTTCATGATTTTCGCGCGGCCTTCTGGCAGAGTGGGGGCAAGAGAGGAGCCGACCATGCCGCAGATTCACAAGGCCTTTCAAGGCCAGACCGTCATCACCACCTTCGAGACCAGCCCCGCGACCGCCTTCGACCTGATCGAGGCGCTGGAGGCGGCCTATGCCGAGGTGATCTCGACCCAGCCCGGCTTCATCTCGGCGGCGCTGCACATCAACGATGCGCGCACCCGGGTGTGCAGTTATTCGCAATGGCAGCGACGCGAGGATTACCAGGCCATGCTGCGCACGCCCGTGATGCGCGACCGCAACCGCCACATCAACACGCTGTGCAAGGGATTCGAGCCGGTGATGTACGAGGTATCGGCCGACTACTGACCGGGCCGCAGCCGCACCGGGCGCGGTTCAGCCGCGCTGCCCTGCAAGCAGCCCGTCGACCCAGGCGGGAACCGTACCGGTGGCCGGGCCTTGCAGGTGATCGTGGAAATCTGCGGCGACCAGCGAGGGTTCCGCATTGATCTCAAGGCATCGGGCGCCGGCCCCGCGCGCCTGTACCGCGAAGGAAGCGGCCGGGTAGACATTGCCCGAAGTGCCGATGGCAACGAACAGGTCGCATTGGCGCAAGGCGAAGAGGATTTCCTCCATGTGGTAGGGTACCTCGCCAAACCACACCACATCCGGGCGCGTCGCGGTTTCGCCGCAGGTCGGGCAGCGGTCGGTCGGCGCCATTTCCGCTGGTGCCGGCCAGCGACGTTGGCAGGCGTGGCAGAGCGCACCTTCAAGCGCGCCATGCATGTGGAGCAGCGCCGAAGTGCCGGCCCTTTCGTGCAGATCGTCGACGTTCTGCGTGACGACCAGCACGTCGCCGGTCCAGTCGCGCTGCAACCGGGCCAGTGCGGCATGCGCGGCATTCGGCACGGCCGCACGGGCGCTGGCGCGGCGGAGGTTGTAGAACTCATGCACCTGGGCGGGGTTGCGCGCGAATCCCTCAGGGGTCGCGACTTCGTTCATGTCATAGCGCGTCCAGATCCCGCCCGTATCGCGAAAGGTGCCAAGCCCGCTTTCCGCCGAGATGCCGGCGCCGGTCAGGAT
>JBDHSO010000210.1:0-6122 GCA_039808125.1 Rhodobacter sp. | reverse complement strand
GCGAGGTCCGGGCCGGTGCCGCGGCCCCGCGTGGGGCGCGCGCCCTTCAGCCGGTGGCTTTCGCCCTCGCGGGCGGGCGAGGGCCCGGACAGGCGGGCGGGCGGGGCAGGGGGCTCGACGGCCACGGGAAGGGTGGTTCGCATCGCCTCAGCCCCCGAGAAAGGATTTGCGGACCTCGGGATCGGCCAGAAGGGCGGCCCCGGTGTCGGTGTAGCGGTTCTGCCCCTGGACGAGGACATAGCCGGTATGGGCGATGGCCAGCGCCTGGCGTGCGTTCTGTTCCACCATCAGGATGGAGATCCCGGTGCGTGCGATCTCGATGATGCGGTCGAACAATTCGTCCATCACGATCGGGCTGACGCCGGCGGTCGGCTCGTCCAGCATCAGGACCTTCGGCCGGGTCATCAGCGCCCGGCCGACGGCGACCTGCTGGCGCTGGCCGCCCGAAAGCTCTCCCGCCCTCTGGTTGCGCTTTTCCTTCAGCACCGGAAACAGGTCGTAGATCTGGCCCATGGTCTCGGCGATGGCGTCATCGGTACGGATGAAGGCGCCCATCTCCAGATTTTCCTCGACCGTCATCGAGGTGAAGATGTTGGCCACCTGCGGCACGAAGCCCATGCCCTTGTGGACCCGGGCCTGCGGCGCCAGCCCGGTGATGTCCTCGCCCGCCAGCAGGACCCGGCCCTGCCGCAGTTTCAGCATGCCGAAGACGGCCTTCATGGCGGTGGATTTGCCCGCGCCATTGGGGCCGACGATCACCGCGATCTGGCCCTTTTCCACCGCAAGGGTACAGGAATGCAGGATATCGACTGCGCCGTAACCGCCGGTCATGGCCTCGCCGATCAGGAAGGGTTCAGCCATTATTCGGTCTTTATCCTTGTTGCGGCAACGAAATCGGTGTGCAGCTTGCGCGCGGCATCGCCGAAATCCTCCGGCCTGCCGATCATGTAGGTCTGCACCTGCAGCGTCAGATGGTCGGTCAGCACCATCGTATTGGCGAAGACGGCGCTCATGCCGTGGATGTTGATGGCATAGGTCATCGTCTCGGCCGGCAGGTTGCTGACGGTGGAGTCTTCCAGCGACATCACGACCGGCTTGCTTCCGGTGGTGGCTTCGGTCCCTTGCAGGACAAGATCGCGGAAGCCCTCCATCGTCAGCCCGTCGGCGAGGCCCAGGCCCTCGGCGATGAACTGGCCATAGTTGCGGTCGTCATGCCAGAATGCTGCCGTAACGACCGAGTTGGGCGGGGGTGAGGGGCGCCAGGCCGGATCGGTCGAACAGAACTCCACCTTGGGGGCAATGGCGGCGCAGCCGGATGTGCTGGCCCATGTCCAGGTGCCGTCCGCGAAAAGCGTGACGCGCCGGCCGTCGACCAGCGCCTCGCCCACCGCCTGCGCCTGCGCGAGGCCCGCGGCCAGGATCAGCACCAGGCCCAGACCGGAGGCACGGCGGAGGAAACGGAGAGATCCGTCAGCCATGCACCACCTCCTCCTTGATCTTGTTCTTCAGCCCGCGGCCGAGATAGGCCTCGATCACGCGCTCGTCGCTCTTCACCGCGTCGACCGTGCCCTCTGCCAGCACCTTGCCCTCCGCCATGACGATGACGGGGTCGCAGAAGCGGCCGATGAAATCCATGTCGTGTTCGATGACACAGAACGTATAGCCGCGCTCGCGGTTCAGCCGCAGGATGGCATCGCCGATGGTGTTCAGCAGCGTGCGGTTCACGCCGGCGCCCACCTCGTCGAGAAAGACGATCTTGGCATCGACCATCATCGTCCGGCCAAGCTCCAGCAGCTTCTTCTGCCCGCCCGAGATCATCGCCGCCTTCTGTTCGGCCAGATGGCCGATGGTCAGGAAGTCCAGCACCTCGTCGGCCTTCTGCCGGATGGCCGCTTCCTCGGCGGCGACGCTGCTGCGGCGGAACAGCGCGTTCCACAGCCGCTCGCCCGATTGCGCGGCCGGCACCATCATCAGGTTTTCGCGCACCGTCATCGAGCCGAATTCATGCGCGATCTGGAAGGTCCGCAGCAGGCCCTTGTGAAACAGTTCATGCGGGGGCAGGCCGGTGATGTCCTCATCGCCCATGAACACCCGGCCGCTGGTCGGCTTCAGCCGCCCGGCGATGACGTTGAACAGCGTGGTCTTGCCCGCACCGTTCGGCCCGATCAGCCCGGTGATGCT
The DNA here is from genome assembly GCA_039808125.1 of Rhodobacter sp. Lineage (GTDB taxonomy): Bacteria > Pseudomonadota > Alphaproteobacteria > Rhodobacterales > Rhodobacteraceae > Pseudogemmobacter. The sequence goes on along the minus strand of JBDHSO010000210.1, from coordinate 3,941 downwards.
GCCCTTGCGGATTTCGAGACTCGCGCCGTCGACGGCACGGAATCCTCCGAAATGCCGGTGAAGATTCTCCACCCTTATCATATGTCCCCCGTCGTGCGCCCGCATGCTGGGGTCTGTCCCCCGGGGTTTTCCCCTGTCGGATGCGCTATTGTCGGTCTGCAGCGCCGGCCCGGGAACGGCATCCCGGGCCGGCGGCTATCGCCCGCAGGCGATCAGCGGAAGCCCACCGTCTCGTTCTTGCCGTCCTTGACCAGAATCTCGCGGTAGCGGCCCGCGGCCTCGCCCGGCTCGATCAGCTTGACGCCGGTCGCGCCCTCATAGTCGATCGCCTGGCCCGCGGTGATCATTTCCAGCGCCTTGCCCAGTTCGCCGGGCTGGATCTTGGTGCCCGAACCATCGGCCGGTCCGTTCGCCACTTCCATGATCTTGTCCTTGTAGACCATGGGATCGGTCGAGCCGGCGGCCTGCATGGCCAGGATGATCAGCGCGGCGGCATCGTAGGATTCCGACGAATAGGCCGAGGTCGAGTCGAAGGGCGCGGGCAGAGCCGCGGCGATGTCCTTCAGGATCACGTTGCCTTCGGCATCCGAGGCGGCGATGTCGCCGTAGGAGCCGTCCAGCGCCGGACCGATGGCCTGCGGCAGCGAGTCGCCGATCATCCCGCCGGGCAGGTAGAAGGTCGAGAAGGCGCCGGAATCGAGCGCGGCCTGGATGATGCCCTTGCCGCCCTGGTCGAGATAGCCGGCCACGACCAGAACGTCGCCGCCCGCCGCCGCCAGCGCCGCCACCTCGGCCGAATAGTCGGCCTTGCCGTCGTCATGGCTGGCGTTGATGGTGACCGTGCCGCCCTTTTCCTTGAAATACTTCTCGATGTATTCCGACTCGCCCTTGCCGAAGTCCGAGTTCGAATAGGAGATGGCGATCGACTTGGCGCCGCGCTCCGTCAGGATGTCGGCGGCAACGACGCCTTCGCGCGCATCCGACGGCGCGGTGCGGAAGAACAGGCCGTTGTCGGGGTCGGCGGTCAGCGCCGGCGAGGTGGCAGAGGGCGAAACCATCACCATGCCGTTCGGCATCGCGACGTTGGTCAGCACGGCCCGCGTCACGCCCGAGCAGTCGGCGCCGATGATGCCCTTCACGCCTTCAGCCGTCACCAGACGCTCGGCCGCCGCGGTGGCGGCAGCAGCGTCGATGCAGGTCGAATCGGCCGTGACCGGCACGAAGATCCAGCCGTTCGCCACCTTGCCCGAGGCGTTGGCCTCGCTCATGGCCAGTTCGGCCGCCGCCTGCATGGCCGGGGTCAGCGATTCGATCGGGCCGGTAAAGCCGATCAGGATGCCCAGTTTCACATCCTCGGCCAGGGCGCCCCCCGCAAGAAGCGCGGTCGCGGCAGTGGCCAGAAGCAGTTGTTTCATTGGTTGTCTCCCATGTTGGATCGAGATCCTGTGGCCAGCCTAGCGGCCAGTTGATCAAAAGAAAAGCGGGATGGAACGCTGCGCGAGGCTGCCGTAGCGGCCGCCATTCCCGCCCCGCACAGCCGGATCCGGCGCGCCTCACGGGCAGGTTGCGCCGGCGGTTCCGCGCGACCGTTCAGATCGACAGGCGTACCGGCGATACCCCTGCCATCGCGCCCTGGGTGCCGCGTTCGCGATAGGGTGTGGTGTTGTAATGCGCACGGTAGCATTTCGAGAAATGCGAGGGCGAGGCGAAGCCGCAGGCGAGGGCCACGTTGATCACGCTCATGTCGGTCTGCATCAGGAGGTTGCGCGCCTTCTGCAGCCGCAACTCCATGTAATAGCGCTTGGGGCTGCGGTTCAGGTAGCGGCGGAACAGCCGTTCGAGCTGCCGGGTGGACATGCCCACCTCTTCGGCCAGGTCGGCGGGCGACATCGGATCCTCGATGTTGCCCTCCATCATCTGGATGACCTGGGAAAGCTTGGGATGGCGCACGCCGATCCGGGTCGGGATCGACAGGCGCTGCGTGTCCTGGTCGGTGCGGATCGCGTTGTAGATCAGCTGGTCGGCCACCGTATTGGCCACATCCTCGCCGTGGTCGGCCGCGATCACCTTCAGCATCAGGTCGAGCGAGGCGGTCCCCCCCGCGGTGGTCCAGCGGTTCTGGTCCATCACGAAAACCGATTTGGTCAGCCTTACCTCTTCGAATTCCTCAAGAAATCCGTCCTGGTTTTCCCAGTGGATCGTGGCCTTGCGCCCGTCGAGCAGGCCCGCGCGGGCCAGCGAATAGGCCCCCGTGCACAGCCCGCCCATGGTGACGCCGCGGCGCGCCTCGCGGCGCAGCCAGTTCAGGATGCCCCGCGTCGTCGCGCGCTGCACGTCGATGCCGCCGCAGACCAGCAGCACGTCGTCCCGCTCCAGCTCGTCAAGCCCGATGTCGAGCCGGAACGAGGCGCCGTTGGAACAGGTCGCGGTCTCGCCGTTCTCGCCCGCCAGCGCCCAAGTGTAACAGGTCTTGCCCGAAACCCGGTTGGCGATGCGCAGCGGCTCGACCGCGCTGGCGAAGGCCAGCATGGTGAAACGGTCGAGCAGCAGGAAGACAAAGCGGCGAGGACCGGCCAGCGGTGCCGCAGCTTGTGCCTTGCGCGGGGGGGTGGACATCTCTTGCGACCTAATCGTGTCGTATCCTGCAGATCAGAGGCCAAATCCACCGGTCGTGCAAGGCCGATTCTGGACCGGCTCTTCAAGCCATGTTTCAGGGCCGGGCCGGTGCGGGGTTGCGCCCATGCCGGGCAAAGGCGGTTTGCATCCGCCGCGCAAGGGGGGTATAGGCAGCGCGTTGATCGGGTTGTCACCGTGCCGCAGGAGGATGCCATGACCAAGGGCTGGACGAAATCGGACTGGCGCGCCAAGCCGCGCATTCAGATGCCCGACTATCCCGACCGGGCCGCGCTCGCCTCGGTGGAGACGCAGCTCGCCAAGATGCCGCCGCTGGTTTTCGCGGGCGAGGCGCGGCGGCTGAAGAAGCAGCTTGCGCTGGCCGCCGAGGGCAAGGCCTTCCTGCTGCAGGGCGGCGACTGCGCCGAGAGCTTTGCGGAGTTTTCCGCCGACAACATCCGCGACACCTTCCGCGTGATGTTGCAGATGGCCGTGGTTCTGACCTTCGCCGCCAAGGTGCCGGTGATCAAGGTCGGCCGCATGGCCGGCCAGTTCGCCAAGCCGCGCAGCGCGCCGACCGAAGTGATCGCCGGTGTGGAATATCCGTCCTACCGCGGCGACATCATCAACGGGTTCGAGACGAGCCAGGCCGCGCGCCTGCCCGATCCGCAGCGCATGCTGCAGGCCTATACCCAGGCCTCTGCAAGCCTGAACCTGCTGCGCGCCTTCTCGACCGGCGGCTTTGCCGACATCCACCGCGTCCATTCCTGGACCCTGGGCTTTGCCGAGCATGACAAGGCCGAGCGCTACCGCGAACTGTCGAACCGGATCTCGGATGCGCTCGATTTCATGAGCGCGGCCGGCATCAACGCGGAAAGCGCGCCCTCGCTTGCCACGGTGGATTTCTACACCAGCCACGAGGCCCTGCTGCTGGAATATGAAGAGGCGCTCTGCCGGATCGACTCGATCACTGGGCAGCCGGTGGCGGGTTCGGGCCACATGATCTGGATCGGCGACCGCACGCGCCAGCCCGACGGCGCGCATGTGGAGTTCTGCCGCGGCGTGCTGAACCCGATCGGCCTGAAATGCGGCCCCACCACCACGGCCGAGGATCTCAAGGTGCTGATGGCCCGGCTGAACCCGGAGAACGAGGCCGGCCGCCTGACGCTGATCGCGCGCTTCGGCGCCGGCAAGGTGGGCGATCACCTGCCGCGGCTGGTCCGCGCGGTGAAGGAGGAAGGCGCGAAGGTGGTCTGGTCCTGCGACCCGATGCACGGCAACACCATCAAGTCCTCGACCGGCTACAAGACCCGCCCCTTCGATTCGGT
>JBDHSO010000209.1:0-6165 GCA_039808125.1 Rhodobacter sp. | reverse complement strand
CGCCCCGCCATCACCATGCCCCGCACCCCGCCATCGGCCTCCGAGGGCCGCATCCCCGCCATCGGCCTCCGCCCCGGTGCCGCCCGCCTCCCGCCCATCACCGGCGCCCGGCACGAGATCACCCCAACCGGCGTCACCACCACGATCGAAGCCGAAAAGCCAAACCCCGACACCCCGCAGACCCCGCCACAATCCCGGTGCAACCGAAACCACATGCCAATCCCGCCAGACCCGGACCATCACGTCCCCCGGACCCCCCGTGGGGTATTGGGGTCAAGAGGAAGAGGACGGTGCCCTTTCCATCATCCGGTCAGCCGATGTCGAATTCGAGCGGCTTGACCTGCTGGAACATGCCGGTCGCCTCTAGCGTGCCGACGACCTTGGGGTCGATCGCCTGGTCGAGGTAGAGGATGGCGATCGCATCCTGCCCCACCCCGGACCGGCCGAGGGTGAAGTTGGCGATGTTGACCCCGCTCTTGCCCATGGTCATGCCAAGAAGGCCGATGATGCCAGGCACGTCGTCGTTGGTGGTATAGAGCATGTGGGCGCCGATTTCGGCGTCGATGTTGATGCCCTTGATCTGGATGAAGCGCGGCTTGCCGTCGCTGAACACCGTGCCCGCGACCGAGCGTTCGCGCTGGTCCGTCACCATCGTGACCTTGATATAGGCGTCGAAGGCGCCGGTCTTGTCCTGCCGCGTGGTCGAGACCCGGATGCCCTTTTCCTTGGCCACTGCCGGGGCCGAGACCAGGTTCACCGCCGGATTCTGCGCCTTCAGCACGCCGGCGATCACCGACTGGTTCAGCGCCGGCAGGTTCATCTCGGTGACGCGGCCGTCGTAGAGGATGTTGATCGCCTTGATCGGCTCGTCGGTCATCTGGCCGATGAAGCTGCCCAGATGCGCGGCAAGCTGGATCCAGGGACCCATGACCTTCGCCTCTTCCGCCGTCACATTCGGCATGTTCAGCGCATTCTGCACCGCGCCGGTCAGCAGGTAGTCCGACATCTGCTCGGCCACCTGCAGGGCCACGTTCTCCTGCGCCTCGGTGGTCGAGGCGCCGAGATGGGGGGTGCAGACGACATTCGGATGGCCGAAGAGGACGTTTTCGGTGGCGGGTTCCCGTTCGTAGACGTCGAGGGCGGCGCCGGCGACATGGCCCGCGTCGAGCGCATCCTTGAGCGCGGCCTCGTCCACCAACCCACCCCGGGCGCAGTTGATGATGCGGACGCCGGGCCGGGTCTTGGCCAGGTTCTCGCGCGACAGGATGTTGCGCGTCTTGTCGGTCAGCGGCACATGCAAGGTGATGAAATCGGCCCGGGCGAGAAGGTCGTCGAGATCGACCTTGGTGACGCCGAGCTGTCTGGCGCGCTCTTCCGACAGGAAGGGATCATAGGCGATCACCTTCATGTGCAGCCCGACGGCGCGGTCGCAGACGATGCCGCCGATATTGCCCGCGCCGATCACGCCGAGGGTCTTGTTGAACAGTTCCACCCCCATGAACCTGGACTTTTCCCACTTTCCCGCTTGGGTGGAGGCATTGGCCTCGGGGATTTGCCGGGCGATGGCGAACATCAGGGCGATGGCGTGTTCGGCGGTGGTGATCGAATTGCCGAAGGGCGTGTTCATCACGATCACGCCGTTTTTCGAGGCGGTCGGGATGTCGACATTGTCCACCCCGATACCTGCGCGGCCGACGACCTTCAGCCTTGTCGCGCGCTCGAGCAGCTTTTCGGTGACTTTGGTGGCCGAGCGGATGGCGAGGCCATCGTAATTGCCGATGATCTCGGCCAGCTTATCCTTGTCCTTGCCGAGTTTCGGCATGTAGTCGACCTCGACGCCACGATCGCGGAAGATCTGGACGGCGGTTTCGGAGAGTTCGTCGGAAACGAGAACGCGGGGGGCCATGCTGGGCTCCATGAATGGAAATTCCGGGAAGGAAAGGGGCGCGCACCGGCGCCCCCCGAGGGGATCAGGCGACGGCGGCCAGCGCCTCGATCTCGGCCTGGAAGGCATATTCGATCCAGGGCATCAGGGCGGCCACATCGGCCTGTTCCACGGTGGCGCCGCACCAGATGCGCAGGCCGGGCGGGGCATCGCGATAGGCGCCGGCATCGAGGGCGGCGCCGGCCTTCTCCAGCCGTTTTGCAACATTCCTGGCGAAGGCCGCGCCATCGGCGATGCGCGGATCCGTGAATTTCAGGCAGACAGAGGTGCAGGAGGCGGTGGCCGGATCCGCCGCCAGATTGGCGATCCAGCCCTTGCCGGCGATGTAATCGGCGATGGTCGCGGCATTCGCCTCGCAACGGGCGATCAGCGCGGGCAGGCCGCCCAGCGTCTTTGCCCATTTCAGCGCGACGAGGTAATCCTCGACGCAGAGCATCGAGGGCGTGTTGATCGTCTCGCCCAGAAAGATGCCTTCGTTCAGCTTGCCTTTCGCGGTCAGGCGGAAGATCTTCGGCAGCGGCCAGGCCGGGGTGTAGGTTTCCAGGCGCTCGACCGCGCGCGGAGACAGGACCAGGACGCCATGCGCGCCTTCGCCTCCGAGCGCCTTCTGCCAGGAGAAGGTGGTGACGTCGAGCTTGTCCCAGGGCAGATCCATCGCGAAGGCGGCGCTGGTTGCGTCGCAGATGGTCAGGCCGGCGCGATCCGTCGGGATCGCCTTGCCGTTCGGGACCCGCACGCCGCTGGTGGTGCCGTTCCAGGTGAACACCACGTCGCGGTCGAAATCGACCGTCGCCAGATCGACGATCTCGCCATAGGCCGCCGTCCTGACCGTCGCGTCGAGCTTCAACTGCTTGACGACATCCGTCACCCAGCCTTCGCCGAAGCTTTCCCAGGCCAGCATTTCAACCGGACGGGCGCCCAGGAGCGACCAGAGCGCCATTTCGACCGCGCCGGTGTCCGAGGCGGGGACGATGCCGATGCGATGGGTTTCCGGCACGCCGAGAATTTCGCGGGTCAGGTCGATCGCCTCTTTCAGCTTGGCCTTGCCGATTGCGGCGCGGTGCGAACGACCGAGCGGAGCATCAGCCAGCATGTCGAGGGAATAACCGGGGATCTTCGCGCAGGGGCCCGAAGAAAAACGCGGATTGACCGGGCGCGCGGCCGGGGCGGTAAGTGCCATCTCTGGTATCCTTCCAGATATATGCCTCTCGTTGGGGAGAGGTGTCCCGCCGCCGGAATTACGCTTCCGCAGAAAAGACGTCAACAACCAACAGGACTTGCGGCATGGAAATCGCGGCGTCGCGGGTCAGGCGTGTCTTGCGCCGAATTGCGCGCCCCCGGTGCGGGCATCGCGATCCGACAGCCGCGGCAGGCGCAATGGCTGGTGCCGGGTGGGGAAACGGGCTATGCGGGCGGGGAAAACGGAGCCTGCCGATGCCCATTGCCACCCTGCTGACCAACCCCGCCACGCCCGTGCTGGATCGGGCCACAGCGGAAAGCCTGCGCAATGCCTGGGGTGGCGACACGCTGCGCTGGCTGGCGCCAGGGGTGGCGGTGGAATTCGCGCTCGACCGGGTGCCGGACAACCGGTGGCAGGTCTGGGCCGATTTGCAGGCGATGGGAGTGGATCTGGCCGTGCAGCCCGCCGAAGGCCGCCGCAAGAAACTGCTGCTGGCCGATATGGACAGCACGATGATCGGCCAGGAATGCATCGACGAACTGGCCGAGGAGGCCGGGGTGGGCGCCCGCGTTGCGGCAATCACCGCGCGGGCGATGAATGGCGAGCTGGATTTCGAGGCCGCGCTGCGCGAGCGGGTGGCGCTGCTGAAGGGCCTGCGTGAAGATGTGATCGAGCGGGTCTGGCGCGAGCGGATCACCCTGACCCCGGGTGGTCAGGTTCTGGTGGCCACGATGAAGGCCAACGGCGCACGGGCGGCACTGGTTTCGGGCGGGTTTGCCGCCTTTACCGCGCGGGTGGCGGACGCGCTGGGCTTTGACGAAAGCCGGGCCAACAGGCTGCTGGCCGAAGGGGGCATACTGACCGGCGCCGTGGCCGAGCCGATCCTCGGCCGCGAGGCCAAGGTCGAGGCGCTGACGGAACTCGCGGCCGCGATGGGCATATCCGAGGCCGAGGTGATGGCCGTGGGCGACGGCGCGAACGATCTGGGCATGCTGGCCCGCGCGGGTACCGGTGTCGCGCTTCATGCCAAGCCCTCGGTTGCGGCGCAATGCGACATCCGGGTGAACCACGGCGATCTGACGTCGCTCCTGTTTCTGCAGGGCTATGGCCAGGACGAATTCGTGCAGGGGCCCGTGGCGTGACGCCCGAGGTTCGCGCGGCGGGGGCGGGCGATGTGGCGGCGCTTTGCGCCCTGCAGGCGCGGATCATCCGGATCGGGGGCACCACCGCCTATGAGACGCCCCTCGACGAGGCCGAATTTGCCCGGATCTATCTGACCGGGCCAGAGGCGATCTGCTGCCATACCGTCCTGATCGGGGGACGCGCGGCCGGGTTTCAGGCGCTGGGGCGGCATTCCGCGCTCCCGGGGGACTGGGCCGATATCGGCACCTTCGTCGACCCCGATCTGCAACGCAGCGGTGCCGGTTCGGCGCTGTTTGCCGCCACGCTGGCCTTTGCCCGCGCCGCGGGCCTTGCCACGATCAATGCGACCATCCGGGCCGACAACTGCGCGGGACTGGCCTATTACCGCCGCATCGGGTTTCGCGACTACGGGGCCGATCCCGGCTTCGCCCTGCAATCCGGCCGTATCGTCGGCCGTATCCATCGCCGGTTCGACCTGTGATCTTCGAGCTTTCGCTGCATCTTGTCGCCTTTCTGGTCCTTGCCGCCTTTCTGGCCGGGTTTGTCGATTCCATCGCTGGCGGCGGCGGGCTGATCACCGTGCCGGCGCTGTTGCTGGCCGGGCTTTCGCCGGTCGAGGCGCTGGCCACGAACAAGCTGCAAGGGTCCTTCGGGTCGGGCACCGCGGCGCTGGCCTATGCGCGGGCGGGGCATGTGCGGCTGAAGGACCAGATCGGCATGGCCGCGATCGCCGCCCTTTTCGGCGGGCTTGGCGCCGCGGTGGCGCATCTGGTTCCGGCCGAGGTCCTGCGGATGATCATGCCGGTTGTCCTGATCGCCGTCGCGGCCTTCTTTGCCCTGCGCCGGGGCCTGTCCGATTTCGACCGGGCCGAGCGGATGCGGCCCGCCGTCTTCGCGGTGACGGTGGTCCCGCTCATCGCGGCCTATGACGGGTTTTTCGGCCCCGGGACGGGCAGCTTCTTCATGATGGGTTTCGTCCTTCTGGCCGGATTCGGAGTGCTGAAGGCCACGGCGCATACCAAGCTGCTGAACTTTGCCGCCAATACGGGGGCGCTGCTGGTGTTCATGCCCACGGGGGCGGTGCTCTGGGCCACGGGCCTCGCAATGGCGGCGGCGCAGACGCTGGGGGCGCTGGTCGGCTCGCGGCTGGCGATGCGGGTTGGCGCGCGGCTGATCCGGCCGCTTCTGGTCGTGACCTCGACCGCGATGGCGCTGCGACTTTTGTGGCAGGCCTGGGGATAGGGCTTTTCCCGCCGGCCCGCCGTCCCCATATTCCTGCAGCAAGGGGAGGCGCGAATGGCGTTCTTTTCGCTGATGATCATCGGGGCCGCGGCCGGCTTTCTCGCGACGCGGCTGATGCGGCTGAACACCGATGTGCCGACCACCGTGGCCATCGGCGTCTTTGGCGCGCTGATCGGCGGCTTTGCGCTGCGGGGTCTGATGATGCTGGCGGGCGCGCTGGCGGGCTTCGTCGGTGCCGTCCTGGGGGCGCTGCTTCTGCTCTGGCTCTGGAAGACCTACGTCCGCTGAGGCCGGACGCGCGGGTCCGCCCCTGCCGGCCATGAACCATGGCGGGCCGCCTCTGATCGCCGCGCCCCATCCTCCGGGGCACGCGCAGGCATGGGCGGTTCAGTCCAGCAGGCGGCGGGCGATGACCTGGGCCTGGATTTCGGCCGCCCCCTCGAAGATGTTCAGGATCCGCGCATCGCAAAGGATGCGGCTGATCCGGTATTCCAGCGCGAAACCGTTGCCGCCATGGATTTGCAGCGCATTGTCGGCCGCGGCCCAGGCGACGCGGGCGCCCAGCAGCTTGGCCATCCCGGCCTCCAGATCGCAGCGCTTGTCGTGGTCCTTTTGCCAGGCGCTGAAATAGGTCAGCTGCCGGGCGATCATGATC
>JBDHSO010000208.1:0-6172 GCA_039808125.1 Rhodobacter sp. | reverse complement strand
CGTACCGGCCCTTCGCCGTCGCCCTTGGCGATCTGGGGGTTGCCGCCGGACAGCAGGCGCACGCCATCGGGTCCGGGGGGCGGCAGTTTCGACGGGTCGGGCTTCCAGCGCGGCTTTTTCGGTCTGTCCTCGATCATGGCTACACCTCCGCGTCCATTCCAGCACCGGGGGCGCGCAAATGCAAACGGCCCCCGCCGAAGGGCGGGGGCCGCAAGCGGACTGCCGAAACCTCAGCCGGCCGCGCGGGCCGTGCGGGTGGCATTCGACCACCACACCAGATCGTCGAGCATCGCCTTGGCGGAATTGCCGATCGCCGCCTCGATATCGTCGAGGTTGCCCGAACCGCCGAAGCCCGGATGGACCTTCATGAACTCGCTGCCGCCGATATGGACGCCGGCGCGCACCGGGGCCATCTGCAACTCGACCGCGATCAGGCGCAGATGCTCGGTCGCGCGGGCACCGCCCATCGAACCATAGGCGACGACGCCCATCGCCTTGCGGTTCCATTCGACATAGGCCTGATCCAGCGCGTTCTTCAGCACGCCGGGGATCGAGCGGTTGTATTCGGCGGTGACGAAGATGTAGCCATCGAATTCCGCGATCTTCTTCTGCCAGCGCTGCGCCACCTCATTCACGCTGGGCATCCAGGCGTTCGAGGCAACTTCGTCGAAGAAGGGCATGGGATAGTCGCGCAGGTCGACGATTTCCACATCCATGTCGCCACGGGCGCGGGCCTGGGCCTCGATCCACTTCGTCGGGATGTCGGCAAAACGGGTCGGGCGGGTGGTGCCGACGATGATGGCGATCTTCGGGTTGGACATCTTGTTGCTTCCTTGGTGTCGTTGTCGGGGGCCTGAACGGCGGCCCGGGAGGTCGGGTCTGTCTCGCGCCGGCCCGGTCGGTGGCCCGGCGCTGGCTGTGGCCCTACATCGCCGTTTGCGGCCCGCGGGGCAATTCCGCACGTCCGCAGCGGCGCTGTGCGCATTCGCACGGGCCGCAATCCCGCCGTGCTGCCGGGTTGCCGCGCCGCGGCCCTGCGTTCCGACGTGATCCGACCTTGCCCTTGGCCCGGGGCGGTGCCAAATTCGCCTGATGAACAAGCCCGCCGACAACCCCGCCGATCCCTTCAAGAAGGCCCTCGCCGAGGCCACCCGCACCATGGCGGATGACCCGGAAATGACGGTCGCCTATTCGGTCGACCCGCCCGGCATGAACCGCGAGGGCGTGCGCCTGCCGCAGGTCAGCCGGCGGATGACGCGCGACGAGGTGATGCTGGCCCGCGGCACCGCCGATGCCTTCGCGCTGCGGCGCCGGTTTCACGACGATTCCGTCGCGGCGAAATATGCACCGACCGGGCAGCTTGCCCGCGACATCTACGATGCGATGGAAATCGCCCGCTGCGAGGCGATGGGCGCGCGGGTGATGCCGGGAACCGCGACCAATATCGACGCCAGGATCGCGCAGGAGGCCGATCGCCGGGGCTATGGCCAGATCACCAACCCCCAGGACGTGCCGCTTGCCGTGGCGGCGGGCTATCTGGTGCGGTCGCGGGCGACGGGGCGGGTGCTGCCGGCCTCGGCGCAGAATGCGCTGAACCTCTGGCGCGGCTTCATCGAGGAACAGGGCGGCAACACGCTTGAGACGCTGGACGAGATGCTGCCCGACCAGGCGGCCTTTGCCCGGCTGGCCCGCCGGCTGATCGCCGATCTGGGCTATGCCGACCAGCTTGGCGACGATCCCGACCGCCCCGAAGAGGACGAGGCGCAGGATCAGGCCGAGGAGGACGAGGACAGCCCCGAATCGGAAGGCGAGGACAGCGACGAGGGCGACGAGAACGAGGCCAGCCCCGAGCGCAGCCAGGACGAACAGGAAGACCAGTCCGAGGCGCAGGTCACGATGGATGACAGCGCCGACATGGAAATGGGCGACGAGACCGAGGCGCCCGAGGGCGAGGCGCCGCTGGAACCGCCGCCGCCGGCGCCCTATTCCGATGCCGATCCGAACTACACCGTCTATACCACGGATTACGACGAGGAAATCCGCGCCGAGGATCTGGCCGAGCCGGCCGAACTGGAACGGCTGCGCGCCTATCTCGACCAGCAGCTTGAACCCCTGAAGGGCGCGGTCGGCCGGCTGGCGAACAAGCTGCAACGCCGGTTGCAGGCCCAGCAGAACCGAAGCTGGCTGTTCGATCTCGAGGAAGGCATCCTCGACGCCGGGCGGCTGGCGCGCGTGGTGGCGAACCCGACCACGCCCCTGTCCTTCAAATGGGAAAAGGATACCGAGTTCCGCGACACCGTGGTCACGCTGCTGCTGGACAATTCGGGTTCCATGCGGGGCCGGCCGATCTCCATCGCCGCGATCTGCGCCGATGTGCTGGCGCGCACGCTGGAGCGCTGCTCGGTCAAGGTCGAGATCCTGGGCTTCACCACCCGCGCCTGGAAGGGCGGCCAGAGCCGCGAGCGCTGGCTGGCCAACGGCCGGCCGCAGGCGCCGGGCCGGCTGAACGACCTGCGCCACATCATCTACAAATCCGCCGATGCGCCCTGGCGGCGGGTGCGCCCGAACCTTGGCCTGATGATGAAAGAGGGCCTGCTGAAGGAGAACATCGATGGCGAGGCGCTGGAATGGGCGCATCGCCGGCTGGCCGGCCGACAGGAGGTGCGCAAGATCCTGATGGTGATCTCGGACGGCGCGCCGGTCGACGATTCGACGCTGAGCGTGAACCCCGCAAGCTTCCTCGAAAAGCATCTGCGCGACGTGATCGCCATGGTGGAAAAGCGCCGCGCGGTGGAACTGATCGCCATCGGCATCGGCCATGACGTGACCCGCTATTACCAGCGCGCGGTGACGATCACCGATGTCGAGCAACTGGCCGGCGCGATGACCGAACAACTGGCCAGCCTGTTCGACAAGGACCCGCGCGCCCAGAAGCGGAACAACTGGCGGAAGGCGGGCTGATCGGCCCCGGCGCGACCCCCGCGCGGGGCGACCGGCCGGCGGCAGGCAGGCGGGAACGGGGTCCGCGGATCCGCCGGTATATTTGGCACAAGAGGAAGAGGCCCGACGGTGTTCCAGACCTTTGACAGCACAGCCGCGCCCGAACAGGGACCGCCGCGGCTGAAGACCCTGCGGGCCGCCCTTGCCGCCGAGGGGCTGGCCGGGTTCATCGTGCCGCGGGCCGATGCGCATCAGGGCGAATATGTCGCCGCGCGCGACGAGCGGCTGAAATGGCTGACCGGCTTCACCGGCTCGGCCGGGATCTGCGTCGTGCTGCCGGATGTGGCGGGCGTGTTCGTCGACGGCCGCTACCGCACGCAGGTGAAGGGGCAGGTGGACCCTGCCGCCTTCACCCCCGTGCCCTGGCCCGAGGTGAAGCCGGGCGACTGGATCGCCGGGCATCTGGCCGAGGGTCTGGTCGGCTACGATCCCTGGCTGCACACGGCCGACGAGATCGCCCGCATCGAGGCGGCGCTGGCCGGGCGCAAGGTGGCGCTGCGCCCGGTGCGCAACGCGGTCGATGCGATCTGGACCGACCAGCCCGGGCCGCCCTGCGGCAAGGCCTTCGTCCATCCCGAGGCGCTGGCCGGCGAAAGCTCTGCCGCCAAGCGGACCCGGCTGGCGGCCGGGCTGCGGGCGGCGGGCGAGCGGGCGGCCGTGATCACGCTGCCCGATTCGATCTGCTGGCTGCTGAACATCCGCGGCGCCGATGTGCCGCGCATTCCGGTCCTGCACGGCTTTGCCATCCTGCATGACGACGCGCGTGTGACGCTTTATACCGATCCCGCCAAGATCGGCGAGGAGGTGCGCACGCATCTCGGCCGCGAGGTGACGGTTCGCCCGCCCGAAGCCTTTGTGCCCGGCCTGCGCTCGTTGCAGGGGCCGGTGCGGGTGGATGGCGCCTCGGCGCCGGTCGCCGTTTCCGACGAACTGTCCGAGGCGGGAATCGCCGTGTCGCGCGGGGACGATCCCTGCATCCTGCCCAAGGCGCGCAAGAATGCGGCCGAAGTGGCCGGCATGCGCGCCGCGCATCTGCGCGATGGTGCAGCGGTGGTGGAATTCCTGTGCTGGCTTGACGCGCAGGACCCCGAAAGCCTGAGCGAGATCGCCGTGGTCGAGGCGCTGGAGGGCTTTCGCCGGGCGACGAATGCGCTGCACGACATCAGTTTCGACACGATCGCCGGGGCGGGGCCGAATGGCGCGATCATCCATTACCGCGTCACGCGCCAATCGAACCGGCGGCTGCAGCGCGACCAGTTGCTGCTGGTCGATTCCGGCGCGCAATATCTGGACGGAACGACCGATATCACCCGCACCATTGCCCTTGGCGATCCGGGGCCGGAGGCACGTGACTGCTATACCCGCGTCCTGCGCGGGCTGATCGCGATCTCGCGCCTGCGCTGGCCGAAGGGGCTGGCGGGGCGCGATCTCGATGCGCTGGCCCGCTATCCGCTCTGGGTTTCGGGGCGGGATTTCGACCATGGCACCGGCCACGGGGTCGGCGCCTTCCTGTCGGTGCATGAGGGGCCGCAACGCCTGTCGCGCCTGTCGGAAGTGCCGCTGGAGGCGGGGATGATCCTGTCGAACGAGCCGGGCTATTACCGCGAGGGCGCCTTCGGCATCCGGCTCGAAAACCTGGTCGTGGTCGGCGAGGCGCCGGCCCTGGGCGACAACCGCGCGCAACTTGCGTTCGAGACGCTGACCTTCGTGCCCTTCGACCGCCGCATGATCCTGCGCGAGGCGTTGTCGGCCGAGGAGCGCGACTGGCTCGACGGCTATCATGCCGAGGTGCTGACCAGAATCGGCCCCCGGGTCGCGGGCCCGGTGCTGGGCTGGTTGCAGGCGGCCTGCAAGCCGCTCTGACACCGGGACGCCGCCTCCGCCGCGAGGATTCCCCCTGCCGGGATCGGGGGAAAAGGCGCCCGTCGGGATGCCGGCATCCCGCGCGGGTCTCGGGCGCGGGCTGGCCGAAAAGGGGGGCGCCGGATGCGGTTGCCCCGCATCGCCCGCAACCTGCCCGATGGCGCGGGCGCCCGGGCGTTCCGTCGCCGGACGGTTACGCGGCGGCGGCGGCCAGCCTGTGGATCCGCTCGACCATGGCGCGCAGCCCGTTCGAGCGCTGCGCCGAAAGATGGTCGTTCAGCCCGAGCCGGCCAAGCTCGGCCGCGGCATCGACGCGCGTCACCTCGGCCGGCGGCAGGCCGGCGTAAAGCGCATGCAGGATGGCGATCAGGCCGCGCACGATCATCGCATCGCTGTCACCCTGAAAGTCGAAGCGTCCGGCGCCGATCTGCGGGCGCAGCCAGACCTGGCTGGCGCAGCCGTCGACCTTGTAGGCGGGCACCTTGAAACTGTCGTCGAGGGGCGGCATCGCGCGGCCCAGTTCGATGACATGGCGGTAGCGTTCTTCCCAGTCGTCCAGGAACTCCAGGGTTTCGGCAATGTCCTCGAAGGCGGGCGTGGCCATGGCGGGCTCCTTTCGCGACCGGCCTAGCGCGGGCGGGCGCCGAGGTCCAGAGGCCGAACGCGGCTCCCCGGGGGCCGGGGCGCGGCGCGGCGCGTGGGGGGCGCTAGGCGGCGGCGGCGAAACCGGCGCTTTTCAAACCGGCCCGGTTGCGCTAGCCAGTTGATGCAGACGAAGAGGCCCGCATGTTCCGTACCCGACTGATCCGTATCGGCGTCATCCTGACCGTGACCCTTGCCCTTGCGGGCTGCGCGAGCCGGTGGAACCCGTGGAACTGGTTCCGCCGCTCGGCCCCCGTCGAGCGGGTGGAGACCGCCGCCGTGCCGGTCGATCCGCGGCAGATGGTGGCGACGGTCGAGACGATGACGATCGAGGCGACCACCACCGGCGCCATCGTGCGGGCCACCGGGCTGCCGCCGACCCAGGGCTGGTGGGATGCCGAACTGGTGCCCCTGCCCGATGCGGGCGAGGGACGGCTGGTCCTCGAGTTCCGCATCCTGCCGCCGGCGGTACCCAAGGCGGCCAATACGCCGCGCTCGCGCGAGGTGACGGTGGCCTATGCGATTTCCGCCACCAGGCTGGAGGGGCTGCGCGAGATCGTGGTGCAGGGCGCGGGAAATGCGCGGTCCGTCCGGCGCTAGGCCGTGAACTCATAAACGGGATTCCTGCCGGCTTTGGGGTGTGATTCACTTCCTGTGACGGAGGTGA
>JBDHSO010000207.1:0-6175 GCA_039808125.1 Rhodobacter sp. | reverse complement strand
TGGCCGAGGACCGCAAGCTGTTCCGCGAGGCGATGGACAGGATCGGGCTGGAAAACCCCAAGGCGACCATCGTCGCCGCGCCGAAACTGGCCTCTGGCAAATATGACATTGCTGCCGGCGTGGCGCAGGCGATGCGGGATCTGGAACATATCGGCCTGCCCGCGATCATCCGCCCCGCCTTTACCCTTGGTGGCACTGGCGGCGGCGTCGCCTATAACCGCGACGATTACGAGGCCATCGTCAAATCGGGGCTGGAGGCCAGCCCGGTCGCGCAGGTTCTGGTCGATGAATCGCTGCTCGGCTGGAAGGAATACGAGATGGAGGTGGTGCGCGACCGCGCCGACAACGCCATCATCGTCTGTTCCATCGAGAACGTCGATCCGATGGGCGTGCATACCGGCGACTCGATCACCGTCGCCCCGGCGCTGACCCTGACCGACAAGGAATACCAGATCATGCGCAACGGCAGCATCGCCGTCCTGCGCGAGATCGGGGTCGAGACCGGCGGGTCGAACGTGCAATGGGCGATCAACCCGGCCGACGGCCGCATGGTGGTGATCGAGATGAACCCGCGGGTGTCGCGGAGTTCGGCGCTGGCCTCCAAGGCCACGGGCTTCCCCATTGCCAAGATCGCGGCGAAGCTGGCCGTGGGCTACACCTTGGACGAGCTGGACAACGATATCACGCGGGTCACGCCGGCCAGTTTCGAGCCGACGATAGATTATGTCGTGACCAAGATCCCCCGCTTTGCCTTCGAGAAGTTCCCGGGGTCGGAGCCTTTCCTGACCACGGCGATGAAATCGGTGGGCGAGGCCATGGCCATCGGCCGCACCATCCACGAATCCCTGCAAAAGGCGCTGGCCAGCCTTGAAACCGGCCTGACCGGCTTTGACGAGATCGCCATCCCCGGAGCGCCCGACCGCGCCGCCATCTCCAAGGCGCTGTCGCAGGCCACCCCAGACCGGCTGCGCGTCATCGCGCAGGCGATGCGTGAGGGGTTCTCGGATGACGACATCCAGGCGATCACCGCCTTCGACCCCTGGTTCCTGGCCCGCATCCGCGAGATCATCGACACCGAGGCGCAAATCCGCCGCGATGGCCTGCCGCTGTCGGCCGAGGGCCTGCGCAAGTTGAAGATGATGGGCTTCACCGACGCCCGCCTTGCCAAGCTGACCGGCCGCGATGAAGGCCAGGTCCGCCGGGCGCGGCGCAACCTTGGCGTCACGGCGGTGTTCAAGCGCATCGACACCTGTGCCGCCGAATTCGAGGCGCAGACGCCCTATATGTATTCCACCTACGAATCCCCGGCCATGGGCGATGTGGAATGCGAATCGCGCCCCTCACCCGCGAAGAAGGTGGTCATCCTTGGCGGCGGGCCGAACCGCATCGGCCAGGGGATCGAGTTCGATTACTGCTGCTGCCACGCCTGTTTCGCCCTGACGGCGGCGGGCTATGAGACCATCATGGTCAACTGCAACCCCGAGACCGTCAGTACCGATTACGACACTTCGGACCGGCTTTATTTTGAGCCGCTGACGCTGGAGCATGTGCTGGAAATCCTGCGGGTCGAGCAGGAGAATGGCACGCTGCACGGGGTCATCGTGCAGTTCGGCGGCCAGACGCCGCTGAAGCTGGCCAATGCCCTGCATGAGGAGGGCATCAAGATCCTTGGCACCACGCCCGATGCCATCGACCTGGCCGAAGACCGTGAGCGGTTCCAGCGGCTGTTGCAGAAACTGGGCCTGCGCCAGCCGGTCAACGGCACCGCGCGGTCGCGGGACGAGGCGTTCCGCGTGGCGCATGAGGTGGGCTATCCGCTGGTGATCCGGCCCAGTTTCGTGCTGGGTGGCCGCGCGATGGAGATCGTGCGCGACGACGCGCAGCTTGAGCATTACATCAACACCGCCGTGCAAGTGTCGGGCGACAGCCCGGTTCTGCTGGACAGCTATCTGTCGGGCGCGGTCGAAGTTGATGTCGATGCCCTGTCCGATGGCGACAATGTGCATGTGGCCGGCATCATGGAGCATATCGAGGAGGCGGGCGTCCATTCCGGCGATTCCGCCTGTTCGCTACCGCCGCATCAGCTTAGCCCCGCCACCATCGACGAGTTGAAACGCCAGACCGTCATCATGGCCCGCGCGCTGAATGTGGTCGGGCTGATGAATGTGCAATTCGCCATCAAGGACGGTGACATCTATGTGCTGGAGGTGAACCCCCGCGCCAGCCGCACGGTGCCTTTCGTCGCCAAGGCCACCGACAGCGCCATCGCCTCCATCGCCGCGCGGCTGATGGCGGGTGAACCCCTGAGCCATTTCCCCGACCGCCCGCCCTACCCCGCCGGCGTCGGCCCCGACACGCCGCTGCCCCTGGCCGACCCGATGACGCTGGCCGACCCGATCACGCCCTGGTTCAGCGTGAAAGAGGCCGTGCTGCCCTTTGCCCGCTTCCCCGGCGTCGACCCGCTGCTGGGGCCCGAGATGCGCAGCACGGGCGAGGTGATGGGCTGGGACCGCACCTTCCCGCTGGCCTTCCTGAAGGCGCAGATGGGCGCGGGCATGACCCTGCCCGAAAGCGGCCGGGTGTTCCTGTCGGTGCGCGACAGCGACAAGACCGCCGCGCTTGCCGACGCTGCCCGCGACCTGATCGCCATGGGTTTCGAGATCGTCGCCACCCGCGGCACCGCCCAGTGGCTTGCGGCCAACGACATCGCCTCCGACGCGGTGGCCAAGGTCTATGAAGGCCGCCCGAACATCGTCGACCGGCTGAAGAACGATGAAATCGCCATCGTGATGAACACGACCGAGGGCACGCAGACCATCTCTGACAGCCGCGACATCCGCCGCGTGGCGCTGATGGACAAGATCCCCTATTTCACCACGGCGGCCGCCTCGATTGCCGCCGTGGCCGCGATGAAGGCCCGGGGCGAGGGCTATGGCGTAAGGACGTTGCAGGGGTAAGGGGCGGTCGGGCGCGCGCGCCCGGCGCAGCGCGTGGTGGCGCCGAACGGCCCACGGCCGCGCAGCCCGTGCCGCTGGGCGGGCCCGTCCTGCGCCCATCAGGCCGGACGGGCGATCCCGCCCTGCTGCCGCATGCGGCCACAGTTGCAACAGGAAAGCGCGGGGCCGCCTTGCCGCGATGCGCCGGGACCGGCCGCGGCCTGCCCGCGCCGCAGCGATCCCCGTCCCGCACCCGGTCCCGCACCCCGCCCACCACCTCGGCCGACCGGATGGCCCCCGCCCCGGAAACCCTGGCCGGCTCTGCGGCCCGCCTTGACTTTCCCCGCCGCCACCGGCTCAGTGGCGGCAATCCCTTGCCCTGCGCCCCTCACCCCATGATCGCCTCCGCCGCCCCGGTCCGCCGCCCGTGCGCCCATGTGACCCGCCCGCCCTGCCCGTGGCACGGCGGGGCGGGGCGGGCATGAGCGTGGCAGAGACCGGCACCGCGGCAATCACCCACCGGCGAATCTGGCGCATCGCCGGCCCCATCGTCCTGTCGAATGCGACCGTGCCGCTCCTCGGGGCCGTCGATACCGGCGTCGTCGGGCAGATGGGGGCAGCCGCGCCCATCGGGGCGGTGGGTCTGGGCGCGATCATCCTGACCACGGTCTACTGGATCTTCGGGTTCCTGCGCATGGGCACCTCGGGGCTGGCCGCGCAGGCGCAGGGCGCGGGCGACATGGCGGAACGCTCGGCCATCCTGTTGCGCGCGCTGATGGTGGCGGGCGTCGCGGGCGTGGCGCTGATCCTGCTGCAGGTGCCGCTGGTGGCGGGCGCCTTCGCCATCGCCCCGGCTGGGGCCGAGGTCGAGGCGCTGGCGCGCGACTATGTCGCCATCCGCATCTGGGGGGCGCCGGCCACCATCGCGCTTTACGCGATCACCGGCTGGCTTCTGGCGGTCGAGCGGGCGCAGGGCATGATGGCGGTGCAACTCTGGATCAATGCAGTGAACGTGATCCTTGACCTGTGGTTCGTCCTGGGCCTTGACTGGGGGGTCAGCGGCGTTGCCACGGCCACGCTGATCGCGGAATGGACCGGGGTCGTCCTCGGCCTCTGGCTCTGCCGCGAGGCCTTCGGGCCAGCCCTGCGCGCCGCCCTCGCGCGGCTCGGGGATGCCGCGGCCCTGCGGGTGATGGCGGCCGTCAACGGCGACATCATGATCCGTTCGGTCGTGCTGCAACTGTCCTTCACCACCTTTCTTTTTCTCGGCGCGCGCGAGGGCGACGTGACGCTGGCGGCCAATCAGGTGCTGATGCAGTTTCTGGCCATCACCTCCTATGCGCTGGACGGCTTTGCCTTCGCCGCCGAGACGCTGGTCGGCCAGGCCGTGGGGCTGCGGCGGCCGGCGATGGTGCGGCAGGCCACGCGGCTGGCGCTGATCTGGGGTTTTGTAGGCGCGGGCGCGCTGGGGCTGGTCTTCGCGCTGGCCGGCGGGCCGCTGATCGACCTGATGACCACGGCCGGGGATGTCCGCGCCGAGGCGCGGATCTTCCTGCCCTGGGTGGCGGTCTCGCCCCTGCTCGGCACCGCCGCCTGGACCTGGGACGGGGTCTATATCGGCGCCACACTGACGCGGCTGATGCGCAACCTCATGCTGGTCAGCGTCGCCATCTATGCCGTGGCGCTGGCCCTTCTGGTGCCCGCCTTCGGCAACCACGGACTCTGGGCCGCACTGAACCTGCTGAACCTCGTCCGCTCGATCCTGATGACGCGGCATGCCGGGGCCGCCGCCGAAAAGGCCGTCTGACGTCTTGCCTTTCGGCCGCGCGCCGGTTCAAACTCCGCCCGTCCAACGGAGTGCCGCCCATGCGCAAGTTCCTTGTCGTGCTTGACGACAGCCGGGAGTGCCTGAACGCGATGCGCTATGCCGCCCTGCGCGCCGCCCATACCGGCGCCGGCGTCACCATCCTGTCGATCATCCCGCCCGAGGCGTTCCAGCACTGGATGGGCGTGGGTGATCTGATGCGGGCCGAGGCGCGCGAGCGGATCGAGGCGCATTTCGAGGTCTTCGCCAAATGGATGCGCGACAAGCAGGGCGTCAATCCCGAACTGGTGATTCGCGAGGGCAACGCGGTGACCGAGATCCTGGGGCTGGTGAACGACGATCCCGAAATCGGCGTGCTGGTCCTTGGCGCCGCGACCGAGAAGGCCGGCCCCGGCCCGCTGGTGACGGCGATGACCCGCAGTTCCGGCAGCCTTCCCATCCCCGTGACCATCGTTCCCGGCGACATGTCGAAGGACCGGCTGGAACAGATCACCTGAACCGGTCCCGCGCCAGCGCCGCGACCCTATCATGGATCGCACCGCGGTCGACGCCCGGCGCATCGCGACAGAGGGCCGGCTCGGTCTCGATGCCGAAGGCGGTGCATTCGTCGAGAAAGACGTAGTGCCCCACCTCCGGCCCGAGATGCACGAGCGACGCCGCCGGCAGTTGCGCGGCCAGCCAGTCGGCACAGGGCCCGGCCGGCGCCTCGCGGTCGGCGCCGCCGACGATCAGCGTCACCGGACGGTCGATCACGGCAAGGCTTTCGGTCGAAAAGCCGCGAACCGTGGGGGCCGGCGCCATGGCAAGGCCCGATCGCAGCCGGGCGTCGCGCCAGTCCTGCCCCTGCCGGTCCCAGGCCGCGCGAAACGGCGCGCTGTCGCGCAGCAGCGCCGGGACGCGCGCGGCCAGATCGGGAAATTCGCGCGGGCCGGCGGCGAAGGGCGTGCCCCTGGCCCAGTCGAGGTAACGCGCCACATCCGTGCGCGCGCCCAGGGCCACGAGAACGGTATAGCCGCCAAGAGAAAAACCCGCCGCGTGCAGGCGGCCGGGATCTATCCGGCCGGCGAAGGGACCATCGGCCAGATGGTGGTCGAGGAGGAGGCGAAGGTCGCCCGAGCGTTCCCACCAGCACAGGAACCCCTCGGCGCGGTAGGGTTCGATGGCGGTATTGCCATGATGGTCAGCCGCAACGACGATATGCCCCGCCCGGGCCAGACGCTCGCCGAACCAGCCCATGCCCTCGGCCGTGCCCCCCGTGCCATGCGACAGCAGGACCAGCGGATACGGCCCGCCCTCCGCCAGCGGCGCACGGACCAGCCGCCGGGGCGCGCGGAACATCCGCTGGCCCCGCGCGCCGGCGCCGGCCGCCGGCATCGCGGCGGGGGCGGCGGGATACCAGGCCGACCAGGCGACG
>JBDHSO010000206.1:0-6297 GCA_039808125.1 Rhodobacter sp. | reverse complement strand
GGTAAGGGGCATCGAACCGGCTCACATTACGCACATATAATACGCACAGTCTAAGCCTATGATCTGGAACGGTCGAGCAATTTGTGCGTAAATCTTGATTTATGCACAAAGCATTAAATTAGGTCAGCAAGGACCCCCGAGCTGGGTAGTGTCAGTCTTGCCCAACTGGAGAGCGTACGCCGACGGCTTGGCCTATGCCGAGGAAGCGTCACGGCTGGGTTGAATCAGGGCATGATCCGTGTGGGGACGTCCGGTTTGCCGGACCCCTTTTCTTTGCCTCCACGCTTATCCTGGAATGTCGAGCGCTTCGACCTTGCCGTCGAACAGTTTGGTCGCCGACGTCAATGCCGTGTTGGAAAGGGTTTGGGTCGCCAGCACAGCGAGCCGCTTCATCGGCCGCGAAATCGAGACATAGAAGAGGTTTCGGGCGCGGTAGTAGCCCTTGGTGTTGGCA
Organism: Rhodobacter sp.; assembly: GCA_039808125.1. Lineage (GTDB taxonomy): Bacteria > Pseudomonadota > Alphaproteobacteria > Rhodobacterales > Rhodobacteraceae > Pseudogemmobacter. The sequence continues at coordinate 5,843 of JBDHSO010000206.1, read as the reverse complement.
GCCGTCAGCGCTTTGGTCTCGATCAGCTCCAGCAATGTCGGCCAATTATAGTGGTTCCAGCCACCGCCCAGCACGACCAGGACGTTCTCGAACTCCGCGCCTTTGACGCTGTGTTGGGTCGCGAAAGGCGACTGTTTCTCGACGAACTTCACCAGCGAGATCACTTCTGAATACGCAACTGCGCGCAACTCCTGATGCCGCTGGAGACCGGTGGCGTCGTCAGGTATCGGCTTGTCACCCAGCTGTCGCAATTCATCCTCGCGGCGTAGCACCCGATCGGGGAGAACTGGACGTTTCGTTGCCTGCAAATGATCGAGCACGGCCCCGATGTTGCCCTGCTCGCGGAGCTGGACAAGCCGGTCCATGTCGGTGCGCCACGCGAGCTTGTCCGCTTGCGTATGGATCGCCGGACGACCGCCATAGAGGCGAAAGACCTCCGCGTAATTGGACGTCCGATAGGCTTCGGCCATCGGCTCGAGCGTCTCCGCGAAGAACCTGATGGAGGGGTCTTCCTTCCGTGCGAACGCATCGCTCCGCCCGCGAAACACTTCGGCAATAGCGGGGTATCCCTGCTCGGCCGCAAGAACGTTGTGCGTCAGCATCAGGACCTTGGTCTTGCCCAGGTCCCAGCCCTCGCCTTGCAGGCGTTGCATAAGACCCTCACGGACGGTGCGTGCCAGGTCGGGGAGCAGGTCCGCCTTTGAATGGGCCGTGTTCGTTCGAGCGCCTGTAAACTGGTTGGTATGGAAGAACCTTGCCTCGCCTGCAGCTTCCGGGTCCTCGACAGATTGCGCCAGTTCGGGGCGGAGTCGGTTCAGGACATCGACGATCACCGGCGCGGAGCGGAAATTCGAGCCCTTGTCGATGCCTTCGATCGGATAGGCCGCAAGCTCATATTCGCTGTTGTAGATCGTCTGCCAATGGTCCCCGAACAGCCCGATCAGCGGTCCCTTTTTCGGGGTGAAATAATACTTGGTGATCGCGGCCATGAAGTCGCGGTTCGTATCCTGGTACTCATCGATGAAAATGACCGGGAACTGCTGCTGCAGGAGGAGTTGGAATTTCGAGTTCGATAGCAGCTTCGCCATGTACAGGGGCACATCGTCATGGGCCAGCGTGACACGCTTGTCGTCTATGCCAAAGAAGCCCAGATCGTAATCGACGACCTTCGACCCGATCCCACCCGCTTCCACCAGCTTGTCCTTCCGGTTTTCGGAGGCCGCGATCAGCTCGCGGAGCGCCTTCTGGTACTGGCGCAGGAAGGCCCATGAGAACGCATGGATGGTTTCGACCAGGATCGCCGGATGCTGCTCAACCTCACGCGCAATCTCGTCGCGAGCGACTTCCGTATAGGTGATGCAGGCGATTTTCTGGCCGCTCTGCATCAGTGCCGCACCCCGTTCCGCGATCATTCGCTTCAAGGCCGCCACAAGCGAATAGGTCTTGCCTGCGCCCGCACCTGCTTCTAGGCGGAAGCTCCGCCCTTCCGCCAGACAGGTCTCGACCTTTGTCTGGGCCTCTTTGGCCGCGACCAGCGCAGGGTTGTCGGCCGCGCCCATTATGCCGCGCCCTCGCCCGCATCGGCCGGATTTGGGGGCGCGATTGGGGGATCATCCGCCGGAGGAGGCGGAGGTTCGGAGAGCCATTTCAGGCCTTCACGGATATAGCGTGGGACGTTCCAATCCTTCTCACGGATGGCGAACTGCAACGCCGTATCGGATTTCGACCAGCCCTGCGCAACATCCCAGGCATTTTCAGCCTGGTCGGCGTCGTCCTCGATCTTGAACCGTTCGAGGTTAGCCAGGACCAGAGCGTCCTCATAGCTGCGCGCGCAGATGTCAGATCCGGGCATTTCCGGCACCTGGTAGGCGATGCGCCGATAGCCAGAGAGTTTTTCGGCATCCGTCTTGACAGCAAGCGTCGCCAGACTGACGTCCGGGGCCGTCTTCTCCTGCCATCCCGCTACCGCCTTCTCAGCCTCGGGTCGAAACCACTCGCGGATGGCAGTATTCGAGGTGCGCTCGCCTATGGCGACAGGGCACTTTTCCCAGACATGAATTTCCTTGCCTTTCTTGTTCTTCTTCGCGACCAGGTGCACTGCGTCAAGATCGGTGATGACCAGTGTCTTCAGCTCGAGAAAGTCGAGCAGCGGATAGAACAGATGCGCGTAAGCACCCCCGGCCTCGACGGACGTCACATACTGTTTTGCGAGCTTGTGCTGCTCATCGAGAGACTGGTCGACGATCTTGCAGAGGCGCGGCATCAATATGCGTTCCGTGGTGCCTTCGACGATGATCGCCTTGTCCGCGAAATAGAGGTCGCATTTCGTGAGCGTCATATACTGATGCAGGAAATCTTGGTCGGCCTGCGGGATCGTGGCCATGCCTTTCTTGAAGTCCTTTACCTTCGTGCGCCGCCCACCTGCTGGGACGGGCTGTTCGTTCAGGAAGTAGCGGATCGCGTCAAAGGGTGCCGCGTTCGCCACATGGGACGAATGAGTCGTAATGACGAACTGGACCTGCCAGGCGGGCTCTTTCGGATACTTGGCGGATAGTTTGCCCACGGCGGCGTTCAGCTGAGAGATGAACACCTCCTGCATCTGGGGGTGCAGATGTGCCTCCGGCTCTTCGACAAAGATCAGATGCGTGGCCGGGCGCGTGACCCGGGCCCGGTAGAGCTTGTGATAGCTCTCCAACTGCAGGAGCATGTAGATTAAGTTCCGCGTGCCAAGCCCGTTATACCCTTCGGGGAGGTTCACCCCGTCCGTCCCCGCGTAGACCACTTTCGTATGGTCCGACAGCAAGGCGTCGACGTTCAGCGACGTCTCCGGCCGCAGTTCGGTGTCATTCAGGCTAGGAAAGCCCAACACGCTCATGGCAGGAAGCAGCGCCTTCAGCATCTCGTCGAATTCCAGCTGGACCCCCCGTTCGATCCCTTCGACGGACGATTTCAGCTGCGCTGCGAGCTGCTGATCGGCGGCGGCGGCCGTCGTCGCCGATGCGGTCTTGAACAGGGTACTGAGAAGCTTGCCGATGACATCGGCGTCCCCATGCTTCGCATGGTCGAGCGTGCGCTGCGCGCGCACGAGATTGCACTGAAGCAGTGCCGCCAGCGTCGATGCTCCTTCGAACTGGCGAAGATTAGTAGGGTCGGTGGGGTCTATCGCCGTGACCTGGACACTGTACGCCTTCGGTATCGCCTCCTTGAGATGGCGCATGAAGTGGACGTTAGGATCGACCCCATCCGGCGGCGCGCCTACCTCGAGCAGCGCCTGCAGCGTCGCAAGTGTCGGTGCATAATCCACTTTCACGATGGCGGTCGTGGAATTCATATCGAGATCGATGATGAAGGGGGAAAGCGGACCCAGCGAAGGAGCGGCGCTGTCGTAGGTGAATGTCAGGGTGATCGTGATCCTAGGGATGGTCGCTAGCACCTTCCCAGAATCTTCCCCCTGCTCCCTCAGCGCTTTGGCCTCAAAGAACTTTTTGCGACTACTTGCGGAGAAATCCTCCAGTCGAAACTTGGCTCCACTGTCTCCCGCAAATCGTTCAAAGACGTCCGTGAGGGACGTTTTACCGCTGTTGTTACGGCCGACTATAATGGTCGAACCGGATTCCAGCATGATCTCTATATCCTGGAGGAGACGAAATCCTTCGACTCGGACTTTTTTTATGCGCATATCCGCCCCCATGAAAAATCATCGTCAGAAACTGGGATATTATCGGTAACTCCGAATCGCATTCGGGTCCAGTTGCGAGGCCGGGACAAGTCGGTAATGCCGCTCTTCAACAACCTTCACTTCGTCATCCTGCAAAGTCAGCTCAAACAATGCAATAACCTGTCCGGGCATAAACTGCGCGGAAATAGCCCGGCAGCGCATACCGGGAAACCGATCTTCAACGAACCGTATATCCTGCGTCGTCTGCACGATGCCGATCTGGTCTTTCCCGCCCTTTGCCTGAACAGGGATGACATAGTGGGAGCCGCGCTTATCCAGTCCAACGTAGAGCTCGTCGATTTCGATCTGGCCGATACTTTTGACTGTGGTGCGCAAATGGTTCTGTAGGCTATAGGTTGTAAGTCCAAGGAACGTGTCGATCAGCCGGTTATAGCGCACAATGGCGAGAAGTGCCTGTTCGTCATCCAAGGCATAGGCGCGGATCAGCTCCGGCGTTGCATCGGGGATGTCGATCGTCATCAGGTCGCTTCTGGGAACGATACGGTTCTTTGTCACCAACCGAAACCGATACCGCGCCCGCCCTGCACCCTCGATGATCCACTCCTTCCCCTCTGGCTGGGTGGACACAATCTCCTCAGGAAGGTCGGCGCGATACCGGATATTATAGAGCACATCGCCGATGTTCTTCGGCAGCTTGATCCCAAGAAGAGCAGCTTTGACTTCGATCTCCTCACGCTCGAACTCGAACGCATCCGTCCCTTCCGACCAATGATCGTGGAAGATGCTGCCGATAAGCTGAAGATAACGGTTCGGCTTCTTAGCCATACACTGCCCGATGCGCCATGCGCGCCGCCTCGATCTCGACCTGCTTGCGCTTCTTCGCTCCGCTCTTTCGATCGCGTTTGCTCGGCGGTGCAACGACCCCAAAATATTCCGCCGCTTCTGTGAGATCGTAATCGAGCAAGGCCGGATTGCCCAAAGCGATCGCCGCCGTAGGCCTCGATGGTGACACATCTAGCGCTGCGACAATCCGGCCGGCGATCGCACGAGCGAGCGGGGGCGGGACGGAGTTGCCGATCTGGCGCGCTCCGTGCCATTTCGTGGCATGGAGGCGGAACCAGTCGGGGAAGCCGTGCAGCCGGGCCATTTCGCGCACGGTGACACAGCGCCGGTAGCGGTAGTGGATGGGGCGGGGGCTGGTGAACGCACCGCGAGCGCCGTCTGTGCCTGCGCGAAGGGTATTGGAAACGCCGCCAGGTGCGAGTTTGAAGAACCGACTGATTGGTTCGACGCTCCCAGGCTCGGTTTCTGCAAAGCGGCCCCTGGAAATATCGGTATGGTGTGTCCTGGCGCTGGACGTAAGGATCGCGGGGCTCCACTCGCGGGGATACCCATAGTGCCAGGCATCGTTGGTCATGCAGCGCAGCTCTGCCGCGTAGGGGGATGCTTCGCCCCAAGCCTCGGTGCGTACGGCATCGCCGTGGAGCAGGCTCTGAAAACGATCGGCATCCGGCAGGTCGCCGATCGCATCCTGGGCCGAAGGGCCGAAAGGCAGGCCGGGGTAAAGGATGGGCCGTCCGGCAACGTTGGTCGTCGGCACCGGATAATCCGGTAGCGTCTGCCCCTTCTTCGCGCCCATCAGGATGAACCGCTCGCGGGATTGCGGAACGCCGAAATGGCTGGCGTTCAGCACCTTCCAAGGCAGACGAACCTCATAGTCTGCGGCTGCGAACGCCGCGACGAGCTCTTTCAGGAACCCCTTGTGCTGCCCGACTGTCAGGCCTTTGACGTTCTCGAAAACGAAGGTGCGCGCATCGAGCTCGCGCACGATCCGCACGAAGTCGAGAACAAGGCTGTTCCTTGGGTCGTCGAGGGCACGATGACCGATGAGGGAGAACCCCTGGCACGGCGCTCCGCCGAACACACAATCGACCGGCATATCGCCGATCCCGGCCCGCTGGCGGATTTCGTCGCCGGTCAGGCCTTCGACGGAAGCGCAGATCACGGCGGCATCGGGGAAGTTGAACGCATGGACGGCACAATGCACCGGATCGATTTCGACAACGGCCTTCACATCGAAACCGGCTTGCTCGAAGCCGAGGCTCAGGCCGCCCGCACCGGCAAACAGGTCGATTCCGATCGGGCGCATTCCATCTCCAGTCAA
>JBDHSO010000205.1:0-6311 GCA_039808125.1 Rhodobacter sp. | reverse complement strand
GCATTCCGGACGGAGCGCCATCGAGCGCGGGTAAGCGAACTGGTCCCGACCTGCATATCTCCATAAAGGCCCGCGGCACATGACAGGCCGCATCTTCGAGGCCGGACACACGACCGCACCCGATCACATGCCCGAACGTGCCCAAGATTCCGCCTGCATCCATGGGCGCGTCCACACACGTCAGATCCAGCGTCACACTCATCGCGACCGTCACCTTTGTAGCATGAGCAGATTTTCTCTGGGTCGATACAGCAACGCCGAGTCGCTGCCGCTGCACCTCTGACAGCGGGATATGCTCGGCAATTTCCATCGGGCCTCCGCAGGGTTGGCGGTGCGGATCGGACGCGCTCCGATCGACGGGCGGTCTTCCATCCTGCGGGGCCGCTGCCGCCGGCGGGCCGGGGGCGGGGCGGAGGCGACTTGTCTTGACTTGAAGGTGCTTTGGGCGGACCATCGCTGCCACAAGGTCATACGGGAGGGTCGAATGAACAAGGGCCTTTCACGCCGCGGCTTCTTACGGCTGGCAGGCGCGGGGGTTGCGGGAACGTCGCTTGGGGCCCTTGGCTTCGGTGCGGCCGAGGCGGCCGAGGTGGCGCATGTCCGCGCCTTCCGGCTGACCGCCACGACCGAGACGCGCAACACCTGTACCTATTGTTCCGTCGCCTGCGGCATCATCCTTTACTCGCACGGCGATCTGAAGGCCGGCGAGAAGGCCGAACTCATCCATGTCGAGGGCGATGCCGACCACCCCACCAACCGCGGCACGCTTTGCCCCAAGGGCGCGGCGCTGAAGGATTTCGCCCATTCGCCCACAAGGGCGGTGAAGCCGCGCTATCGCCCCGCGGGCGGCGGCGAATGGCAGGACATCACCTGGGATCAGGTCTATGACAAGGTCGCCCGCGCCATCAAGGACGACCGCGACCAGAACTTCATCGCGACGAACGACAAGGGCGTCACGGTCAACCGCTGGCTGACGGCGGGCTTCCTTGCCGCCTCTGGCACCACCAACGAGACCGCCTGGATGACCTACAAGGCGGTGCGTGCGCTGGGAATGCTGAGTTTCGACAACCAGGCGCGCGTTTGACACGGACCTACGGTGGCCAGTCTGGCTCCTACGTTCGGTCGCGGCGCGATGACGAACTCCTGGACGGATATCGGCAATACTGACCTTGCCATCGTCATGGGCGGCAATGCCGCCGAGGCGCATCCCTGCGGCTTCAAATGGGTGACCGAGGCCAAGGCCAATCGCGGCGCCAGGCTGATCGTCGTCGACCCGCGCTTTACCCGCACGGCGGCGGTGGCGGATTATTACGCGCCGATCCGACCCGGCAGCGACATCGCCTTCCTGATGGGGGTGATCCGCTGGTGCATCGAGAACGACAAGGTGCAGTGGGAATATGTGAAGAACTACACCTCCGCCGCCTTCCTTGTGCGCGATGACTACGGCTGGGCGGATGGTCTTTTCACCGGCTACAACGATGAGACGCACAGCTACGACATGACGAGCTGGGAATACCAGATCGGCGATGACGGCTTTGCCAAGGTGGACCCCACCTTGCAGGATCCGCGCTGCGTCTGGAACCTCTTGAAGGCGCATGTCGACATCTACACGCCCGAGTTCGTCTCGAACGTCTGCGGCACGCCGGTGGACCGTTTCCTGAAGGTCTGCGAGATGATCGGCGAGACCTCGGCCACCGACAAGGTGATGACCTCGATGTATGCCCTGGGCTGGACCCAGCATTCGAAAGGGTCCCAGAACATCCGCGGCATGGCGATGCTGCAACTGATCCTGGGCAACATCGGTCTGCGCGGCGGCGGCGTGAACGCGCTGCGCGGGCATTCCAACATCCAGGGCCTGACCGACATCGGCCTGATGTCGAACCTGATCCCGGGCTATCTGAACATCCCGCGCGACACCGAGGTGGATTACGCCACCTACATGTCGACGCGGGCCAACAAGCCGCTGCGCCCGAACCAGACCAGCTACTGGCAGAACTACGGCAAGTTCATGGTCTCGTTCATGAAGGCGATGTGGGGCGATGCGGCGACGGCCGAAAACGACTGGGCCTATCACTACCTGCCCAAGCTGGACGTCCCCTCCTACGACATCCTGCGCACCTTCGACATGATGGCGAAGGGGGAGGTGAACCTCTATTTCTGCCAGGGCTTCAACCCGCTGCTCTCCTTTCCCAACCGGGCCAAGGTGACGGAGGGGCTGTCGAAGCTGAAGCTTCTGGTGGTGATGGATCCGCTCCAGACCGAAACGGCGCATTTCTGGGAAAACCACGGCACTTTCAACGATGTGGACACGGCCTCGATCCAGACCGAGGTGCTGGAACTGCCGACCACCTGCTTCGCCGAGGACGAAGGCGCGCTGGTGAACTCGGGCCGCTGGCTGCAATGGCATTGGGCGGGCGCGACCCCGCCAGAGATGGCGCGGCGCGATATCGAGATCATGGCGAACATCTTCCGCCGGGTCCGCAAGCTCTACGAGGATGAGGGCGGGGCCTTTCCCGATCCGATCCTGAACCTGACCTGGGACTATGCCGAGGAACTGGCGCCGACGGCGGCGGAACTGGCGCGCGAGATGAACGGCCGCGCGCTGACCGACCTTCTCGACCCCGCGGATCCGGCCAAGGTGCTGGTGCCGGCGGGCAAGCAGGTGAAGAACTTCAGCCAGCTGCGCGACGACGGCTCCACCATGTCGGGCTGCTGGATCTATTCGGGTTGCTGGAACGAGGACGGCAACATGATGGCCCGGCGGGACAATACCGATCCCGACAATACGGGCGCCTTCCTGAACTGGGCCTTCGCCTGGCCGATGAACCGGCGCATCCTCTACAACCGCGCCTCGGCGGACCTTCAGGGCAAAGCCTGGGATCCGACCCGCAAGCTGATCGAATGGGACGGCGAGAAATGGGCGGGCTACGACGTGCCCGACATGGGCGTCACCGCGAAGCCCGAAGAGGTCATGCCCTTCATCATGACGAATGAGGGGGTGGGCAAGCTCTTCAGCCGCAAGGGCATGGTGGACGGGCCGTTCCCCACGCATATGGAGCCGTTCGAAAGCCCGGTCGAGAATGTGCTGAACCCGAAGCTGCGCGGCAACCCGGCGGCGCGGGTCTTCCCCGACGATCTGGCGCAGATGGCCACCTCGGACGAATTCCCCTTCGTCGGCACCTCCTACCGCCTGACCGAGCATTTCCACTACTGGACCAAGCACAACCCGGTGAATGCGGCCTTGCAGCCGGAGTTCTTCGTGGAAATCAGCGAACAGCTTGCGGCAGAGCGGGGCATCCGGCTGGGCCAGCAGGTGCGCGTCTGGTCGAAACGGGGCGAGGTCTGGGCCAAGGCGGTCGTGACCAAGCGGATCAGGCCCCTGACCTGCGCAGGCAAGACCGTGCATGTGGTGGGCATCCCGCTGCACTGGGGCTTTACCGGGGTCGCGCGCAAGGGCTGGGGGCCGAACAGCCTGACGCCCTTTGTCGGTGACGCCAATATCCAGACACCGGAGTTCAAGGCCTTTCTCGTCAACATCGAACCCGTCGAAGGGGGGCCGCTCGCATGACTGGACTTGCCCCGGAACCCGTCACGGCCGCGGCCAACCCGCCGGTCGAGCCGCTGGAAACCAATCTCGGCGCGCGCGACGTGGTGCGCGCCTCGGCCATGCCCGACCTGCCCGCGCCCGACCGCCGCCTGACCGAAGTGGCCAAACTGATCGACGTGTCGAAATGCATCGGCTGCAAGGCCTGCCAGTCGGCCTGCGCGGAATGGAACGAAACCCATCCCGAGATCGGGGTGAACACCGGCGTCTACGAGAACCCGCCCGACCTCTCGGCCGAGATGTTCACCCTGATGCGGTTCACCGAATACGACAATCCGGCAACCGGCGATTTCGAATGGCTGATCCGCAAGGACGGCTGCATGCATTGCGAGGAGCCGGGCTGCCTTGCCGCCTGTCCCGCGCCCGGCGCCATCGTGCAATATTCCAACGGCATCGTGGATTTCATTCACGAAAACTGCATCGGTTGCGGCTATTGCATTATCGGCTGCCCTTTCGACGTGCCGCGGATCAGCCCGAAGGACAACCGCAGCTACAAATGCACGCTCTGCTCCGACCGGGTGGGGGTGGGGCAGGGGCCGGCCTGCGCCAAGGCCTGCCCGACCCAGGCCATCGTCTTCGGCACCAAGACCGCAATGATCGAACATGCCAACGACCGCATCGCCGATCTGAAATCGCGCGGCTACGCCAATGCCGGCATCTATGATCCGGCGGGTGTGGGCGGCACGCATGTGATCTATGTGCTGCACCATGCCGATCAGCCCTCGCTTTATTCCGGGCTGCCGGACGATCCGCAGGTCGCCTCGACCGTCAGCGCCTGGAAGGGCGCGAACAAGACCATCGGCCTTGCGGCGCTGGGACTGGCCGCCGCCGGGGCGGTGCTGCACGGACTGTTCGCCCGCGCCAACCGTGTCAGTGCCGAAGACGAGGCCGAGGCCCAGGCCCTGGTCGACCGGAGCGGGGAGGGAAGTGCATGACACAGGGCATGACACGGAGGCATTTTTCCGACCGGGGCGACCGCATCCTCGACCGCGATCCGGTGCGGGTGGGTCGCTACCGGCTGTTTACCCGGATCAACCACTGGATCATCGCCGCAACGACGATCCTGCTGCTGTTGTCGGGGCTGGCGTTCTACTGGCCGCCGCTGTTCTGGCTGACCGCGCTGTTCGGCGGGGGGCAGACGGCGCGCTGGCTGCATCCGATCCTGGGGCTGGTGCTGGCGGTGGGTTATCTTCTGATGTTCGTCCAGCTTGTCGCGCGCAACATCCCGCGTCATGACGATTTGGTCTGGCTGCGCCACGCTCGCGATGTCATGGACCAGAACGAGGAGAAGCTGCCGACGCTGGGCAAGTACAATGCCGGGCAGAAGTTCGTGTTCTGGGCGATGGCCGGCCTGATCCTGATCCTGCTCGGCACTGGCACGATGATCTGGCATGAGGTCTTCCCCGATCTCGTCTCGATCCCTGCCCGGCGATGGGCGGTCCTTGGCCATTCCGTCGCGGCGGTGCTGATGGGCCTGACCTTCATCCTGCATGTCTATGCCGGGATCTGGACGCGCGGCACGCTCAGCGCCATGACGCGCGGCTGGGTGACGGGCGGATGGGCCTGGCGGCACCATCGCAAATGGCTGAAGGAAGTGGCTGGACGCCGCGACTGAGCGACGGCAGACTGGTGCCGTAGCGGCCGCCCCGTGGTCGCCGGCCGGCCCCGGAGGTTTCATGCCGTCAGCGCCCGAACCCGATCCCTCGGTCATCGGCGGCGTGCCGCGGCCACCTTTCGCAATCCCGCCCGCCGATCCTGCGGCGCTGTTGCAGCGCCGTGCCGCGCGGTTCGCCACGCTGGCCGCCGCCGCCTCCGAACGGCTTGGCCCCTACCTGTCCTTTCTGGCCGCGTTGAGCGGGACGATGGCCGAACTGGCCCGCGGCCTGCCGCCGGCGCCATCGCCCGCCGCCGAGGTGCTGGCGCGGGCGCGGATGGCCGCCATGCCCCCCCTCGACCGGGAGGTGCTGGCCGGGGATCCCGCGCTCGACGCCACGCTCGACGCGCTGGTGGGGCTTGCCGCCGAAATCGACATGCCGCCCGAGGCGCGCCTGGCGCTGGATGCCGTCGCGGGGGCCGGGGCCGAGGACCGGCGCTGGCTTCTGGGCAACATCCTTGCCGGGACCGTGCCGCCCGAAAGCATCGCGCCGCATCTGTTCGCGGCCGCGGCGGTGCAGGTGCATATGGCCGGCCTCGCCAACACGCTGGAAGCGCGGATCCTTGTGCCCGTGGGCCCCGGCCTCTGCCCGGCCTGCGGCGGGCGGCCCGTCACCTCATCGGTGATCTCGACGCCGGCGGTCGACAACATCCGCTATGCCACCTGCGGCACCTGCGCGACGCAATGGAACGAGGTGCGGGTGAAATGCCTGTGCTGCGGCTCGACGAAGGGGATCAGCTACCGTTCGGTCGAGACGCCGGAGGCGACGGTGAAGGCCGAAATCTGCCGTGAATGCAACAGCTGGGTGAAGATCCTCTATCAGTCGAAGAACCCCGCGCTCGATCCGGTGGCCGATGACGTGGGCAGCCTTGGCCTCGACCTGCTGATGCGGGATCAGCCGTTCCGGCGCGGCGGCTTCAATCCGTTCCTCGTGGGCTATTGATGCCGGATTTCCGTGCGCTGCCTTCGGTCGACCAGGCGCTGGCCTCGGATTGGGGCCGGGCGCTGGTTGTCCGCCATGGCCGCAGCATGGTGGCCGGCGCCCTGCGCGCC
>JBDHSO010000204.1:0-6366 GCA_039808125.1 Rhodobacter sp. | reverse complement strand
GCGCCGGTTCGGGCACGGCCGCCGCAGTGGCGGCCGGCGCGGGCGCGCGGCTGCGCGCCTCGACCCAGGGGGTGCGCAGCGCCACTTCGGTGCCGTCGATCCGCTTCACCGCCTCGCCGATCTCGACGGCGCGCGCGGCGCTGGCATTGTACTGCCGGCGGCCGGATTCGAACTCTTTCAGCGCCGTCAGCCCGGTGATCGGCTCCGAGGCGTAGCGGCCGTTCTGCGGGCCGGGCACCGGCACCTCGCCCTCGGCGAACCGCGCGATCAGCCCGCGCAGCTTCTCGGGCGTCAGATCCTCGTAATAATCCTTGCCGATCTGGGCCATCGGCGCATTGGCGCAGGCGCCCAGGCATTCCACCTCTTCCCAGGAAAAGCGGCCATCGGCCGAAGGCGTGTGCGGATAGGGCGAGATCAGTTCCTTGCAAACCGCGATCAGCTCTTCGGCGCCGCAGATCATGCAGGAGGTGGTGCCGCAAATCTGCACATGGGCGACGCGGCCCACGGGCGAAAGCTGGAACATGAAATAGAAGGTCGCGACCTCCAGCGCCCGGATATGGGCCATCCCCAGCATGTCGGCGACATATTCGATGGCGGGCCGGGTCAGCCAACCCTCCTGCTCCTGCGCGCGCCACAGAAGCGGGATGACGGCGCTGGCCTGCCGGCCCTCGGGATATTTGGTGATCTGGCCCACGGCCCAGGCCAGATTGGCCGGGGTGAAGGCGAAGGAGGCGGGTTGTTCGTGATACAGGCGGCGAAGCATTCAGAGCCCCAGCATGGCGGTAAGGAGGAAGAGAGGCAGACAGGCAAGGATCGCGGGCGCCCCCGACAGGGCCGTGACCAGCCCGTGCAGATCGCCGAGGGGCGAAACCTCGATCACCTGTCGATCTCCCCGAACACCACGTCCAGCGTGGCGATGATGGCCGAGACATCGGCCAGCTGATGGCCGGTGGCCAGATAGTCCATCGCCTGCAGATGCGGATATCCCGGCGCGCGGATCTTGGCGCGATATGGCCGGTTCGTGCCATCGGCGACCAGATAGACGCCGAACTCGCCCTTGGGCGCCTCGACCGCGGCATAGACCTCGCCCGCAGGGACGTGGAAGCCCTCGGTATAAAGCTTGAAATGGTGGATCAGGCTTTCCATCGCGGTCTTCATCTCGGCCCGCTTCGGCGGGGCGAGGCGGCCGCGCGCCAGCACGTCGGTCTGCGCCGCGGGTTCGCGCAGCTTGGTGCAGCACTGGCGCATGATCCTGGCCGATTCCCGCATTTCCGCCAGCCGGCAGAGGAAACGGTCATAGCAGTCGCCGTTCTTGCCAATCGGAATCTGGAAATCGAATTCGTCATAGCATTCATAGGGTTGCGAGCGGCGCAGATCCCATGCCATGCCGGAAGCCCGCACCATCACGCCGGAAAAGCCCCAGTCCAGCGCATCCTGCTGCGACACGATGCAGATATCGACCGTGCGCTGCTTGAAGATGCGGTTCTCGACCAGCAGTTCGGCCAGATCGTCGCAGAACTTCGGAAAGGCCTCGGCCCAGGCGTCGATGTCGTCGATCAGCGCCGGCGGCAGATCCTGATGCACGCCGCCGGGCCGGAAATAGGCCGCATGCAGGCGCGCGCCGCAGGCCCGCTCATAGAAGACCATCAGCTTTTCGCGCTCTTCGAACCCCCAGAGCGGCGGCGTCAGCGCGCCCACGTCCATCGCCCCTGTGGTCAGGTTCATCAGATGGTTCAGGATGCGGCCGATTTCCGAATAGAGCACACGGATCAGGCTGGCCCGGCGCGGGATCACCGTACCTGTCAGCCGTTCGATCGCCAGGCACCAGGCATGTTCCTGGTTCATCGGCGCCACATAATCCAGCCGGTCGAAATAGGGCAGGTTCTGCAGATAGGTGCGGCTTTCCATCAGCTTTTCGGTGCCGCGGTGCAGAAGGCCGATATGCGGGTCGCAGCGTTCGACGATCTCGCCGTCAAGCTCCAGCACCAGACGCAGCACACCATGCGCGGCCGGGTGCTGCGGGCCGAAGTTGATGTTGAAGTTGCGGATGCGCTGCTCGGCGGTCTCGATGTCAACCGAGCCGTCATCGTAGGAGTTCCTGCGGATATCGCCGTCCATCATGCGCAATCCTTGTATTCGGTGGCTGGACCGTTCCCGGCGGTGGCGGACACGCGCGAGAGCATCAGGGCATAGGTGTCAGGCTTCTGGTCGACGAAGATCTGCCGCGTGACCGGAAACAGGCCGGGAGTGTCAAATGCCATCAGTGCAATCGCCTGCTCGTCCGCCGCATCGTCGAGGGCCCGCCAGTAGAGGCTGCTGCCGCAGGTTCCGCAGAACACCCGCTCCGCCCGGTCGCTGGACCGGAAGGCACGCAGCGGGGCATCGGCGTTCCAGCTTGCAGCACTGCAACCGACCGACAGGTTGATGCCGCCCGTCCACTTGCGACAGATGGCGCAATGGCAGGCCCCGGCCTCCATCGCATGCGGCATGGCGACGAACCGGCAGGCGCCACACAGACAACGGCCCGTCTGCATCACCTGGCCTCCGCCTTCTGATCGCCCGGAAGAATGTATTCCGCACCTTCCCAGGGACTCATGAAGTCGAATTGCCGGTATTCCTGCACCAGCTTCACCGGCTCATAGACGACGCGCTTCTGCACCTCGTCATAGCGGACCTCGACATAGCCGGTGGTCGGGAAATCCTTGCGCAGCGGGTGGCCGCGGAAGCCGTAGTCGGTCAGGAGCCGGCGCAGGTCGGGGTGGCCCGAGAACAGGATCCCGAACATGTCGAAGACCTCGCGCTCGAACCAGTTGGCCGAGGGGTGCAGCGCGACGATCGAGGGCACAAGCTCGTCCTCGCGCACGGCGGCCTTCAGCCGGATGCGGTGGTTGCGGTACATCGACAGGAAATGCCACACCATGTCGAACCGGGCCGGCCGCTCGGGATAGTCGACGGCGGTGATGTCGACCAGCGTCGAGAAGCGGCAGGCCGGATCGTCGCGCAGGAATTCGACCAGCGCTTCCATCTCGGTCAGGGTGGTGACAACGGTCAGTTCGCCAAAGGCGATCTTGCTCGTCACCACGGCATCGGGGCGCTTCACCTCGATCAGCGCCACCAGTTCGCGAAGGGCGTCGTCGCTCATCTCTTACCTCGCCAGCGTGCCGGTGCGGCGGATCTTCCGCTGCAATTGCAGGATGCCGTAAAGCAGCGCCTCGGCGGTGGGCGGGCAGCCCGGGACATAGACATCGACCGGCACCACCCGGTCGCAGCCCCGCACCACCGAATAGCTGTAGTGGTAATATCCCCCGCCATTGGCGCAGGACCCCATAGAGATCACATAGCGCGGCTCGGGCATCTGGTCGTAGACCTTGCGGAGCGCCGGCGCCATCTTGTTGGTCAGCGTGCCGGCCACGATCATCAGGTCGGACTGCCGGGGCGAGGCGCGGGGCGCGGTGCCGAAGCGTTCCAGATCGTAGCGCGGCATCGAGGCCTGCATCATCTCGACCGCGCAGCAGGCCAGGCCGAAGGTCATCCACATCAGCGAGCCGTTGCGCGCCCAGGCGATGATGTCCTCGGTGGTGGTCAGCAGGAAGCCCTTGTCCTGCAACTGCCGGTTCATCGCCTGGACCTCGACCTCGCGGTCGATGCCGGCGGTGTTCTGACCCGTCATCACTCCCATTCGAGCGCCCCCTTCTTCCATTCATAGGCGAAGCCGATGGTCAGCACCGCAAGAAACACCATCATCGACCAGAAGGCGACCATGCTCATTTCGCCGAAGGCCACGGCCCAGGGAAACAGGAAGGCGATCTCGAGGTCGAAGATGATGAAGAGGATCGAGACCAGATAGAAACGGACGTCGAATTTCATCCGCGAGTCGTCGAAGGCGTTGAACCCGCATTCATAGGTCGAAACCTTCTCGGGATCGGGATTTCTGACCGCGATGATCGCGGCGGCAAGGATCAGCACGATCCCCAACCCCACGGCCACGGCAAGCAGGATGAGGATCGGCATATACTCCCGGAGAAGCGCGTCCACGAGATGCTCCTTCAGCTGGCGACAGCGAGCCTGCGCGCCTTTCGCGGCGCGCTTGCACTACACGATCCGCTTTACCTTTCGCCCTTGGCGCGGTCAACCGAGAGGCGGGGCGAAAGCGACGGGCCCTTCGGTCGATTCCGGCATTCGCGCGGGCGGGCAGGTGGAAAATTCTGCAACGACGGCATTGACTTCGCGGCACCGCCGCGGGACGGCGCCGGAAATGCCAGAGAGAATCTCTTGGTCATTTCGCCCCACCCTGCGAACCGCCGCGCCCGTCGGGCGCCATGGCTGCCGAACCGTCCGCCAACCGCGCTCCGGCCGCGGCCGGCGGTTTTCCCGGGACATTCGGCCCGAACGCGCCGGTCCCCGGACACCGCTGCGGCGCGGCGACGGCTGTGGGCCGCTCTGCCCCGTCGGCCGCGCCTGCCGGCCACCGGGATTTCGCGCCGGGGCGTTCCGGGCTGTTCCGGGAGGAAAAGCCCGCCCGTGGCCGCCCTGCGCCGCAACACGGCGAGGGACCCCGGCCGGTCCCGCCGCCCCGATCTGCGCCAATCCGCCGCAAGGCAAGGGCGGCGTCAGGGGCATCGCGTCGCGCTATTCCTCGGGGTGATAGACGCCCTGTTCTTTCAGCGCATCCACCACCTCGCGCGGCATATAGCTTTCGTCATGCTTGGCCAGCAGATCCGTCGCCTGGAAGGTGCCGTCGACCATCCGCCCGGTCGCGATGGTGCCCGTCCCCTCGGTGAACAGGTCGGGTTTCGGATCGCTGCCGACATAGGCCACCGGGATCTCGGCGCCGCCATCGGTGACGACGAAGGTAAAGGCCATCCCCTCGCCCGGAACGATGGAGCCTTCCTTCACCAGCCCGCCCAGCCGGAACGTCTCGTCCGCGCCGGGCCTCTCCTCGATCACCTGGGTTGGGCTGCGGAAGAAGTTGATCCCGTCCTGCAGCGCATAGCCGATGAGCCCGGTCGCCAGGGCCAGCGCCGCGAAGGCCAGAACCACGATCTGGATCCGCCGCTTCTTCTTCAATCCCTTGAGGCCGCGGATCTGCCCCCGGCCCCGGATCGTCGCGGTGCTTTGCATGGCATCGCTCCTGCTGTGATGTCCCGGCTCTGGTAGATCCGGACGCGCCGCGCCACCTTGACCGAAATCAATCCTCAGGGAAAGATCGGGGCCAGCATCAGACCCTCGGTTTCGGGCAGGCCCAGCATCAGATTTGCATTCTGGATCGCCTGCCCCGACGACCCCTTGGTCAGGTTGTCCAGCACCGCGACCAGCGGCGCCGGGCCGGCGATCCGGTCGCCGATCACACCGAGATGGCAGAAGTTCGACCCCGCGATGTCGCGCGTCGAGGGCAGCGTGCCGAAGGGCAGAACCTGCAGAAATGGTTCGTCTTCATAGGCGCGGGCCAAGACCTCGTGGACCGCCGCCGCCTCGCCCCGCACATAGACGGTGGCCAGGATGCCGCGGTTCATCGGCAGGAGATGCGGGGTGAACTGGACCTGCACCGGACGGCCGGCGATCTTCGAGAATTCCTGGTCGAACTCGCCCAGATGGCGGTGCTTTCCGCCGGCGGAATAGGTATGGGTGCCGCCGGACAATTCTGCGTGAAGCAGGTTTTCCTTCAGGCTGCGCCCCGCGCCCGAGACCCCGGCCTTGAGGTCGATCACGATCTCGTCGATGTCGATCACCCCCGCCGCGATCAGCGGCCGCAGCGCATATTGCCCGGTCGCCGCATTGCAGCCGGTACCGGCGATCAGCCGGCCGGCGCGGATCTCGTCGCGGTAGAACTCCGTCAGGCCGTAGACCGCCTCGCGCTGCAACTCCACCGCCGCATGCGGCTGGCCGTACCATTTCTGATACTCCGCCGGGTCGCGCAGGCGAAAATCGGCGGAAAGGTCGACGATCTTCAGATCCTTCGGCAGCCTTGCGATCACCTCCTGCGATGTCGCATGAGGAAGGGCGCAGAAGCACAGGTCGATGCCGGAAAAATCGATCTCGTCAATCCGCACCAGCCGCGGCAGGTCGAGATGGCGCAGGAAGGGGAAGACCTCGGCCATGGCCATGCCGGCCTTGCGATCGGCCGAAAGCGCGGCGATGCGCATCCCGGGATGCGTCGCGATCAGGCGGACCAGTTCGGCCCCGGTATAGCCCGAGGCGCCCAGAATGGCGATGCGATGGGTCATCCGATGCTCCGGCAGAAAAACTGCCGACTTCCTTACGTGAAACCCCGCCCGATGCAAGCGCCTAGTGTTTGATCCCCCGGTTTGATGGTGTGATCCTTTCGTTGGAATGGAAGGATGCCTTATGGGACAAGTTCGTCATGGC
>JBDHSO010000203.1:0-6433 GCA_039808125.1 Rhodobacter sp. | reverse complement strand
TTGAACAGTTCGAGCGCCATCTTCTTCGGCAGGCCGCACTGGTGCAGCTTCAGTTCCGGCCCGGTCACGATGACCGAGCGGCCCGAGAAGTCGACCCGTTTCCCCAGAAGGTTCTGGCGGAAGCGGCCCTGCTTGCCCTTCAGCATGTCGCTCAGCGATTTCAGCGGGCGCTTGTTGGTGCCCGTGATCACCCGGCCGCGACGGCCGTTGTCAAAGAGGGCATCGACCGCCTCTTGCAGCATGCGCTTTTCGTTGCGCACGATGATGTCGGGCGCGCGCAGTTCGATCAGCCGCTTCAGGCGGTTGTTGCGATTGATGACCCGGCGATACAGGTCGTTCAGGTCCGAGGTGGCGAAACGGCCGCCGTCCAGCGGCACCAGCGGGCGCAGTTCCGGCGGGATCACCGGCAGAACGGTCAGCACCATCCACTCGGGCCGGTTGCCCGACTCGAGGAACGACTCGACGATCTTCAGCCGCTTGATGATCTTCTTCGGCTTCAACTCGCCGGTGGCTTCCTTCAGCTCCTCGCGCAGTTGTTCGGCGGTCGCCTCAAGGTCGATCGCCGCCAGCATCTCGCGGATCGCCTCGGCGCCGATATTGGCGGTGAAGGCATCGGCACCATACTGGTCCTGCGCGTCGAGGTATTCCTCCTCGCTCATCAACTGGCCATAGGTCAGGTCGGTCAGCCCCGGCTCGATGACCACGTAGTTTTCAAAGTAGAGGATGCGTTCCAGATCCCGCAGCGTCATGTCGACCATCAGGCCGATACGCGACGGCAGCGATTTCAGGAACCAGATATGGGCGACGGGGGCGGCCAGTTCGATATGGCCCATCCGCTCGCGGCGCACCTTCTGCAAGGTGACTTCCACGCCGCATTTCTCGCAGACGACGCCGCGATATTTCATGCGCTTGTATTTGCCGCAGAGGCATTCGTAATCCTTGATCGGGCCAAAGATACGCGCGCAGAACAGACCGTCACGCTCGGGCTTGAACGTGCGATAGTTGATGGTTTCCGGCTTCTTGATCTCGCCGTAGGACCACGAGAGGATCCTTTCCGGCGAGGCCAGCGAGATCTTGATCTCGTCGAAGGCCTTCGCCGGGGTCAGCGGATTGAAGGGGTTGGTGCTCAGTTCCTGGTTCATTGTGCGTCCTTATATGTAGGGGCGGTTGAGGAGGGCGCGAGCGCCCTCACTCCTCCTCCGCATCCAGGAGTTCCATGTTCAGGCCGAGGCCGCGGACTTCCTTGACGAGCACGTTGAAGCTCTCCGGCACGCCCGCCTCGAAATTGTCCTCGCCCTTGACGATCGACTCGTACACCTTGGTCCGGCCGGCCACGTCGTCCGACTTGACCGTCAGCATTTCCTGCAGGGTATAGGCGGCGCCATAGGCTTCCAGCGCCCAGACCTCCATCTCACCCAGACGCTGGCCACCGAACTGCGCCTTGCCGCCCAGCGGTTGCTGGGTGACGAGGCTGTAAGGCCCGGTCGAGCGCGCGTGCAGCTTGTCGTCCACCAGATGGTGCAGCTTCAGCATGTACTTGACACCCACGGTCACGCGACGCTGGAACTTTTCGCCGGTACGGCCATCGAACACATCGGACTGGCCCGAGGTGTCGAAACCCGCCCGACGCAGCGCGTCATTCACGTCGGCCTCCTTCGCCCCGTCGAAGACCGGGGTCGCGATCGGCACGCCGCGGGTGACAAGCCCCGCCTTTTCCAGCAGTTCGTCGTCGCCCATGTCATCGAACACGCCATCATAGGTGTCGTCGCCATAGGCCAGGCGCATGGCTTCCTTGACCGGGGTCAGATCGCCATGGCGGCGGAAGTCGCGCAAGGCCTCGTCGATCTTCAGCCCGAGGCCGCGCGCCGCCCAGCCCATGTGGGTTTCAAGAATCTGGCCCACGTTCATCCGCGACGGCACGCCCAAGGGGTTCAGCACCATGTCGACCGGGGTGCCGTCCGCAAGGAACGGCATGTCCTCGACCGGCACCACCTTGGAGATGACACCCTTGTTGCCGTGACGGCCGGCCATCTTGTCGCCGGGCTGCAGCTTGCGCTTCACCGCGACGAAGACCTTGACCATCTTCATCACGCCGGGCGGCAGATCGTCGCCGCGACGCACCTTCTCGACCTTGTCCTCGAAGCGAAGATCCAGCGCGCGCTTCTGCTGCTCGTACTGGTCGTGCAACGCCTCGATTTCCTTCGCCTGGTCCTCTTCGGCCACGGCCAGTTGCCACCACTGGCCACGGCTCAGGCTGCCCAGCAGTTCGTCGTCGATCTTCGAGCCGGCCTTCACGCCCTTCGGACCCTTCACCGCCTCGCGGCCAAGGATCAACGCCTTCAGGCGGGCGTAGATGTTGCGTTCGAGAATCGTCAGCTCGTCGTCGCGGTCGCGCGCCAGACGTTCGACTTCCTCGCGCTCGATCTGCAGCTAACGCTCATCCTTGTCGACGCCGTGCCGGTTGAACACCCGCACCTCCACCACGGTCCCGAAGGCACCGGGCGGCAGGCGCAGCGAGGTATCGCGCACGTCGCTGGCCTTTTCACCGAAGATGGCGCGCAGGAGTTTCTCCTCCGGCGTCATCGGGCTTTCGCCCTTGGGGGTGATCTTGCCGACGAGGATGTCGCCCGGATTCACCTCGGCGCCGATATAGACGATGCCAGCTTCGTCAAGGTTGCGCAGCGCCTCTTCACCGACGTTCGGAATGTCGCGGGTGATTTCTTCCGGCCCGAGCTTGGTGTCCCGCGCCGCCACTTCGTATTCGTCGATGTGAATCGAGGTGAATACGTCATCCTTCAGGATGCGCTCGGAAATCAGGATCGAGTCCTCGTAGTTGTAGCCGTTCCAGGGCATGAAGGCGACGACGACGTTCCGGCCAAGGGCCAGTTCGCCCAGGTCCGTGCAGGGACCGTCGGCCACCACCTCGCCGCGCGCCACCCGGTCGCCCACCTTCACCAGCGGGCGCTGGTTGATGCAAGACGACTGGTTCGAGCGCTTGAACTTGCGCAGGCGGTAGATGTCGACGCCCGGCTCGCCCGGCTCCATCATCTCGGTCGCGCGGACAACGATACGGGTCGCATCCACCTGGTCGATCACGCCGGCACGGCGGGCCATGATCGAGGCACCGCTGTCGCGGGCCACCACGGCCTCGATCCCGGTGCCGACGAAGGGCGCATCCGATTGCAGCAGAGGCACCGCCTGCCGCTGCATGTTCGAACCCATCAGCGCGCGGTTGGCGTCGTCATTTTCCAGGAAGGGGATCAGCGAGGCCGCCACCGAAACAAGCTGCTTCGGCGACACGTCGATCAGGTCGATCGCATCGGGCGGATTCAGCATGAATTCGCCCGCTTTCCGGCTGGAAATCAGGTCGTCGGTGAAACGGCCCTCCCGGTCCTGGCCGGCATTGGCCTGGGCGACGGTGTGGCGCATCTCTTCTGTCGCCGACATGTAGATCACGTCATCCGTGACCTTGCCGTCGATGACCTTGCGATAGGGCGTCTCGATGAAGCCGTACTTGTTCACGCGGGCAAAGGTCGCCAGCGAGTTGATCAGACCGATGTTCTGGCCTTCCGGCGTCTCGATCGGGCACATCCGGCCATAATGGGTCGGGTGAACGTCGCGCACCTCGAAGCCCGCGCGTTCACGGGTCAGACCGCCCGGCCCAAGCGCCGAGAGGCGGCGCTTGTGCGTCACTTCGCTGAGCGGGTTGGTCTGGTCCATGAACTGCGACAGCTGCGAGGAGCCGAAGAATTCGCGCACCGCCGCCGCCGCCGGTTTGGCGTTGATCAGGTCCTGCGGCATGATCGTGTCGATCTCGACCGAGGACATGCGCTCCTTGATCGCGCGTTCCATCCGCAGAAGGCCAACGCGATACTGGTTCTCCATCAACTCGCCGACACTGCGCACCCGGCGGTTGCCGAGGTGGTCGATGTCGTCGATCTCGCCATGGCCGTCGCGCAGTTCCGTCAGCGCCTTGATGCAGGCCACGATATCCTCGCGGTCCAGCGTGCGCTGGGTGTCCGGCTTGTCGAGGTCGAGGCGCATGTTCATCTTGACGCGGCCGACGGCCGAGAGATCGTAGCGCTCCTTGTCGAAGAACAGCGTGTCGAACAGGGTCGAGGCAGCCTCGACGGTCGGCGGCTCGCCCGGCCGCATCACGCGATAGATATCCATCAGCGCGGTGTCGCGGTTCCAGTTCTTGTCGACCGCCATCGTGTTGCGGATGTAGGGGCCGACATTCACGTTGTCGATGTCGAGAACCGGGATCTCGGTGATGCCCTGATCCAGCAGCACCTTCAGCGTGCCGCCCTTCACTTCGCCGTCACGGTCCAGATCCCAGGTCAGCTCATCCCCGGCCTCGGCCCAGATCGCGCCGTTCTCGTCGTTCACGATGTCATGGGCGACAAAACGGCCAAGAATATGATCGAACGGCACCAGCAATTCGGTGACGGCGCCTTCCTCCATCCACTTCTTCACCATCCGCGGCGTGACCTTCTCACCCGCCTTCAGGATGACCTCGCCCGTCGCCGCATCGACCAGATCGTAGGTCGGCCGGGTGCCGCGCACGCGATCAGGGAAGAAGCGGGTGACCCAGCCCTTGTTCTTCAGGTAGCGGAAGGTAACGGTATCGTAATAGGCCGCCATGATGGCGTCCTGATCCATGCCCAGGGCGTAAAGCAGCGTCGTCACCGGCAGCTTGCGGCGACGGTCGATGCGGGCGAACACGATGTCCTTGGCGTCGAACTCGAAATCGAGCCAGGAGCCGCGATAGGGAATGATCCGGCAGGCGAACAACAGCTTGCCCGAGGAATGGGTCTTGCCCTTGTCGTGGTCGAAGAACACGCCCGGCGAACGGTGCATCTGGGAAACGATCACCCGTTCGGTACCGTTCACGATGAAGGTCCCGTTCGGCGTCATGAGCGGCATGTCGCCCATGTAGACATCCTGTTCCTTGATGTCCTTCACCGACCGGGCCCCGGTCGATTCATCGACATCGAACACGATCAGGCGCAGCGTCACCTTCAGGGGTGCCGCATAGGTCAGGTCGCGCTGCATGCATTCGTCAACGTCGTATTTCGGCTTTTCCAGCTCGTAGCGGACGAATTCCAGAACCGCCGTATCGTTGAAATCCTTGATCGGAAAGACCGACTGGAACGTGCCCTGAATCCCTTCGCCGTCGAGCGGCTTCAATCCGTCGCCAGAGCGCAGGAACAGGTCATAGGAGGATTTCTGAACCTCGATGAGGTTCGGCATCTCCAGAACTTCGCGAATTTTGCCGAAATACCGGCGGACTCGTTTTTGGCCGACGTAAGCTTGCGCCATGCTCGTGGTCACCTTTCTTCATTCGCCGGCGCGAAGCCTGCCGGGCCGCAGGCTCGCACCAACTGGCGAGGGGGGGAGAGGTTCCATACCTGCCGCCTGTCCCGAAAGGCGGCTCCCGAACCAGTCATCGCACCCGGAAAGAAGCTTTCGCCAGATATGCATGGCCAAAGCGCCTTTCAAGACGCGCTTGGGCTGAAGGCGGACAAAGCCGCCTCCAGCCCGAAATCATCGCTGCGGCAATGCCCGCACGCGCGATTACTTGAGCTCGACCTTGGCGCCGGCCGCTTCGAGCTTCTTCTTGATCTCCTCGGCCTCGGCCTTGGCGACGGCCTCCTTGATCTTGCCGCCGGCCTCGACCAGGTTCTTCGCTTCCACCAGGCCCAGGCCGGTGATGCTGCGAACTTCCTTGATGACGTTGATCTTGTTCGCGCCGGCTTCGGTCAGCACGACGTCGAACTCGGTCTTCTCTTCTTCGGCCGGGGCCGCGGCCGAAGCCGGGCCGGCCATCATCACCGCGCCGCCGGCGGCGGGCTCGATGCCGTACTTGTCCTTCAGGATGGTCTTCAGCTCCTGCGCCTGCAGGAGGGTCAGGCCAACGATGTCTTCTGCGAGTTTGTTCAGATCAGCCATTTTCTCGTTCCGTTCAGGTTAGATGGGGTCCAACGACGCTTGGATCGCCCCACGAAGGCAGGATCAGGCGGCAGCCTTTTCCTCGATGGTGGACAGGATGCCCGCGATGTTTGCAGCAGGCGCGCCAATGGCGCCGGCGATGTTCGAGGCGGGCGCGCCGATGCAGGACACGATCTGAGCGATAAGCTCGTCACGCGACGGCATGGCGGCCACGGCTTTCACACCGGCCGGGTCCAGAACCGTGTCACCCATGGCCCCGCCAAGAACCACGAACTTGTCGTTGGTCTTGGCATAGGCCTCGGCCACCTTGGCCGCAGCCACGGGGTCTTCCGAGAAGGTCATCACGGTCATGCCCGTAAGCAGGTCCCCCATCTTCGCAGCGGGTTTCCCTTCAAGGGCGATCTTGGCGAGCGTGTTCTTGGCAACGCGGACGGACCCGTTCACTTCGCGCATCTTCGCGCGCAGGTCCTGCATCTGTGCA
>JBDHSO010000202.1:0-6489 GCA_039808125.1 Rhodobacter sp. | reverse complement strand
ATCTACAACTTCGTCACCAAGCGCGCCGATTGCCGCGAGGACCGCGCCAAGGTGATGTGGACGCAGGTGGAAACCGGCTCGGCGATCACCTGGAAATACCCGTCCTGCATCCTGCGGGGCGACGATGCGCAGGGCGAGTTCTACTCGATCGCCATCACCAACAACGCCCAGCAGGCCGATACCGGCACCAAGATGGTGCATCTGGGCAAGCGGACGAAATCGCGCATCGTGTCCAAGGGCATCTCGGCGGGGCGGGCGCAGAACACCTATCGCGGGCTGGTCTCGATGCATCCCAAGGCACATGACAGCCGCAACTACACCCAATGCGACAGCCTGCTGATCGGCGACAAATGCGGCGCGCATACCGTGCCCTATATCGAGGTCAAGAACACCTCGTCCCGGGTCGAGCACGAGGCGACGACCAGCAAGGTGGATGAAGACCAGCTCTTCTACTGCCGCTCGCGCGGGATGGACGAGGAAGAGGCGGTGGCGCTGGTGGTGAACGGCTTCTGCAAGGAAGTGTTGCAGGCCCTGCCGATGGAATTCGCCATGGAGGCGCAAAGCCTGGTGGCGATCAGCCTGGAAGGTTCGGTCGGCTAGGGTTTGCCGGCCGGGCGCAGGACCGGGATGCGGGGCTGGAACAGGCCCTTGCCGGTGCCGTCAGGAAAGACGTGGAGGGCAGGATGATCGTCACGACAACCCCGTCGATCGAGGGTCGCGCCATTGTCGGCTATCTCGGCATCGTCACCGGCGAGGCGATACTGGGTGCCAATATCTTTCGCGACATCTTCGCCGGCATCCGCGACATCGTGGGCGGCCGATCCGCCGCCTATGAGGAGGAACTGGCCAAGGCCCGGCGCACCGCGCTGGCCGAGATGGAGGCCGAGGCCAAGCGGCTGGATGCCGATGCGGTGGTGGGCGTCGATCTCGACTACGAGGTGGTCAACAACATGCTGATGGTCACGTCCTGCGGCACGGCGGTGCGCCTTGGCTGAGCGGCGCGACAGAGGGGCAGGGGCAGCGGCCGGACCGCCGCGGCCTTGCATCAAATGCGGGACACTTGCACGAATCCCGCCCTATTGCTGCCATGCAGGGCGCCTATACGACGTGCTGGGCACAGCGCAGGGTGGAGGGGATCGCCATGTCGATCACGGCGCAGCAGGCGGTCTTTCGCGAGCGCGTCGGCCGCATTCGCAGCGGCAAGGGCGTGGTCTCGACCGGCACGGTCTTCGTGGGGGACGAATGTTCCTTCCGCCACGTCCCGAAACCTGTGGCGGAAACCCCGCACTCTGGCCGGCTGCGGCAGATTTTGATTTTGCTCGCCTGCGTGATCGCGGGGGCGCTGTCGCAGATGGTCGTGGTCTATGGCGACTGGCTGTTCAGCGGACGGGTGGCGATGGGGATCACGGAGGATGCGGCGCTGGCGCGCCAGGCCGGGTTGGCGCTGGGGCTGGCGGTCATCGTGACCTTCGCGCTGGGTCTGGGCGATCGTTCGACGGTGCTGGCCAAGGTGCTGGGCGTTGCGCTCGGCATGGCGGCAGCCCACAACCTGGTCCATCTCTGGCCCGAGGCCTTCTCGACCGTCTTCGCGCCGGACTGGACCGCGCGCGTCCTCGCCTCGACCGAGGCACAGTCGCTTCTGATCCGCGGCAGCGTCATTTCCTTCTGACGGCCGCGGCCCCCGCCGCCGCCCGATACGGCAGGGCGGGCTGAGCCATGATGCCGCGCAATCCCGACAGCACCGGCATGGGCGGCCGCATTGCCGAACGCCGGCGGCCGACCGCGGCCGACCGCAGTGTCGCCCCTTCGGCGCCGGAGCCTCTGTCTCGCGGCCCGCTGGCTGCCGCCGCCGGCCTTGCTCTGGCGGCGCAGGGCCGTCGCCGATCCTCTTTCCAACCCATTGACGCCGGACCGGATGCGCGCCTATGCAAGGGCGCTGCTCCGGCCGGCATGAACGGAGAAAATCATGCTTGAGATCAAGAACCTGCACGTCAAACTGCAAGAGGAGGACAAGGTGATCCTCCGCGGTGTCGACCTTTCGGTTGCCGCCGGTGAGGTGCATGCGATCATGGGGCCGAACGGGTCGGGCAAATCGACGCTCTCCTATGTGCTGGCCGGCCGCGATGGCTATGAGGTCACGGAAGGTTCGGCCCGGCTCGAGGGCGAGGAACTGCTGGAGATGGAGCCTGAGGCCCGTGCCGCCGCCGGCCTGTTCCTGGCCTTCCAGTATCCGGTGGAAATTCCCGGCGTCGGCAACATGACCTTCCTGCGCACCGCGCTGAACGCGCAGCGCAAGGCGCGCGGCGAAGACGAGATCTCGGCCGGCGATTTCCTCAAGCTGGTGCGGGAAAAGGCGAAGTCGCTGAAGATCGAGGCCGAGATGCTGAAGCGCCCGGTCAATGTCGGCTTTTCGGGCGGCGAGAAGAAGCGCAACGAAATCCTGCAAATGGCCATTCTCGAACCGAAGATGTGCATCCTGGACGAGACCGATTCCGGACTTGACGTCGATGCGATGAAACTGGTTTCCGATGGCGTCAACGCGCTGCGCGATGCCGGCCGGGCCTTTCTGGTCATCACGCATTACCAGCGCCTTCTCGATCATATCCGGCCCGATGTCGTGCATATCATGGCGGGCGGGCGCATCGTGAAGACCGGGGGGCCGGATCTGGCGCTGGAGGTCGAGACCAACGGCTATGCCGACCTGCTGGCCGAGGTGAAGTGATGGCCATCCTTCAGGCGAAACAGGACGCGCTGGCCGCCCGCATCGCCGGGCTGGCCCTGGTCGACGACGGCTGGGCGGGTGCCGCGCGGCGTGAGGCGCTGGACCGGCTGACGGCCATGGGCCTGCCCTCGAAGCGTGACGAATACTGGCGCTACACCGACCCTTCCGCGCTGGTCGCGCCCGAGGCACCGCGCGCCGCGGTGTTCGACGACAGCGACGAGGCGCCGTCGTTCGACGGGATCGACCGGGTGAAACTGGTGTTCGTCGATGGCGTCTTCGACGCGGCCGCGTCGGACGATCCCGCGCTGGCGGGGGTCGAGATCGAGCGGCTGGCCGATGCCGGCGGCAAGGACATCCACTGGGCGCAGGGCCTCTATGGCGTGCTGGAGGCGCGTGGGCAACGCCCGGTCGAACGCCCGCTCGCGGCGCTGAACACCGCCTTTGCCACCGATGGCGTCCTGATCCGCGCAACGGCGCGGGCGGCAAGGCCGGTGGCGCTGATTTATCGCCATATGTCAGAAACTTCCGACGCACTCCTGCACCATTGCGTGAAGCTGGAGCCCGGCGCCGAACTGACGATCCTCGAAAGCGGCCCGGCGGCGGCGCGTTTCAACAAGGTGCTGGAGGTCGAGGTCGCCGATGGCGCCCGGTTTCACCATATCCGCGCGCAAGGCCGCGATCACGACCGGCGCGCCGTGACCCATATCTTCGCCCGGATCGGTGCCGAGGCGCTGTTCAAGTCCTTCACGCTGACCGCCAACGGCCGGCTGACCCGCAACGAGACGGTGATCGAACTTCTGGGCGACGATTCGGTCGCCCATGTCGCCGGCGCCTCGATGGGTGATGGCGATTTCCTGCATGACGACACCGTGTTCATCACCCATGCCGCCGAGCGTTGCGAGAGCCGGCAGGTGTTCAAGAAGGTGCTGAAACATGGCGCGACCGGGGTTTTCCAGGGCAAGATCCTGGTGAAGCAGGGCGCGCAGAAGACCGATGGCTACCAGATCAGCCAGAGCCTGCTGCTGGACGAGGACAGCCAGTTTCTGGCCAAGCCCGAGCTGGAGATCTATGCCGACGACGTGAAGTGCTCGCATGGTTCTACCTCGGGCGCCATCGACGAAACGGCGCTGTTCTACCTGCGCTCGCGCGGGGTGCCGAAGCGGGTCGCGCAATCTCTGCTGGTGCTGGCGTTTCTTGCCGAGGCCATCGGCGAGATTGCCGACGAGACGATCGCCGAGGATATCCGCGCCCGGCTGGAGGGGTGGCTTCACCGGCACGAGTCCTGACATGGCGGTGACGACCGACATCCTGCAAACCTGGCGTCGCCCCGCCGCGGTCATCCGCCGCAAGCTGGACGCGGGCGCGACCGAGGCCGACGCGCTGGCAACGCTGATGGGTGCGGCCTTCCTGCTGTTCGTGGCGCGCTGGCCGGCGCTGGCGCGCGAGGCGCAGCAGACCGCCATGGCCGGGGTGCCGGCGGATCAGGCACCGGGGTTTCAGCCGCTGATCGGGATCAACCTTTTCGCGATCCTGTTCGTGGCGCCGCTGCTCTTCTATCTGGTCGCCGCGCTGGCCTATGCGGCGATGCACGCCTTCGGCAGCCACATCACGCCGCTTGCCGCGCGGCTGTCGCTGTTCTGGGCGCTGCTGGCGGTCAGCCCGGCCGTGCTGCTGCACGGCTTGCTGGCCGGGCTGAAGGGGCCGGGGCCGGCGCTGACGCTGGTGGGATGCCTGGTGCTGGCGGCCTTCCTCTGGCTCTGGGTGCAACTTTCGCGCGAGGCGGCACGATGAACGGATCGACGATTGCACATCTGGTCCGGCTGTCGCTGCAGCAACCCCGCGCCGGCCTGCGCGCCGTTCTGGCGCTGGATCTGCCGCCCGGCGCCGGGCTGGCGGCGCTGGCGCTGATGGCCGTGGCCTCTTCGCTGATGCTGCATCTGACGCTGACGCTGATGCCGGCCGAAGAGCAGGCGGTGATTGCCGCGCTGTTCGGCTCTCCGGTCTATACGGCGGTGATGCAGTTCGTGGTGCTGCTTCTGGCGGTGGTGATCATCCACATTCTCGGCCGCGGCGCGGGTGGCGAGGGGCGTTTCGATCAGGGTCTGGTGACGATGGCCTGGCTGCAATTCCTGATGCTGGTCTTGCAGGCGGTGCAGATTCTCGTCCTTCTGGCGCTGCCGCCGCTGGCCGGGCTGATCGGGCTGGGCGCCATGGTGCTGTTCTTGTGGCTGCTGACCGGATTTGTGACGGAACTTCACGGATTCTCCAGCCAGACCAAGGTGTTCTTTGCCATCATCGGCACGATGATCCTGCTGGCGCTGGCGCTTTCCACCATTCTGATGACCGTTTTCGGTCCGGAGACGATGCCGAATGTATGATGTCGACAAAATCCGCGCCGATTTCCCCATCCTTGCGCGCGAGGTGAACGGCAAGCCGCTGGTCTATCTCGACAACGGCGCCTCGGCCCAGAAGCCGCGCGCGGTGATCGAGGCGGTGACGCAGGCCTATTCGATGGAATATGCCAATGTCCACCGCGGCTTGCACTACCTGTCCAATCTCGCGACCGAACAGTACGAAGCGGTGCGCGGCATCGTCGCCCGCTTTCTCGGCGCCACCGACCCCGAGGAGATCGTCTTCACCACCGGCTCGACCGAGGGGATCAACCTGGTCTCCTATGCCTGGGCCGCGCCGAGGATCGGGGCCGGGGATGAGATCGTGCTTTCGATCCTGGAGCACCATGCCAATATCGTGCCCTGGCATTTTCTGCGCGAGCGCAATGGTGCCGTGCTGAAATGGGTCGATTGCGACGCGACCGGCGCGCTGGACGCGCAGGCGGTGATCGACGCCATCGGGCCGCGGACGAGGTTGGTGGCCATCACCCAGATGTCGAATGTCACCGGCAGCCTGGTCGAGGTGGCGGCCATCTGCGCTGCGGCGCGTGAAAGGGGCGTTCCGGTGCTGGTGGACGGATCGCAGGGCGCGGTCCATATGCCCGTTGATGTGGCCGCGATCGGCTGCGATTTCTACGCCATTACCGGGCATAAACTATACGGACCAAGTGGTTCCGGGGCGATCTTCATCCGGCGCGAGAGGATGGACGAGATGCGGCCCTTCCTCGGCGGCGGCGACATGATCCGCGAGGTTTCGCGCGAAGGCGTGATCTATGCCGATCCGCCGCTCAAGTTCGAGGCCGGCACGCCGGGGATCGTGAACCAGATCGGCCTTGGCGTGGCGCTGGAATACCTCATGGCGCTGGGGATGAAGAATGTCGCGGCGCATGAGCGCCGGCTTGGCGATTATGCCGCCAGGCGGCTTGGGGGGCTGAACTGGCTGAACCAGCAGGGAACGGCGCCGGGCAAGGGCGCGATCTTCAGCTTCACCCTGCAAGGCGCGGCCCATCCCCATGATATCTCGACCGTTCTCGACAAGCGCGGCATCGCCGTGCGCGCCGGCACCCATTGCGCCATGCCGCTGATGCAGTATTTCGGCCTGACCGCAACCTGCCGCGCCTCCTTCGCGCTCTACAACACCGAGGCCGAGGTCGACGCGCTGGTCTCCGCCCTGGAACTGTGCCACGATCTCTTCGGATGACCCGCCGATTTGTCGTTGCGGCGCGCGGTTCTATCCTGTAGGAACCGGCTCGAGGCACCCGTAGCTCAGCTGGATAGAGTACTGCCCTCCGAAGGCAGGGGTCACAGGTTCGAATCCTGTCGGGTGCGCCATTTCAGTACAGAACTATGAACGCCGAACGCCGCCGTTTCTACGCT
>JBDHSO010000201.1:0-6525 GCA_039808125.1 Rhodobacter sp. | reverse complement strand
GGATTAACGGATGGTTAATGCACGCATCCACCGGCCCATGCGCCCTGTGATCGTCGCGGCAGGCTCCGGTCTATTCCAGCTCGATCGTGCCCGGCGGTTTCGAGGTGCAGTCGTAGAACACCCGGTTCACGCCCTTCACCTCGTTGATGATCCGCGTCGCCGTCTCGCCCAGGAATTCATGGGTGAAGGGGTAATAATCCGCCGTCATCCCGTCGACCGAGGTCACGGCGCGCAGCGCCAGCGCATAGTCGTAGGTCCGCCCGTCGCCCATCACGCCGACGGTGCGCATCGGCAGGATGGCGGCGAAGGCCTGCCAGATTTCGTCGTAAAGCCCGTGCCGGCGGATCTGGTCGATATAGACCGCATCGGCATTGCGCAGGATCTCCAGCTTTTCGGCGGTGATCTCGCCCGGGCAGCGGATGGCGAGCCCGGGGCCGGGGAAGGGATGGCGGCGGATGAAGGCTTCCGGCAGGCCGAGTTCGCGCCCCAGCGCGCGCACCTCGTCCTTGAAGAGTTCGCGCAGCGGCTCGACGAGCTTCAGCCCCATCTTCTCGGGCAGGCCGCCGACATTGTGGTGCGACTTGATCGTGACCGAGGGGCCGCCGGAGAAGCTGACCGATTCGATCACATCGGGGTAGAGCGTGCCCTGCGCCAGAAACTCTGCGCCGTCGATCCGGCGGGCATATTTCTGGAACACGTCGATGAAGAGCCGGCCGATTGTCTTGCGCTTGACCTCGGGGTCGGAGACGCCCTCGAGCGCGCCGAGGAAAAGCGCGCTTTCATCGGCATGGATCAGCGGGATGTTGTAGGTGTCGCGGAACATCGTGACCACCTCATCGGCCTCGCCCTTGCGCAAGAGGCCGTGGTCGACGAAGACGCAGGTCAGCCGGTCGCCGATCGCCTCGTGGATCAGGACGGCCGCCACCGAGGAATCGACGCCGCCCGACAGGCCGCAGATCACATGCGCATCGCCGACGCGGGCGCGGATCTTCGCGATGGCATCTTCGCGATAGCTGGCCATGGTCCAGTCGCCGGTGAACCCGGCAAGCCGCACGAAATTCTCGTAAAGCCGGGCGCCCATCGGGGTATGGTGCACCTCGGGGTGGAACTGGACGGCAAAGAAGCGGCGGGATTCGTCGGCGGTGATGGCGAAGGGCGCGTTGGGCGAGGTGCCGTAGACGCGGAACCCCGGGGCGATCCTGGACACATGGTCGCCGTGGCTCATCCACACCTGTTCGGTCCCGGCTTCGAACCAGCCCTCCAGCAGCGCCAGCCGGTCGGGCGCCGGCGTGACGAAGGCGCGGCCGAATTCCGCCGTGCCATGGCCGCTTTCGACCAGCCCGCCCAGTTGCTGCATCATGGTCTGCTGGCCATAGCAGATGCCAAGGACCGGGACGCCGAAGGTCCAGAGCGCCTCGGGCGCGCGGGGGGAGCCGGCGCGCGTCACGCTATCCGGCCCGCCCGACAGGATCACCGCCTGCGGGGCGAAATCCGCAAGGAAGGCATCGTCCACCCGGTTGTAGGGGTGGATTTCGCAATAGACCTTCAACTCGCGCAGGCGCCGCGCGATCAGCTGCGTCACCTGGGAGCCGAAGTCGATGATGAGAAGGCGCTGGTGCTGGGTCATGGCCCCGATTACGGCGGGGCCGGCAAAATCGCAAGGCCCGCAAAAGGGGGCGGCTCGGCCTCTCCCCCCGCGCTTCTCTCCGCCTATCCCATCGAGCCGGACTGGCCGGTGCCGCGCGCCGCACCGCGGCGGCTGTCGCTGATCCGGCTCCAGATCGCGATGGCGACGAAGGTCGCGACATAGACCGCGCCCATCGCGATCATGACCTCGCCGGGCAGCGGGCCGACATCGGCGCGGGCCATCGCCTCGTCCCATGAGGTGACAGGGGTCGGATGCACCACGATCTTGCCGGCATAGG
This sequence comes from Rhodobacter sp., assembly GCA_039808125.1. Classification (GTDB taxonomy): domain Bacteria; phylum Pseudomonadota; class Alphaproteobacteria; order Rhodobacterales; family Rhodobacteraceae; genus Pseudogemmobacter. The sequence continues at coordinate 4,600 of JBDHSO010000201.1, read as the reverse complement.
CCAGCGCCTGGATCAGCAGGATCCAGAGATAGTTCCGCCGCACCCGCCGGCCGATCGCCGTCATCATCGAGATATGATAGCGCGGCCGCTGGTAGTCGCGGGCCAGGACGCCCTGCCAGTTCTCATCGAGATGCAGGTCGCCATCGGTCAGCATCGGCGCGAAGAAATGGGTCTCGAGCCAGCGCGCCCGCGCCCGCCAGACGTTGAAATAGCGATAACGCCGCGCCTCGATCACCAGAAAGAAGATGATCAGCACGCCGACCAGCACCAGCGGCAGGGGCGAGGCGCCCGGCGCGGCATAGGAGATCGACAGCGCGACCCCCAGCGTCACCACCGACCAGTTGGTCGTGGTGTCGAGCCGCGTGCGCCAGATCGTGCTGCGATAGACCTCGCCGCGGTAAAGATGCGCGATCGCCCCGATCTCGGCCGCATCGAGATGGCGCGGCTTCGACGGGCGCTCCGATGTCTGGGGATCCGCTATGTCACTCTCCCTCGGGCGCCGGTCCCGGTCCTGTCCCGGCCCCTGGACCCATGGTGCCGAAGTCGTGGCGCGGCGTCAAACCCGGAAGGCCGCGACGGTCATGTCGCTTTCAGGCGTCATGCGACGGAAACGGGGCGGGGAGAGCGGGGTTTTGGCGCGATAAGGGCGGCAAATGCCCCGAGCCGGGCCGGATTTGCTGGAGGATGGCGCAATGAACGAGGAAACGGGCGGCGGCCGCCGGGCGCGCGGCGGCGGGGCGGCGCGGCGGGCGGAACGCACCGCGGTCAGTTTCGAGACGGTGCGCTTCATCGAACGCAACATTCCGAATTTCGAGGTGCTGAACGAAGAGGCGCTCGCCGTCATCGAATACAATGCCGAGACGGTGCTGGAGGAGATCGGCGTCAATTTCGTCGAGAATCCGGCGGCGCTGGCGCGCTGGCGCGCCGCCGGCGCCGATGTCCGCGGCGAAAGGGTGCATATTCCGCGCGGCCTTGCGCGGCGGCTCTGCGCGACGGCGCCCTCGTCCTTCACCCAGCATGCCCGCAACCCCGAGCGCAATGTCGACATCGGCGGTCGGGGCCTGGTGCTGGCGCCGGTCTACGGCCCGCCCTTCGTGCGCGATGCCGCAGGCGGCCGCCGCTATGCCACGCTGGCCGATTTCCAGAACTTCGTGAAACTCGGCTACATGTCGAAATGGCTGCATCACTCTGGCGGCACGGTCTGCGAACCGACGGACGTGCCGGTGAACAAGCGGCATTTCGACATGCTGCTGGCGCATATGACGCTGAGCGACAAGCCCTATATGGGGTCGGTCACGGAACCCAGCCGGGCCGCCGATTCGGTCACGATGTCGAAAATCCTGTTCGGCGACGATTTCGTGGACCGCAACACGGTGATGACCTCGCTCATCAACATCAATTCGCCGCTGACCTTCGACGGCATCATGATGGGCGCGCTTGAGGTCTATGCCGCGGCGAACCAGGCGAGCATCGTGTCGCCCTTCATCGTTGGCGGCGCCATGGCGCCGGTGACGATCGCCGGCACGCTGACGCAGGTGCTGGCCGAATGCCTGGCTGGCGTGGCCTACAGCCAGCTGGTCCGCGCCGGGGCGCCGGTGATCATGGGCGCCTTCGTCACCTCGATCGACATGAATTCCGGCGCGCCCACCTTCGGCACGCCCGAGGCCGCGATGATCACCTATGGCGCGGGGCAGCTTGCCCGGCGTCTGGGGCTGCCGTATCGGTCCGGCGGCGCCTTCACCGGCTCGAAGCTGCCCGACGCGCAGGCGGGCTACGAATCGGCCAACAGCCTGAACATGGCGTTGCAGGCCGGCGTGAACTTCATGCTCCATGCCTGTGGCTGGCTGGAGGGCGGCCTCGTCTCGTCCTACGAGAAATTCGTGATGGATGCCGACCAGCTCGGCTGCCTGCACGGCCTGGCGCGCGGTGTCGCGATGGACGAGAACGCGCTCGGGATGGAGGCGATCCGCGAGGTGGGCCCGGGCGGCCATTACCTCGGCTGCGCCCACACCCAGGCGAATTTCAAATCGGCCTTCTGGCGCACCGAACTGCTGGATTACAAGCCGTTTGAGACCTGGGAAGAAGAGGGCGCCCGCGATACCCAGACCCTCGCCGCGGTGCGGGTGAAGAAGATGTTGTCCGATTATCAGCCCCCGGCGCTGGACGAGGGCCGGCGCGAGGCGCTGGAGGATTATGTCGCCCGGCGCAAGGCCGAGATGCCCGACGCCTTCCTCTGAGGGCCGCGCCCCCGGGGCCGCCGCCCCCCGGCGGCCCGTCGATCCGGCCGGACCACGGGGGAGGGCGCGCCCTGACCGGGATCGGTCCGCCCTGTGGGGGGCACAGGCCGGATTGCGGTTTCCCGAACGGAAACAATCGGAGGTCCGCCCGCGTGGATGTGCCCGGCCGCGACGGGCTATTCGGCCGGGACGATCCGGAGCGGCGGCGCCTCGGCAAACAGCGGCCGCGCCTCGGCGATCAGCGCCACCAGAACCTCGATATGCCGGGCGATGGAATAATCCGCATGCCCGGCGCGGCGGGTCGCTTCCAGCCGCGCCTCGGCCTCCATCAACCGCGAAAGCCTGATTTCCATTGCGGTCTCGTCATCCCCGGACCGCCGCGGGCTGCGGCTGCGCGGATAGTCCCTGAGCCCGTGGCGCACCGCGCGCATCAGCAGGCCGGGGCGGCGCATCTCGGTCAGCGCCTTGCGATATTCGGACATGGCAGTCTCCTTCCAGAACTGCCGCCATCCTGCACCGTCACAACTTCACGTTGCGCATCGCCCCGTTTCAGCGGGCGCCCGATTCGCGATTGTTTAGGTTTCGGTTACGATTATCGCCAGAGTGTTAAGAGTTAACGCCTCTGTAACCTTTTCGCCCGAAGGTTGCTTTTGTCCAAGCCATCGGACGTCGCAGCCTTCGACCGCCGCATATGCTGAGGGGACCGGATGACCATCTCCGCCGCCACAACCCTGCCGCTCTGGCTGCCAAAGCGCGTCCAACTGTACATCAGCCATATCGAAGAGGGCGTCTCGCTGCGCGCCCTGGCCCGGCGGACGGGGCTCGATGCCTCGACCGTGCTGCGCCAGGTCCGCCGCTATGAAAACCGCCGCGACGATCCGCTGATGGATGGCGCGCTGGCGACGGTCAGCCAGGGGGCGAGGTCCGCCTCGGCCCCAGACCGACAGAAGGACACCGACGTCATGACCGCCCCGATCCGCGACATTCCCGCACTTCCCGACGAGGCGCAACTTGCCTGCGAGGGCACCCGCGTGCTGCGCCGCCTGGCCGAGCCGGGGGCCATGCTGACCTTTTCGACCGACATGGACAAGGCCGTGGTGATGCGCGAACTGCCCGATGGCCGCCACGCCCGCACCGCCGTTCTGGACCACAGCATGGCGCAGGCCTTCTGCCTCAAGGACTGGATCTCCTGCCGCAAGACCGGCCGGGTTTCCACCTACGAGATCACCGCGCAGGGCCGCGCCGCCCTGAAGCGCATGCTCGACGCGGAGGCGCAGGCCGGCCAGCCTGGCCTGGCCGAGGCCCCGACGCGCTTTGCCGACCAGCACCGCGTCTGGGGCAGCCGCGTCATCGGTGGCGACGGGGGCGAGCGCGCGCGCCGCCTGCGGGTGAACGTGGCCGAAAGCCCGGTTGCCGTGCTGGGCCGGCGGCGCGACAAGGACGGCCGGCCCTTTCTGGAGCCCGAACTCGTCGAGGCGGCCGAGCGGCTGCGCGAGGATTTTGAACTGGCGCAGATGGGTCCGCGCGTGGCGCAGAACTGGGAGCGGTTCCTGACCGGCGCCGACCGGGGCGATTTCCGCGCCGGCGGCGGCCAGGCCGATGGCGGCTCGCGCGCAAGGGAGCGGGTGGCCGCGGCGCTGCGCGACCTCGGACCCGGGCTCGGCGATGTGGCGCTGCGGGTCTGCTGCTTTCTCGAGGGGATCGAGGCGGCCGAACAGCGCATGGGCTGGGCCGCGCGCTCGGGCAAGATCGTGCTGCGCATCGCGCTGATGCGGCTGCGGCGGCACTATGACGAAACCTATGGCCGCCACGGGCCGCTGATCGGGTGACATCCGGCACAGCCTGGGGCGTAGCCGGGCAGGGGGCAGGGCGGCGGCAGGCGGCCCGGCCCCGGGGAGGGCATGAAAACGGGGGCCGCGATTCCCCGCGGCCCCCTTCCCCGATATCGCAGGATGCGACTCTGCCACCCCCGCCCGCGACCGGGGTTTCCGTGGCACGGGGTTCACTCCGGCTGGGTCAGCCCCGCGGCATGCAGCCAGCCCGCCAATGCACCGCCGGCCAGCGGGGCCAGCAGGAACACCCACAGGTGGCGCAGCGCATCGCCGCCCACGAACAACGCCGGCCCGATCGACCGCGCGGGATTGACCGAAGTGCCGGTGATCTTGATCCCGACGAGATGGATCATCGTCAGCGCCAGCCCGATCGCCAGCCCGGCAAAGCCCTTGGGGGCAAGGCCATGGGTCGCGCCCAGGATCACGGTCACGAAGACGAAGGTCGCCACCACCGAGAACAGCAGCGCCGACATCAGCGTGTAGCCGCCGCCATAGCCCGGCCCGTAGCCGTTGGCGCCAAGCCCGTTCACC
>JBDHSO010000200.1:0-6646 GCA_039808125.1 Rhodobacter sp. | reverse complement strand
CCTCGACAACCCACGGGCATTCCTTCGGACCGATGGCAGGACTGCCCCCGACATGTCACGCCTCTGGCGGTCCCTGAGGTATGAATGCGCCTGCCTGCACGCTTGGGAGGCTTTGCGGGCCGTCCGCTCGGTCTTCAGCGACGAGAAAAAGCTCTCCATAGCTGAGTTGTCCCACACGTTGCCTGCCAGGCTCATCGAGTAGGTGATCCCGTTGTCGGCCAGAAGCTGTTGAAACTGTTCGCTTGTGTATTGCAATCCCTGGTCCGAATGATGAAGCAACGCGTCAGCCTTGCCGCGTCGCCACACGGCCAACCCGAACCGCAAGCACACGAACAACGGCATGCTGTCGCCCGTTGACTTCGAAATCAGGCAGCAGAAACTGAACGGGGCAGGCGTCTAGGAAACCAGAGGCACCTCAATTGGGCGGGCGCGATGTAACCAATTGCGCCGCAACGAAATCATTCAATACACTGAAATATAACGATTAATGCGCAATAAGAGATTGCGGCAAATAGCGGCTCAACGGGTTGTGTTTCACGGGATCCAAACATTCCAATTTAATTTCACGCCCCCGGCCCCCCGCCTCCCCTGGCATATTTTCCAGAGAAGAGGAAGGTAGGGCGGCGGGATCGGGCGTGCGTGCCGGAAGGGGCGGTCATCCGGATTGCCGCGGCTCAGTCGGGTGATCTTCATGGGCCATGCCCGTGGCGGGCCTTGCGGCGCGTGAAAGGTGTCGGGAAGGAATTGCCGCGGGGGCGGCCTTGATGGTGAGGGGTGGGCGAGGGGTCGGAGCGTGGTGCGAGGGAGAGGGGCGGGGCAGATGGAGCGGAGGATCGGGGGCGTTGCCTGTCCGCGGCCGGGTCAGTCCGTCCAGGCGGGGCGGGGCAGGTTGAGCGCCTCGGGGTCGCCGAGATAGACCGCGCCCAATGCGAGGATTGCGACCATCACGGCAAGGAGCACGGCGAAGGCGATCTTCCAGGCCGACCACGGACGCTCGCCCTGGACCTTGCCGCTCTGGGCGTTGACGAGGAAGCGGAAGCTGCGGCCGTTGTATTTGTAGGCCGCCATCCAGACCGGCAGCAGGACGTGCTTGAAGGTTTCGGCGGAATAGTCGGTGTCGACCGCCTGGACGCGCTGTTCGTCGCCGCCGATGTCGCGGCGGACGTCCTGCTCGATCACCGCGGCCATCGCGCCCCGGGCCTGCCGGTCGGCCTCTGCCAGCGGCACGGTATAACCCTCGGCGTCGAAGCCGGCCAGATAATCGGCGGCGAAGGGCACCAGACCGCCGAGATCCCAGGGGCCGAGGCCCTGGCCGAGGTTGGCGGGAAGCGATGTCGCGCCGAGGACCAGCATATCGTCGAAATCGCGCGCCACGCGGCCCGAGGCGGGAGACCAGCGGATCTTGCGCACCTGTTCCTGCCGCCGTTCGTTGCGGCCGTTCACATTCACGGTGATGGTGCGGGTTTCGTAATAGGCATCGCCGCGCTGGCCGGTATAGCGCGAGCGGGTTTCGGCATCGAAGGTCCAGTAGGGGACATAGACGCCGTTCATCGCCCGCCCCTTGCGGGCATATTCCAGCAGCGTATTCGGGGCGAACCACAGGCGGCCCAACCAGCCGGTCATCGCCTCGCGCGCCTGGCGTTCGGACAGGACGAAGGGCACCAGCGCCTGCGGCTTGATCACCCGCTGCGCGCCGCTGTCGAGCACGACGGGCGAGGCGCAGAACGGGCATTCGGTGGCATGGGTGGCGCCGCGGAACTCGATCAGGGCGCCGCAATTGGTGCAGGTTGCGGTGCGGACCTCGACCATGGCGCTGCCGGGCAGATCGTCGCGAAGGCCGCGGGCGAGGTCATGCTCGACCAGCGCACGCGAGAGGGTGCGGCCGTCCGCCTGCGGAATCTGCTGCACATGGCCGCAATGATCGCAGACCAGCTCCGTCTGGCCCGGGGCATAGCGCAGCTGCGCCCCGCATTGTTCGCATTTCCAGCGGTATTCGGTCGTCTCGGCGGCCATGACGGAATGCCGTGCAGATCAGGACGCGGGGGGCGGCGGTGGCGGGATCTGGGCGAAAAGGCGCGCAAGCCCGGTTTCGACGGCGGGTTTCCAGCCGTCCTGCCCGGCGGTCCAGACCATCGTCGCCCGCGTCAGCGCCCCGGAGGCGACCATCGCGGCAAGGTCGGCCTCGGCAAAAGGCCCCGTGGTCTGCCCGGCCTCGGCGATATGCCAGGTTTCACTGGCGGGCGGCGGCGGCGGGGCGGGGGGCGGCGATGGTGCGGCCGCGGCCGGGGTCGGGATGCTGCCCCAGGGCCCCATCGACTGGCCCATGGCGACACCCATCCCGGCCGCCATTCCGGCGCCCATCATCTGCCCCATGGCGCTGCCCGGCTGGCCGATGGCTTCGGCGGCGCTATACTGCATGTAGCGGTTCAGGTCGCCCACCACACCCATGGAGGTGCGCTTGTCGAGCGCCTTTTCCACCTCTTCCGGCAGGCTGATGTTCTCGACATAGAATTCGGGGATCGTCAGGCCGTAATCGGCCACCTGCGGCGCGATGGCCTTGGCGATAAGCTGGCCCAGTTGTTCGGTGTTCGCCGCCATGTCGAGGACCGGGATCCCCGATCCGGCCAGAACCCGGCTTGCCGCCTGGACGATGACATTGCGGATCTGGATCGAGATCTCGTCGGTGGTGAATTCGCCGTCGGTGCCGACGATTTCGGTGATGAACTTGCCCGGATCGGACACGCGCATCGAATAGGTGCCGAAGGCGCGCAGGCGGACCGGGCCGAATTCGGGGTCGCGCGCCATGACCGGGTTCTTCGTTCCCCATTTCTGGTCGTTGAACCGGGTGGTGTTGACGAAATAGATTTCCGACTTGAAGGGCGACTGGAAGCCGTGATCCCAGTGTTGCAGGGTCGTCAGGATCGGCATGTTGTTGGTCTGCAACTCGTAGAGGCCGGGGCCGAAGACATCGGCCAACTGCCCCTCGTGGACGAAGACCGCCGCCTGCCCCTCGCGCACGGTCAGCTTGGCGCCGTATTTGATCGCCTGGTCGCGCCGGTCGAAGCGCCAGACCATGGTGTCGCGCGTGTCATCGAGCCAGCTGATGACGTCGATGAACTCGCCTTTCAGGAAATCGAAAACCATGGGCTGGTTCCTTTCACGTTTCGCCGTCCATCAGCCGGCGGGCAAGACTGTCCACGATGGGGGCCGCCTGGGGCAGGGTCATGCCGGGGCGCAGGGCGGGATCGTAGAGGATTTTCAGCATCAGTTCGTCCTGCGTGGTCAGCAGGGCGAATTCTTCGTCGTCGTTGAAGATCGACGGGCGGGCCCGGGGGGAATCGTTGGCAAGACCAAGGCCCTGGGCGATTTCCTCGTGAAAGCAGGACTGGCGCAGCAGGTCGGGGTGTTCCGCGCGGACCACGGCAATGGCGCGGGTATAGGCGCCGGAATTGCCCTTCGACAGCGCATAGACCATGCAATAGGTCGTCTGCGGCATGCCCGTCATGTCGGCGATGTCCTGGCCGGACAGGCCCGGCATCCCGGCCGCGATCACCGGCCCCAGCGCCTCGCGTTCGTCTTCGGACACCACATGGACGGTGAAGTTGCCGCCCCGGTCGACCAGCGAGATGGCATGGCCGGTGATCCGCGAAAGCCGCGCGAGGTAGGAGGCGACGCGCGCCCGGTCGGTCGCCTGCCGCTCGGCCGAGACCGAGGGGCCGAAGCGCAGTTCCACCCGGACGGGAATTTCCCAGCGGCGCAGGATCGAGCGCGATTCGGCGCGGACGAAGCTGCCTGATTGCCGCGAATATTCATCGTAAAGCGCGATGCGCAGGAAGTTGTCAGCCAGCACGGCCGAGGTATAGGGCGTATCCGGCCCCCCGCCATCGGTGCGCAGCAGGCCATCGGACAACAGGGCCTGCTGCACCTGCGCGAAATAGGCTCGTGCGGCGGCGGATTTCGGCGTTTCCGTCCGCACGGGCGGCGGGGCGGGGGCCGCGGCCCGTGGGGGCTGCGGCCGGGGCGCGGAAACCTTGGCCGGCACACAGGCGGACAGCGCGGCCGCAAGGGTGGCGGCCGCGATCAGGCGAAAGGGGGTACCGGCCCGGGTCATGCCCGCGGTTGGGCCGGCGCTTGCGGGCGGGCGCGCGCCGCGGCAAGGGTCTCGCGCAGTTCGGCCTCCATCTTCTGCAGATCGATTTCGGCTGCGGCGCGGCGGGCCTTGCCCTCGTCGGCGATGCGCAGGCTGTCCTCGATGGTGGCGATCAGCGTGTCATTCGCCTTCTTCACCGTTTCGATGTCGAAGACGCCGCGCTCCATCTCCTCGCGCACGACACGGTTCGCCTCCTGGAGGTTCTTCGCATTGGCTTCAAGCAGTTCATTGGTCAGATCGGTGGCCGAGCGCACCGATTCCGCCGCCTCCTTCGAGCGCTGGATCGTCACCGCCTGGGCAAGCTGGGTCTCCCAGAGCGGCACGGTATTGACCAGCGTCGACTGGATCTTCGTCACCAGCGACTTGTCGTTCTCCTGCACCAGCCGGATCGAGGGCAGCGACTGCATCGTCACCTGGCGCGTCAGTTTCAGGTCGTGGACCCGGCGCTCCAGATCGTCGCGGGCGGCGCGCAGGTCGCGCATCTCCTGCGCCTTCAGCACTTTCGCATTCTCGGGCGCGGCGGCGATCTCGGCCTCCTTGGCGGGAATGTCCCTTTCGTCGGCCACCTTCAGCCGCGCCTCGCCGGCAGCGATGTAGATCGCCAGTTCGTCGTAGAAATTCAGCGTCTTGGCATAGAGAAGATCCAGGCTCTTGATGTCCTTCAGCAGCGTCGTCTCATGACCGAGCAGTTCCTCGGTGATGCGGTCGATCTGGGACTGCACATCTTCGTACTGGGCGACGAATTCGGCGAAGGGGGCGGCCTTGCCGAGCAGACGCTCCCACCAGCTTGCCTCGCGGCGCAGGTCGAGTTCCTCGGCGGCAAAGCCGCGGATCGTGGTGACGATCTGGCGCAGGCTGTCGCCGGCGGGGCCGACATCCTTGTTCTTCACGTCCTGCAGCATTTCCTGGCTGATGACCTGGAGTTCCGCCTGCGCGGAAGAGCCGAAGGCGATGATCGACTGGGTATTGGCCAGGTCGATCTCATCCATGCGGCGGTTGATTTCGGCGGCGCGGTCGGGGTTGGCGGCCTCCAGCGGCACGACCTCGCCCATCGGCTCGGGCAGGATCACGGCGGACACCTTGTCGACCTCGGCAAGCAGGGCCTGCGCGTCGTTGAGGGTGGTTTCGGTGGTCATTGCGGGGCCTCACACTTGGGGCGGCGTGGTGCCGCCGGACGGGGTTTCGAATTTCAGCCGGTCGCGCAGCACCGAAATCTCGATGTCGAGATCGGTACGCCCGCCCTCGATCAGCGTCTGGCTGCGCTGGGCGAAGGTGGTTTCCAGATCGGTCAGAAGCGATTCATATTCTGCCCGCGCCGTCTGGTCGCGGCTTTCGGCCCAGAGATCGGCGAATTTCACCGTCGCGTCGCGGGCGCCCTGCAGATAGACCGACAGGTATTTGCGCGCGGCCGTCAGGTCGCCCGGATCGGCCTCGACCCGGCGGAAAAGGCTGCGTGCGGTGGCGGCGAAACGGTCGACCCGCGCCTCGAGTGCGCGGTCCTGCGCGCGCAGGATCGCGTCCTTCATCTCGGCCAGGGTCTTTTCGGCCGAGGTCACGGCGCGGGCGACACGGTCGGTCTGATAGGGGTCGACCCCCTCCATCCCCTTGTCCGCGAACGGGTCGAGGCCGAAGGCGCCCAGATGCAGCGTGGCCCCGGCGATCGCATAAAGTACGGGATAGACCGAGACCCCATGTGCGATGACGCCGCCGAGCGCCAGCGCCGCGCCGGTTGCCAGCGCCCCGAACAGGATGCGGGGCGCGGCCGGGCGGCGGGCGATCCTGCGCGCGGCCCATTCGGCGCGGGCCACCATGCCCTCGCGCGTGAGCCAGGCCGACAGGATCAGCAGCCCGCCGGCCGCCAGACCCAGCAGCATGGCATCGGGGGCGTCGCCGAAGGCGGGGAAAAGGAAGGCGAAAGCCGACAGGAACAGCACCGTGGTCCGCCAGCGCCCGGGCACCGGCACCGGCCGGGCGGCGGCAGGCGGCGGTGCTGCGCGGTCACGGCCGGGCGGGCCGTCCTGCGGGCTGTACTTGCCGCCGAAACGCTGTGCGGGCATCAGACCCCTCCCGAGCCGGCGACGTAAAGGATCAGCGCCACCAGAAGGGTCAGTGACAGGGTGCGAAGGCCGGATTCGGACATGGAAGATCCCGCTGTGCCGCAAAGTCCCGCAATCCTAGCGGAGGAGCCGTCGCCTTGCCAGCGCCGCGCAAGGGAAAAGTGCAGCTTTCTTCCCCCCTTGGCAGAAGCCCGCCCGCTCGTCGGCCCCGGCCAGGGCGCGCGGGGTGCGCCTCCGCCCCGAAGGGGGCGGCGGTTTCAGCTCCGGCTGCGCGGCGGGCGTTTCGGGCCGCTGCGGCCGGCGGGACCGGGCTTGGCCGGCGGTTTGCCGGCCGGCTTTCCGGCCCTGTCGGCCCCGGGTCCCGTGGTGGGCTTCGCACCGCCCGGGCCAGTGCGGCGCCGCGGCGTACCGGCTGGGTCGCCATCTCTGGCGGTGCCGG
>JBDHSO010000199.1:0-6648 GCA_039808125.1 Rhodobacter sp. | reverse complement strand
GGGTCAGCCGGGATGCAATGGGGCATCCCGTGCTGAAAGGCGATGCCAGTGAAACCGTCTGGCTGGACCTGCTGAAGAACTATCTCCCGGAGCGTTATCGCGTTGACCGCGCGGTTGTGATCGACAGCGAGAACTGTGCCAGCGATCAGCTCGATGTCGTCGTTTTTGATCGCCAGTATTCGCCATTCGTTTTCCAGCACGAAGGCGTGACCGTTGTTCCGGCCGAAAGCGTCTATGCCGTATTCGAGGCCAAGCAAAGTCTGGATGCGGGCCAAGTCGCCTACGCCCAAGGTAAGATTGCAAGCGTCCGGGCGCTTCACCGAACGAGCCTCCCGATTCCCCATGCTGGCGGGACATATCCCACGCGGCCGTTACCGTGGATTGTCGGCGGCATTCTAACGCTTGAGAGCGGCTGGACCCCGCCGCTCGGCGATGCGCTGACATCGTCCCTTGGCAAGGCCGATGATACCTCACGCCTCGACATCGGCTGCGTGGCGGCACACGGGCTGTTCTATCGCGAAGACCTTGGACGATATGTCCTCGTGCCGCACGCGAAGGCCGCCACAGCTTTTCTGTTTGAGCTGATCGCCCGTCTCCAGGCTTGCGCCACCGTGCCGATGATCGACATTCGCGCCTACGGTCGCTGGCTCGAATAGCCCTCTGCCCCCAGCAGCGTAGCCCTATCGACCGCCCATCGCGGTCCCGGCGTGCGGCCCAGCACACTGCGGCGCTGCCATTCGTGGCAAACGTACCTCTATCCGTCATCACCGTCGATCCGGCTCGCTGACGGGTACGACCATAACGGCCCCATGCATTCCTTTCGGTTGCCCATCCCTTCGTGATCGTCGCGGTCCTGCCGGACGGCGCTTTGCCGTCAATGGCCTGCCCGCACCACCCCCGCCAGACGGCGGGGCCGTGTTGGCCATGACGGCGGCACCCTCTGCCGCCCGGCCTTTCGTTCCGCGTCCTTCGGGACAGTCAAAACGAACGAAAGGAAAGAAAAATGGGACTCGATATGTATGCTCACTACCTTCACGACGCACCGGCATCTCCGGTCGATTTCGAGGTCGAGCACTACGGCGAACTGCACTACTGGCGCAAGCATCCGAACCTACACGGCTGGATGGAACGCCTCTACCGCGAGAAGGGCGGCCGTGACGAGAGTTTCAACTGCGTCAACCTTCAGCTCACGACCGAAGACCTTGATCGGCTGGAAGCCGCGATCCGCGCAAAGGCGCTGCCCGATACGCAAGGCTTCTTCTTCGGGGTCAGCGACGGCTCCGAGATCGATGACGACCTGCAATTCGTCGCCAAGGCCCGCGAGGCCATCGCTGACGGGCTGGCGGTTTACTACACTTCATGGTGGTGATCGCGACCCGCAAAAAGTCCGGGCCGGTGTCGCCACCGGCCCGGATCGTTCACTTCAGGATGCGCCTGTTTCAGTGCAGCCGATTTTCTGTGTCCCGGTCCGGCGGGAACAGCAGGGGATGGCGGCCGTGAGCCAGTTCGGCCAGATCGTTGTCGAGGGACCACGGCAGCATTTGAGTCAGATACCGCACCGCCCGCCCGAAATCCGCCGGATCGTCCAGGTCGATCTGCACCCCGAACGGGCGCGGACCGCCGCGCTCACGATGCTCGATCATCCTGTCGAGCCGCGCCATGAAGACGAGGCTTACTTCCGACACCGTGATCGTGATCTCATGGTTCGGAGCCTGCTCCGGCGGGCATTCATGCGCCATCGCCATCAGGCCCTCATACAGAACCCCGAACTCCGCCATCATGGACGGGATCGGCGCAGTCCCCGGCGCGCCGCGCAGGCTTCGCAGTCACGGCCTGGTCAACCTGCGCTGGCCCCGAAAATGAAACGGGCCGGGAGGCTATTCGCCGTCCCGGCCCGTTGGACATCGCGGAGAGAATTCAGAACGGCAGAACCTCATCGTCTGGATCGATGAGGACAGGAGAGCCGATGATTACCGTGTAGCCGCCATCCTCCGCCTCTTCCTCATATTCGGCCTCGATCTTCCGATACTGCCGTTCCAGTTCCTCGATCCCGGTTCTTAGCGCCATCTGCCAGAATGCCGGATCGTTGACGATCTCATTGCCGTGGACACCCGCGACCCGGTCGCTCATCTGCTGGGGGATCGTGACGGTCAACACCGCCAGTTTACGTCGTTTTCTACTTTTCATAGCAGCTCTCCAGCAGCAGGAGCATCTCGACCAGTTCCTGCTGTTCCCGCTCGCGCGCGGCGACGCCGGTTTCCAGCACGCCTTCCCAGAATTCGGGATCGTTCAGCCATTCCCATGGCTGATGGATGTTGCGCAGGCGCATCTGGAGGGCTTCGGGGACCATGACCGTGACCGCTTGACGGCCGTCAGTCTGTTCTCTTTCCATCGGATCGCTCCTTCGTTTGGCTTTATCCGAGGAAAGTTATGACGAATGCCAACGCTACAGGCTTGGTCACGTTCTGGTCAAATCACTGATCCGCTTGGCAGAATTGACCGTGATTTTCCGTAATGAATATTATCACCCTTGACATTGTCATGATTCGGCGGGCCGGAGCTTGTCCATAGATCGGCGGCTTTCGTCCGTTCAGCACATGGTGACAGCGGCCCGGCCCTTCACGGTTCTGCGGACACTTTTTTCATCCCTTTCGCCCGTTGCTCCCTGTGATGCTTTGTTCTGGCGGCCGTCGCCTTGCCGTCAATGACGCTGCCCGCTCCATTCGGCTTCGCCTCCCGTGTTGGTCTTGACGGCGGCGGCTGGTGACGCCCGCCCCACCTTTCGCACCGAAGCAACTTTGAACGAAAGGAACTGAAAATGACCGACAAAGCGAACCGCAAAGGCCCGAACCTGATCGCCTACCACGTCGCCGAGGGCGACGACCCGATCTGGACCCGCATCGGAGCCGCCTGGGATCACGACGACGCCAAGGGCCTGACCCTCCAGCTCGACATGCTCCCGGTCAACTTCACCGGCCGCATCGTCCTCCGCGAGCCGAAACCCAAGCAGGAGGCGGGCGCGTAATGCGCCCCCTCTCACCCAAGGAGGACATCGTCATGCGCAATCACACTCACAGCGCCGCCAACCCCTTCGGCTTTCGCTGCCCCGCCTGCGGCGACGGCTCACACCTCGACATTCAAGCCCATGTCTGGGTCCACTTGACCGAAGACGGCACCGACCCGGATGCGGCGCACGACGCCTCCCATCATTGGGACGAGGCAAGCGTTTACCTCTGCACGCGCTACGCCGCCTTGGGCCGGGTGCGCGACCTTCACGGCCGGGGCGCGTCATGACGCGCCCCCTCACCGAGGCCGACAAGCGCGAAGGCTTCATCCGCGCGACCGGTGGCTTCTCCGGCGCGAAAGCCCGGTGGGCAGAACGCGCCGCGCGTGGCCTGAGCGATGCCGAACTGGCCGATGCGCTGGCCTATGAACTCGGAATCTTCGGCGGGTCGTGCGGGCCGGGCATGCTGTCCCTGACCTTTCAGGGTGCGGGCCTGAAAGTCTGGATTTCGTGGGAAATCCAGAACTACGTCACCTCGAAACCGACCTTCGAGGGCAAAAGCACCATCGCAATGGCACGTTACATCTACGGCATCAAAGACCCGGCCGATAAGCAGCTTACCCTCTTTTGGGGGCGAGCAACGTTCTAAGCGAAATTATCAAATGATTGAATGATTGAGCATCTCCGGGCTAGCGCGAACGCCGCCTCTACCGCCGGACACATCTCACCCGCAAGGCACCACTCTTAAGAGTGACGCCATGGCCGCCAGTGGTGAAGTTCTGGGTCAACGCGATGCTAGTATCGTCCTCCGTAGAAGACCAGTAGACGGAGCTCTGAAAATTATTGTTTGGTTCGGGGCCTAGATTGTCATAGACAACATCCAACTCATTCTGCGCGGGCAGATACCAATCGTCATGGCCGTGCGCTTCCGGTTCGGAAGCATCACCGAGCGTCGCGCAATATGTCGCCGCCGCATAACCGCTGCCCAGCCCTGCCAGCAGCGCCGTATTCGCCTCGCCCGTCGTGCAGCTTGTCTCCGTGCCGGTGCAGTTCACTATCGCCGTATCCGTTCCCATCGGCCCCCACGCCAATGTCGATGGTGCGTCCGCAGCCGCCGCATACATCGGCTCGTTGCCGTCGGGTGACAGCCCGGCATAGATCGTCCCATCCGCGCATACCGTCCCCAGCGCCGGAGCCCCGGATTGGCAGGGGAATTTCCCAATCGTGCGCCAGGCATCGCCGTCGCAATATTGCAGAACCCTGTACTCTTGGTTGAACAGAAGATAGCCGCCCGGCTTTGCCGGATTGACACAATCCGCGTTCGGCCCGCCGGGATCAGGCGGACCGGCGACGTGCCACGCGCTGCCGTCGCACCACTGTACCACACGGTGGTCGGCGTTGAATGCCATCGTGCCTGTCGGCGCTTCCGGGCCGTTACATCCGGGCCTCAGACATTTCGCCGTCATCGCACGATTCGTGCCGCTGTCCCCCACGGCGACGAAGTGCCCTTCGCCGTACGTTACAGATTGCCAGGCGTTCGCCGCCGCCGCCGCCTGCGCCGTCCATGTGATGCCGTCGGGCGAAGTCATGACGCGGTTTGTACCGTTACTCGCTACTGCGACGAATAGACCGTTGCCGTAAGTGACCGACTGCCACGCGTTATCCTCCGTCGCTTCGCGGCGGGTCCATGTAATCCCGTCCGGCGATGTCATCACCCGTTGCAGAGGGGAGCCGGAATGACTGCTAGCCACCGCGACGAAAGTGCCGTTACCGTAAGTGACGGATGTCCACGCCGCCCAGCCGCCCGGCATGGAACCGAGCGTCCAGTTTATCCCATCGACCGAAGTCATGACGACGCCGTTCCCCACGGCCACGAATGTTCCGTTACCATATGTTATGGCATACCAGGTGCCGCTCGCCGGGGTACCCGCAGTCCAGTTGTAGCCATCCGGCGACGTCATTAGGATGCCCGAGCCTAGCGCTGCATAGAGACCGTCACCGTAAGCTATCCCCTTCCAGTTCCCGACGGTTGCCGCTTGACGAATTGTCCAGACGATGCCGTCGGGCGAGGTCGCGACCATGTCGGCGCTCCCCACCCAATGAGCAACCGCCACAAATTGGCCGCCCCCGTAAATTACGTCAACCCACTGCCCCGACATCTGGAGCTGATACGCCCAATCCACACCGTTCGGTGACGTTGCCAGTATGCGGTCGCCGCTATTGAAAGTCACCGCCGCGAACACGCCATTGCCATAGGCAACGGAAGTAAATGTCGGATCGTTGGGTGTTGCGTTTGATTTCCATTCACCAGTACCGGTGCACGGATTATTCCCCGCTTCCCTCTTGGGAAACCCCACCCACTCCGCATCGTTGCAATACTGCATCACGGCATCGCCGCCGTTGAAAACCACATCGCCGCCGATCCCGACAGGGTCGGTGCAATCCGCCATCGCAATACGCGGGCATGCGAAAATCAATAGGGCACAAATTATCGCTGAAACCAATCTGGTCTTCATGATATAGATTCTACATCAAATAGATTAATAAGTATAAGAAGAATTCATGCAGGTAAAATCTTATGAAAAAGCACGCTTTGACGTAATTATATTTGAGTCCTTTACGTATAAAGGCAAAGCCCGGAACAAGCCGCACAAGGTGGGCACGGCTCTGTCGTCGGTGAAGGGTGGGCTGGTCATGTTCATCCCGCCCGGCATTGCCATTACCGGGCGGGTGCTGATCGTGCCGGAGAAGGCCCCGCTGGACGAGATAGACCTGATCGAAGCTTACGCAAGCGCCGCCGACGAGCACGGCGTCTGAGCCTCACAGATCGAGCGGCAGGAGCCGGATCGCGCTGCACCGGCCCTGATGTTCCGGCTGCACGTTCCGCCGCATCCCCTGCACGCCCAGATAGGCGCAGTCATAGTGCTGGCTGAACTTGTTGCAGCGTCCGTGGCAGGTATAGGAAATCAGCAGATGCGGCGTACCGGCCGTCAGCACGCCCAGCACGAGCACTACCACCAGCCAGCCCTTCGGCGGGATGGCCTTGAGCACGCTGACGATCAGCGCCCAGAACGGATCGGGCTGTTGTGGCCCGCCGCCCCCTGTCTTCTTCACCTTCACGTCGAATTTTTTGCTCATCTTATCGCTCCCTATATTCGAGGTGGAATTGCGGGCGGCGGCGCGGATGGTCGCCTTCGACCGGATTAATTGCCGCGCAGTCCTGCCACGGCGCGACCTCCCAGAACGGCAGGCGCAGCGCCATGATCGGCGGGTTGTTCTGGAAACATCGCAGCATCGTTGGCGTGAGGCCGGGGGAATTGCAGACGAGCGTGAAACCCGGCGAACTCGGGCGTTGGGTGAATCCCTTTGTCGGCACCGGCGGTTTTCCGTGGGTTTGCGGCAATAACTTTCCCGGCGCGATGGTGCCGCTCGGCAAGGTGCGGCTCGGACCGGAAACGGTTTCCTGGCTGGGCCATAAGCGCGCGCTGAATTCGTCCGGCTATTTCTACGGCGACGATCAAATCCTAGGCTTCAGTCACACGCGGCTCAACGGCACAGGCGCGACGGATGGCGGACATTTTTTGGTGACGCCCGCGCGCGCGGCAGTTGACCTGCAAAAATTTCATGCCGGGCAAACGACGAAG
>JBDHSO010000198.1:0-6679 GCA_039808125.1 Rhodobacter sp. | reverse complement strand
TCACCTCCGTCACAGGAAGTGAATCACACCCCAAAGCCGGCAGGAATCCCGTTTATGAGTTCACGGCCTAGCGCCGGCCGAGGGCCGCAGGGTCTGAAGGTGGGCGGCATAGCCATGCAGGAACTGGGCGAGTTGCTGGCGCGTGCTGTCCTCTGTCAATGTGCCGTGCTCGTCAAAGACGGTCCGGGCGCGCGACACCTGCAGGCGGCCTTCGCTCCAGAGGTCGGCCCGCAGCGTGCGCAGGACCGGCAGCCAGTGCGCCTGGGCGAGGATCGTGCCGAATCCGCCGGGCGAGGCGCCGAGAAGCGCCACCGGCTTGTCCACGAACAGCGCCAGCCCCGGCCCGCGCGACATCCAGTCGATGGCATTCTTGAACACGCCGGGAATGCCGTTGTTGTATTCCGGCGTGACCAGCAGAAGCCCGGCCGCCTGCGCCAGTTGCGCCTGCAGCTCGACCACGGCGGGCGGCAGGCCCTTTTCGGCCTCCAGATCGGCATCGTAAAGCGGCACGTCGCGGATGGAGCCGATCGCCACCGTCGTGCCGGGCGGCGCCACCTCGGCCGCGGCCCGCAGCAACCCGGCGTTGAACGAGGCACGGCGCAGACTGCCGGATAGTCCAAGGATCGTGGTCATCTCTGTTCCCTATGCGGTTTCTCGGGTGATGGGCCGCCCGCGACGGGGCGGCAAGGGGGGCGCAGACTCCTGGATCGCAGGCGCCGCGCCGCGGTCCACGCAGACCGCAGGGGGCATATGCCTTCGCTCTCAGGGACAACATCGGTCCCAACCCCCGTTTCCTGCGGCCCGGATGACAGTTTAGCCGCTTGCGGCTGGCCTGCCCAGTGGCCAGCGGCCAGCGGTGGCATTCGCGCAGGCCGGCCGCTATCCTGCCGCCATGCGCTATTGCCTGGACGAAATCGAGACCTTCCTGGCGGTGATGGAGCTTGGCACCGTGGCCGCCGCTGCGGCGCGGCTGAACCTGTCGAAATCCGTGGTGTCGAAGCGGATCGCCGATTTCGAATCCGCACTTGGTGCGGCCCTGTTCCGGCACAATGCCGGCCGCATCGCCCCGACCGAGGCCGCGCTGCGGCTGGCCGCCGGGATGCGCCCGGCACTGGCCGATCTGCGCGCCGCCGCCGATGGCGCGGCCCCGGCGGCGGGGCAGTACCGCGCCGCTGCGGGGGACGCTGGCGATTCCCGCGCCCATGAGCTTTGGCACCCTGCACCTCGGCCCCATCCTTGCCCGCTTTGCCGAGGCGCATCCGCGGCTCGACCTGCGCATCGAGTTCGACGACCGCGACCGCGAGGGGTTCGACATAGCGTACGGATCGGCGACATGCGCGACGCCCATCTGATGCAGCGCAAGCTGTGCGAGGGACGGATTATCGGCTGTGGCAGTTCCGCGATACCGGGCGACTTGAAGCGCCGCAGGTGACGGCGCGGCTGACGCTGAACAACGGCGAGGCGAGGCGCGACATGGCGCTGGCCGGGTTGGGCCTCGCCATGCTGCCCGATTTCATCGTTGCCCCCGCGCTGCGCGAGGGCCGGCTGTTGCAGGTTCTGGCCGCGCATGAGACACGGGTCCTGCCGATCCACGCCGTCTGGCCGCCGATTTCGCCGATTCCCGTCAAGCTGCGGGCGCTGATCTGGCATCTGGCGGGGCGCTGGCCGGCGGGCGGCCGTGGAACCAGGCGGTCAGCGACCGGCCCGCGCCGCAGCCGTGATCCCGGCCGGACGGCCCAGGCGCCGGCACCCGCCGGCACCCTCTTTCATCGAGCCGCGAAAGCGCTTGCGGGGCAGGGCGGCTGTGCGATCCAGAATACCATCAAGCCCTTGATCCCATGGGTTTCAACGGTTCTGTTGCGCCGGGATCGGCGGCCGGTCGTGCAACGGACGGATCGGCGATGGATCTCGGGATCGAAGGGCTGCGGGTGCTGGTGACGGCCGGGTCGGCGGCATCGGCGGCGCCGTCGCACGCGCCTTCCGCGACGAGGGCACGCGTGTTCCTGTCTGCGTCCTCGACCTCGATTTCCTGCGGGCGATGGCGGCCGAACGGTTCGGCGTTTCGATCTACGACCTATCCGACCGGGCCGCGGCGGCGGTGATGTTCGATGAGGTCGGCCGCACGCTCGGCGGGCTGGACTGTCTGGTGAACAACGCCGGGATCGGCGGCATCGGCAGCGATCTGCGATCGCTCGGTTGAGGGCGATCCGGCCGGCGCCGCTGGCAGGTGCCGCCCGACGGCCGCCTCAGTCGACGCTGGGCGTGATCGGAAAGGGCCGCTGTTCGGCGATGGCTTCCATGGCGAAATAGGTTGTCACGGTCTCCAGTTCCACCTTCTCGATCAGGCGCTGGTAGATGCGGTCGTAGCTGGCGATGTTCTGGGTGACGATCTTCAGCATGTAGTCGTATTCGCCGCTGATCCGGTAGAAATCGACAACTTCGGGAATGCTGCTCACATGCTGGCGGAACGCGGCCAGCCAGTCGCGCGAATGCTGCCGGGTGCGCACCACGACAAAGGCCACCACATCCAGCCCCAGCGCCGCGCGCACCAGCCGCAGCGAATGCCCCGCGATCATGCCGCTGTCGCGGATGGCCTGCAACCGCCGCCAGCAGGCGTTCTGCGACAAGCCCACCTCCTCGGCCAGCGCGCGCTGGCTCTGGCTGGAATCCCGTTGCAGCGCCCGCAGGATCGCCGCGTCAATCTGATCTATCTTTTGGCGCTTCATCCGATCATATGACCATATTTTATCCGTCTGTGCGATGGAAACTGTAACGTATTTCCGATATTTTCCTGAAAAGATCCCCGGCATGCAAATGGTGGAGGATCCGATGCAAGACCAGGCGAGACTTTCCGCCTCCGGCCAGGGCCTGCTGCGGCGGTTCCAGATGTCGATCACCGGCCCGGATGCGGTGGCACGGCTGCGCCGGGGGCTGATCGGCGAAAATGCGGTGATCGACGGGCCATGCGGGCCAAAGCCGCTGATCTATGCCGATTACGTTGCCTCGGGCCGGGCGCTGGCCCAGGTCGAGGATGCGGTGCGCGACGAGATCCTGCCCTTCTATTCCAACAGCCACACCGAGGCCTCGGCCTGCGGCGCCTTCATGACGCGGCTGCGCGAAGAGGCGCGGGCGGTCATCGCCGGGCTGACCGGCGCGGGGGCGGAGTGCAGCGTGATCTTTGCCGGCGCCGGGGCGACGGCGGGGCTGAACCGGCTGGTCAGCCTGCTCGGCCTGCCGGCCGCCGTCGCCCGTGGCGAGGTGCCGCTGGTCCTGCTTGGCCCTTATGAGCATCACTCGAACATCCTGCCCTGGCGCGAAAGCGGTGCCGAGGTGATCATGCTGGACGAGACGCCCGGCGGCGGGCCGGATCTCGACCAGCTTGAGAGGCTGCTGGCGAAAGAGGCCGGCGGCCGACTGACGGTCGGCGCCTTTTCGGCGGCGTCCAATGTCACCGGCATCCTGACCGATACCGTCGCCGTCTCGGCCCTGCTGCGGCGCCACGGCGCGCTGTCGGTCTGGGATTATGCCGGCGGCGGCCCCTATCTGCCGATCGACATGGCGGGCAAGGATGCCGTGGTCCTGTCGCCGCACAAGTTTCCCGGCGGCCCGGGGGCCTCGGGCCTGCTGATCCTGCGCAATGCGGCGGTGACGACAGAGGTTCCGACCTGGCCGGGCGGCGGCACCGTCGCCTTCGTCTCGCCCTGGGCGCATGATTATTCCCGCAATCTGGTCAGGCGCGAAGAAGCCGGAACGCCGAACACGCTGGGCGATATCCGCGCGGCGATGGCCCTTCTGGTCAAGGCCGCCATCGGGCAATCCTATATCGACCGCCGCCATCGCGAGTTGCTTGCGCGGGCGCGCGCCGTCTGGCAACGCAATCCGCAGATCCGCCTCCTCGGCCTGCCCGATGCCCCGCGGCTGCCGATCTTTTCCTTCCAGATCCGGGCCGACGGCGGCTTTTTCGATCCCCAGCGGTTCACCCGCCTGCTCAGCGACCGCTACGGCATCCAGGCGCGCGGCGGCTGTGCCTGCGCCGGACCCTATGGCCACAGGCTTCTTGGCATCGACGAGGCGGCCTCCGGGCATCTGCGCCAGCGCATCGCGGCCGGCGAGGATCAGGCAAGGCCCGGCTGGGTGCGCCTGAACCTGAGCTATCTGATGGAGGACGCGAAGGCCGATACCGTCATCCGCGCCGTGGATGAACTTGCCCGCAACCCCGGCCGCAACGCCGGCACCGCCGCATCCTCGCCGCAGGTGCAGAACCACATCGCACTTTCCTGAGGCAACAAGCGGACGGCGCAGGGCGGGCGGATCCCGCAGTCACGCCGGGGCGGCGTCGAACCGCTGTTCTGTCCCGCCGGTTCCTGGCGCGGGACTGTGCCGCGCCCGCCCGTCGCAACCGTTGCGCGCCGGCGGGCAGCGGCGTAAGCAGGAGTTTACGCGCGCGATCGTCAGCGCTTTTCCGGCGCCTGCGGGATGGCGGCGGCGACGGGCCGAGGCTAGCACAATGGAAATGTCTCCGGTGCGGCGGGTGCCGTCGGCCGGGGATCGCCGCTCGCAGCACCGCGGGCCAATCGGGAAAGCGTAACCTGGTGGACGTTTCAATCATCGTGCCTTGCCGCAACGAGGCAAGCAATATCCTTCCGCTTCTTGCCGGCATCCGCAGTGTCACCGCAACCTTCGACGCCTGCGAGATCATCGTGGTGGACGACGGGTCGGACGACGGCATGGCCGAGCTTCTGGCCAAGGCATGCGCAGCCTCTCCCGATCTGCGGGTGCTGCGCCATCCGCACTCCGCCGGGCAGTCGGCGGCCATCCATTCCGGCGTCCTTGCCGCGCGGTATCCGCTGATCTGCACGCTGGATGGCGACGGTCAGAACCCGCCCGAGGAGATTCCGGGCCTGCTTGCGCCCTTTGGCGAACCCGGCGCGGCCGATCTGGGGCTGGTGGCCGGCCAGCGCATCGGCCGGAAGGATACGCTCGCGCGCCGTCTTGCCTCGCGCTTTGCCAACGGGCTGCGCGCGCGGGTCCTGAACGATGCCACGCGCGATACCGGCTGCGGGCTGAAGGCCTTCCGGCGCGACGCCTTCCTGGCGCTGCCCTATTTCGACCACATGCACCGCTACCTGCCCGCGCTTTTCGCCCGCGATGACTGGCGGATCGCACATGTCGACGTGTCGCACCGGCCGCGCGGCGGCGGACGGTCGCATTATTCCAACCTGCAACGCGGACTGGTCGGCATCCGCGATCTGGCCGGGGTGGCCTGGCTCTTGCGGCGGCGCAAGAAGGCCCGCCCGGTCGAACTGGCGGCGCCCGCCGCCGGATCCCGGGCCTCCGAGCCCGCCGCCGCCGACCCGGTACGGGAGGCCGCCGAATGACTGCGCTGATGACCTTCCTGCATGCCGAGACCCGGACAGAACTGATCTGGGTGATCTTCGGCCTTCTGGCGCAGATGATGTTCACCGGCCGCTTTCTGGTCCAGTGGATCGCCTCGGAACGGGCGCGGTCCTCGGTCGTTCCGGTGGCCTTCTGGTATTTCTCGCTGGTGGGCGGGCTGATGCTGCTGGCCTATGCGCTTTACCGCCACGATCCGGTCTTCACGCTGGGCCAGGCGCTGGGGGTATTCATCTACGCGCGCAATCTGTCGCTGATCCGCATCGCAAGCCGGGCCTAGGCCGATGATCCCCACCAGCACGCCGCAGGCGATGCCGCCGTTGCACCGGCCGGCGCTCGCCCGGCTTTCGCCCGGTCTTGCGGCGCTGGCGCTGGCGGCGGCCTGGGCGGTGCTGCTGCCACAGCTTCGCCCGCTCTTGCCCGTGGACGAGACGCGCTATCTGACCGTCGCCTGGGAGATGCACCGCGGCGGGTCGCTGATCGTGCCGCATCTGAACGGCGCCCTCTATACCCACAAGCCGCCACTGCTGTTCTGGCTGATCAATCTCGTCTGGGCCGTGACCGGCGTCAGCGAGACGGTGGCCCGGCTGGTCGCCCCGGCCTTTGCCGTGCTGGCCGTCGGGCTGACCTGGCAGCTTGGCCGCCTCCTTTGGCCAGAACGGCCCGGGACGGGCGGGCGGGCGGCGCTGATCCTGGCGTCGACCGGCGCCTTCGTGGTCTTCGGCTCTCTCACCATGTTCGACACGATGCTGACCGTGGCGACGCTGACAGGGATTGCCGCCCTTGTGGCCATGGACCGTCGGCCGGGCCTCGCCCCCGCCGCGCTGTTCGGCGCGGCGCTGGCGCTGGGGGTCTATGCCAAGGGGCCGGTCATTCTGGTGCATCTGGCGCCCCTCGCCCTGTCCCGCCCGGTCTGGAGCCTGTCCGGCACCGCCCCGTCCTATCCGCGCTGGCTGGCGCGGCTGGCGCTGTCGCTGGCCATCGCGCTGGCGCTGGTGGCGGTCTGGCTTGGCCCGGCGCTGGTCCTCGGCGGGCCGGAGTACCGCGACGAGGTGCTCTGGCGGCAAAGCGCGGGCCGCATGGTGCAGGCCTTCGACCACGCCCGCCCCGTCTGGTTCTTCGTGGCCGCGCTGCCGCTCCTGATCTGGCCCTGGGGCTGGCGGCCGGGGCTGCTGCGCACCCTAGGCCGCCGGCGGCTGTGGCAGGACCGGCGCGCGCGGCTGCTGGCGATCTGGGCGGGGGCGACGCTGGTCGTCTTCTCGCTGATCTCGGGCAAGCAGTTGCA
>JBDHSO010000197.1:0-6681 GCA_039808125.1 Rhodobacter sp. | reverse complement strand
GCCGAAAGCTTCCTCGGCTTCATCGACATCGCCTGCATCAGGCTATGGCTCCGCCATTTGTCAACATGACCTAGGGCATTTTCGCCCCAAAGCTAGTGCGCCGCCACATGAAGCGAACGATACGAACCGAAGAGCAGATCATTGGCATCTTGCAGGAGCATGAGGCAGGCGCGAAGTGTGCCGATCTCTGCCGTAAGCACGGGATGTCGGAAGGCACGTGTCTCAGCCTGGGAGGCGAAGTCTTCCGGGATGACGGTGTCTGAGGCCAAGCGGCTGAAGGCGCTTGAGGACGAGAATGCCAAGCTCAAGCGGCTCCTGGCCGAGCAGATGCTTGACATGGCGGTGATGAAGGAGCTGCTGTCAAAAAAATGGTTATGAGGAGGATCAGAAAACAGTCCGGGGGACTGTTTTCCCGACGATTGGCCCGTCGTCAAGCGCAAGGCAGTCGCGCACCTGAAGGCCCTGTTTGGGTTGTCGGAGCGGCGGGCGTGTCAGATTGCCGGGGCAGATCGGAAGACTGTCCGTTACCAGTCGCGGCGGGCACCCTGTGCAGCCAACCCGGCCAGGGTGCGGTTGAACGCACCAAGCCGGCTCCGGCGGTTGAACCGGTTGCAGACCGTCTTTTGCGGGCCATGGCCGGCAGGAACATCCCGCCAGCGCAGGCCGTTGCGGATCACGGACAGTATGCCGCTCAGTTCCCACCGGTCGTCCACCCGAGGAACCCCCTTGCTCAGCGGAAAACAAGGCCCGATCCGCCGCATTCGCTCCGGCGTCCACTTCCGAAAATCAGCCAAGGCCGCACCTGCTGCCGCCTTGAATCATCCCGAACCATTCAATTCAGAAATTTGACGGCTTCTGAGCCTGGCTGCCGCCTCAGCGGCGCACCCGGGGGATTCGGCTGCGCTCGAGCCGGTAGTCGGGATGGGGATGTGGCGGCTGGCCCGCCGTCTGCCGCCACCAGCCGCCCCCGCCCCGCCGCAGCCAGAGCGGCACGGCAAGTACCAGTCCGGCGATGAACCCGCCGACATGGGCCCAATACGCCACGCCGGCATCCGCCGAGGCGGCAAAGCCCGAGACGATCTGGATGCCGAACCAGATGCCGAGGACGACCCAGGCGGGCATGGCGAAGATGCGGATGAAGACGATGATGATCACCAGCACATCGACCCGCGCCCGCGGATAGAGCAGCAGATATCCGCCCATCACCCCGGCGATGGCGCCAGAGGCGCCGACCATCGGCGCCCGGGAATAGGGATCGGGCAGGATCTGCAACGCCGCCGCGGCCAGCCCGGCGGCAAGGTAGAACAGCAAGAAGCCGACATGGCCCATCTCGCTTTCGAGATTGTCGCCGAAGATCCACAGAAACAGCATGTTGCCGATGATGTGCATCCATCCGCCATGCAGGAACATGTGGGTGATCAGCGTCTCGTAGCCCTCGCCGGCCATGATGCGCGCGGGCACGAGGCCCCAGGTCCAGTAGAGCCGCCCGAGTTCCGCCTCGCTCGCGCCGGGATAGGTCAGCAGGAAGATCGCGACATTGATCGCGATGAGGGCGAGCGTGACATAGGGCGTGCGGCCCGAGGGGTTGTGGTCGCGGATGGGAAACATGAAACCCAGTGTTCCTATCCGCGCGCGGCGGTCAAGCGGGCAAAGGCGGGGACGCTGCCCCCATCCACGCTGACGGATTTCACAAGGTCTGAAACCGACGATTTTTAGCTGTTCATTCCCGGCATGTGGCTGGGTTGATGGAGTATCTTTCGGGCTATGATGTCCAGACTTTGCAGATGCGCCCCGTAGAGCGTGAGGCCTTTGAGGATCCTCGGTCGTCGACCCAAATCATAGACGCCGATGAAGTTGGCGGGGTGTTGGCGCAACTGTTCCTGATCATCGTGGTGGAAGCGTTTCACGGTCGCGTCCTTGATGGTTCGGCTCATGCGTTCGGCGTCACCTTTTGTTGGAAAAGCAGCCCCCCTTTGACTGCTTTCACATCTTCCAAACTCCGGGGATGCTCCGCCTTGGTCAGCCGGTGCTTGATCTGATGCTCACGGCAGATGTGCTCGACCTGCCGTTCGTGTTTGGTGAACTGGTTCCCCCTTTGCAATCGGGCTCGAACTGATCGCGCCGCGAAGGCTCAGGCCGTCGCTATCGGCCTTCATGATCGCTTGCAGCACGTTCCCGGCAATGAGGTGCAGAAAACCGGTATCGCCGCTCTTCACGCAAGCTTGGGCAGCGATAGCCTGTCGTCGTCATCGGGGGTTCCCGCGCCTTCTCAGGTTCCGATCTCCCCGTCCTTGAAGACCAGCAGGTATCAGATACGGCTCCCGCCGCTGTCCGATTTTCGGCGGGTAGCTAATTGTCAGGCACGTCTGGGGACACGTCTGGGGGGGCGGGTTTGCTATAGCCGGCTGTCGCGCCGTGTGTCGGTCGACTTCGCTGCCTGTGCCATGTCAGGATCGGACCAGATCGTCCGCAACCCACGACGTTTAAGTGCCTTGTCATGCCTGCGCCGGTTCAGGCTCCTGGGGCCGTTCCGCCACGTAGGCCACGGCATCGATATTGTCTGCGCCCGCCCGGAAATCCGTCCGAGCGGCCAAGCCGGGCGGCCGGAACCCGCCGCGGCAAGGCCGTCTTTGCGGCAAGGGATCGCGAGCGGAGCCTTTGCCGCGGCTGAGCGTGCACGACACCGCATCTATTGCATGAACGCCCCCGGCCATGCGCGCGATCACCGCATCTGCAGGATGATGACCTCGTTGCTGGTGGGGTCGGTCCGCTTTCGCAGGTCGGCGACCTGCCCGGGCGTCACCGCGCCGCCGGTATTGCCCCAGTTCGACCGCACGAAAGTGGCCACATCGGCGATGTCCTGATCGTTCAGCGTCACCCGGTAGGGCGTCATCCGGTAGCTGTCGGGCACGCCGTCGGCCACGACCCGTTCGGCCCCGTTCAGGACCAGGTTGATCACCGAATCCGGTGCCGCGGCAAGCAGCGATGCGGCGCCGGCCAGAGGCGGAACATATTCGCCGCGGCCCTTGCCGTCGCGGCCGTGGCAATAGCTGCATTTCTGCAGATAGAGCACCGCGCCGGGCGGGGCCTTGCTCAGATCGCCGGTGTAAAGCGCCGTGGTGGTGTCGGTGTAGCTCCAGTCCGGGCCGGGCACGCCGGGCAGCGATTTCAGATAGATCGCCATCGCAGCCAGATCGGCGTCGGTCATGAAGGCGGTGGAGTTGTTGAAGGCATCCGTCATCGAGCCGAAGACGACGGCATGCACATTGCGCCCGGTCTTCAGGAAGCCTGCCAACTCATCTTCCGTCCAGCGGCCGACGCCATTGCCCGAGCCGCCGCGCAGGGGCGGCGCATACCAGCCGTCGAGCAGCGCACCGGAAAGGAAGGCGGGCTTGCTGTGGTCATAGGCCTTTTCGTTCATCGCAAAGCCGCGCGGGGTGTGGCAGGAGCCGCAATGGCCGGCGCCCTGCACCAGATAGGCGCCGCGATTCCACGCCTCGCTCTGCGAGGTGTCGGGCTGGTAGGTGCCGCCGCGATAGAACAGCAGGTTCCAGTATTCGATCGGCCAGCGGATCGACAGCGGCCATTTGATGTCCGAGGCCGGGATCGGCTCGGCCACCGCCGGCACATAGGTCATGAAGTAGTCGTAAAGCGCCTTCACATCGGCGTCGGTCAGCTTGGCGTAATCCGGGTAGGGCATCGCCGGGTAAAGCCGATGGCCGTCGCGCGCCACGCCACGGCGGACGGCGCGGTCGAAATCGGCCAAGGTGTAGTTGCCGATGCCGTGAGTCGGGTCAGGGGTGATGTTCGAGGTGTAGATCGCGCCCAGCGGCGTACCCATCTTCAACCCGCCGGCAAAGGGCTTGCCGCCCTCGACCGTGTGGCAGGCCACGCAATCGGCCACCCGGGCGGCGTATTCGGCCACCTCCAGCGGCTCGGGTGCGGCCTTCGCAGCCCCGTCGAACGGGCTGGAAGGCAGGCGGATGCCATACCAGATGGCACCCGCCGCAAGGATCACCAGGATCCCCACGACAACGGCGAATTTTCTCACGTCCTGCCCCCGTTTTTCAGGTGTTGAGAGTGGTCAGCTATCCTTGCCGGGGCGAAGGTCGAATTCGCGGAACGGCTGTGTCCGCATCCGGATGCCGGTGATCTGGAACACCGCATGCGCCAGCGCCGGACCGACAGGGCCGACGGGCGGCTCGCCGATCTCGTTGTAGCGGTCGTTGTCGGTCAACCCCTCGAAATGGATATGGGTTTCCGGTGCATCGGCCATGCGGATCACGGGGTAATCGTCGTAATTGCCCTCGACGATACGGCCGTGATCGATGTTCAGCTTTTCGTTCAGCGCGAAGTTCAGCCCGAAGATCGAGCCGCCCTCAAGCTGCACCTGCACCGCATCGTGGTTGATGATGCGGCCGGTGTCGAAGGCCACGTCGATGCGGTGGACCTTGATCTTGCCGTCCGGCAGCACCTCGGCATGGACGACCGAGCCGAGCGTGGTGCCTGCCTCCGGCTTGCCGCCCATGCCCCAGTTCGAGATGCCGACGCCGCGCGCCTGGCCCTTGGGCAAGGGCGTGCCCCAGCCGGATTTCTCCTTGAGAACGCTCAGGATCTTGACCCAGCCCGGGTCCTTCCAACCCGAATAGAGCTTGATGCGGTAGTCCATCACATCCTGGCCGGCCTTCACCGCCATCTCGTCGATGAAACTGTCGAGGAAGAAGGTGTTCGAGTTATAGCCCGGCCCGCGATAAGGCCCGGTCTTGATGTGGAAATCATGCACGACCGTGCTTTCGACCTGCGAGTTGGGCACGAAGTTCGGCAACGCATTGTCCGCCATGCCCGAGGTGAAGAAGCCCGGGCCGCCGGCCATGCGGGCCAGAAATGCCGTGGGCATGCCGTCGTCGCCCAGCCGCGCCTTCATGTAGGCCGCCATCAGCGGGCGGTAGCGGCCCTGGCGCACGCATTCCTCGCGGCTCCACATCACATGGACGGGAACGCCCGGATAGCCCTTGGCCACCGCCACCGCCATGCGGGTGTCATCGCCGAAGACCCGCCGGCCGAAGGCGCCGCCGACGAAGGTCTGGTGCACCTTCACCTGCTCGGGCTTCAGGCCCGTCTCCTGCACCGTCAGCACGAAGGCCTGCTCTGTCTGCTGCGAGGGCGCCCAGACCTCGGCGCTGTCCGCTGTCACCTTGACGGTGCAGTTCAGCGGCTCCATCTGCACCTGGTCGCAATAGGGCGTCAGATATTCGGCCTCGATGATGGTGCCGCCCTTGGCGAAGTCCGCCTCGACATCGCCCACCGAAAGCTCGACATTCTCGCCGGTCTTGCGCGCCGCCTCCGTCGCGGCCTTTTCCATCATCGCGGAATCGACCCATTTCGCGCCCGGGCCGTCGTCCCAGACCACGGGCAGCGCATCAAGCGCGGTGCGCGCCTGCCAGTAATGGTCGGCAATCACCGCCACCGCCGCCGGCACCGCCGAGATGCCGATCGGGAATGGCGCCTTCATCGCGTCCTTTTCGCCGGGCGGCGTGGGCTTCACCTCCACCACGGCGCGGACGCCGGGCATCTTCAGCACTTCGGTCGCGTCGTAGCTGACCAGGGTGCCGCCCATCACCGGCACCTGCTTCAGCGCCGCGTAAACCATGTCGGGCAGGCGGATGTCGATGCCATAGATCGCCTTGCCGGCCACGATGTCGGGGATCTGGATCTTGCCGGGATTGACCTTCGTCATGAAGGTCCAGTCCTCGCGCGGCTTGGGCGTGGGTTCGGCCTCCAGCTTGATCGCCGCCGCGGCGGTGACGAATTCGCCGAAGGGCGCCGACTTGCCGGAGCCATGCGACAGCACACCCTCGCTGACGGTCACTTCCGCCGCCGGCACGCCCCAGGCCGCCGCCGCCGCCGCCTTCAGCCGCTCGCGCGCGCCGGCGGCGGCGGACATGTAGGCAACGCGGTTCGGCGTCGAGGTCGAGCGGCCCGAGAAATAGGCCAGCGCGCCGCCCGCGTCGGAATAGACCCCGCCGAGCGCGTAGTTCCGCTCGGGCGCGGGATATTCAAGGTTGATATCCTCCCACCGGCATTCCAGTTCCTCGCGGACGAAGGCACAGGCCTGGGTGATGGTGCCATTGCCGATGTCGGGATGGGCGGAATAGACCGTCACCTTGCCCTTGGTGTCGATCTTCACCCAAGGGGTGAAATCGACGCCTTCAGGGAAGGTGTCCCATGGTCCGTCGGCCACCGTGGCGGCAACGGCCGGGCTGCGCAGGCCCATGACCAGCGCGCCGCCCGCGCCCAGCGTTGCCGCCAGGAAACCGCGGCGCGAGAGATTGATGTGATCCTGCATCTTCGGTCCCCCCTTCAGGCTTTCATGCGGTCGGCGGCGACATGGATCGCCTCGCGCAGCCGCACATAGGTGCCGCAGCGGCAGATGTTGTCGACGTAGAGGTCGATGTCGTCATCGGTCGGCTCGGGGATCGTCGCCAGCAGCGAGGCGACCGCCATCATCATCCCGGTCTGGCAATAGCCGCATTGCGGCACGTTCATCTCGGTCCAGACCTGCTGCAGCACCTGCCGGCCGCCGGCATCCAGCCCCTCGACCGTGGTGATCTTGCGCCCGACCGCGGTTTCCAGCGGCACCTGGCACGACCGCGCCGCCGTACCGTCGATATGCACGGTACA
>JBDHSO010000196.1:0-6731 GCA_039808125.1 Rhodobacter sp. | reverse complement strand
CCCGAGATGGACCGGCTGAACTGGCACAAGGACCAGTGCGAGCAGCGCATCGCCATGACCATGGCGGGCAAGGCGGCCGAGATCCTGAAGTATGGCGACGAGGCGGTGTCGAACGGGCCTTCGGGCGACATCCAGCAGGCCAGCGCGCTGGCCCGCGCCATGGTGCTGCGCTGGGGCATGTCGGATCTGGTCGGCAACATCGACTATGCCGAGGCGCATGAGGGCTATTCCGGCAATGCCGGCGGCTTCTCGGTCTCGGCCGAGACCAAGCGGCTGATCGAGCAGGAGGTGAAGCGCCTGATCGACGACGGCTATGAGACGGCGAAGCGCATCCTGACCGAACGCCACGACGACTGGGAAAGGCTGGCCAAGGGCCTTCTGGAATACGAGACCCTGACCGGCGACGAGATCCGCAAGGTGATGGCGGGCGAGAAACTGGGCGAAGGCGATGACAGCGACACGCCCGCCAATACCCATGGCGGCAATGCGCCCTCCATCGCCGGGGTTCCGAAGACCCGCAGGCCGCGGGCCAAGGCCGGCGACGCCGAACCCGCGCCGCTCTGACCGCGACCGCGTGCCATTCCGACCGATGCGAAGGCCCCGCCCCCCGGCGGGGCCTTTTGCAACAGATGGTGCTTGGAAGACCCCTGACGGCTCGAAGCGCAGCCACGGCTTCGAGCTCTTAGCAGCCGGTCACGGATCGGTGTAAACAGTATCCAGTTTACATGAAGGGGTGGACGGTGGCACGAAAAGGCAGGGTTGAGAAAGCGTTCGTTCAATCCCGCGAGGCCGGGATTTTCCTTGAGGTCGTTGTCGTGAAACCCCGGCAGGACGGGCCGTATCCAACACTCATTTTCAATCATGGTTCGACAGGCAGTGGCGTCAGCAAGGCCGTCTACAAGCGAACGATCCGCCCGGCAGTTATTTCGGATTACTTCGCAGATCGAGGCTGGATGACCGTGTTCCCTCAGCGACGAGGCAGGGGGAAGTCTGGCGGCGACTATGGGGAAGGACTTGCCTCAGATGGCTCCGGCTACTCTTGCGATGAGCGAATAGCGATGGCCGGTTTCAACCGGGCAGTCGAGGACATGGACGATGTCCTGCGCGGCATGAGGGATTGGCCTGACGCTTACCAGAGCCAGCTTGTCATTGGAGGGGTTTCCCGAGGCGGTATACTTGCGATTGCCTATGCCGGCATGAGGCCGGGGACATTCAAGGGCGCCATCAACTTCAACGGAGGCTGGCAGGCGCGCGCCTGCCCGAGCCATGCGACGCTGAACCCACAGTTATTCGAGCGCGGCGCGGCATCGGGAGCCCCAAGCTACGGTCACGCCCGTCGAGCTGGTGTAATTTTCCGGATGGCCTGAGGGCATGATCAGGCGGCTTTCGTGGTTATGCTGAGACTGGGGTCGATCTCCTCCTTGTCGCTCTGGGCGAAGGCCTTGACCATCATGTAGCGGCTGGCGGTCTGCCATTCGTCGTTCTGCTCGAAGAGGACGGCGCCGATCAGCCGCATGATGGAGGCCTCGTTGGGGGATGTAGCCTAATGCGGAAGTCAAGCTGCGCTTTTGAAGTTTTCCGTGAAGGGTTGACGCGTTGTGAGCATCGCCCAGACGACGGTGATGCGGCGTCTGGCGAGCGCGATGACGGCCTGGTTGTGGCGTTTGCCTTCGCGCCGTTTGCGGTCGTAGAAAGCCTTGCTTTCGGGATGTCCGAGGGCGACGAACGCCGACGACATCGGCGCGGCGCTTCACCTCCTTGTTCAGGCGCTCGATCGGGTTCGTGCTGTGCAGCCTGGTCCGATGCCGGCGGGGGAAGGATATGTAGGCCAGCACGTCGTGCTCGCTCCCCGCCATGGTTTCTCGGACCAGTGGCGCAACCATGGCTCGATCCATGAGGTCGGCCAGCTTGGGCCAGCGGGGGCGCAAGCTGTTCGGACACCTTGCGCCAGGTATCGCCCGCATGGGTGCGGTCGGGCTGGTCGAAGGCCTGGCGGATCGCGGCGGCGACAACAATGTGCTGGCCGCGGGAGACATGCGCGAGCGCGTTTCTGATCCGGTGAACGCGGCACCGCTGCCCGTTCGGGCATTCCTTCGGACCGGTGGCAGTCATGCCCTCACCCTCGAAGACCCGGGCGATGGCGGCCTTGAGGCCGGTATGGGTCGAGGCGGGGCACAAAACCGTCCGGGGGACGGTTTTGCCGCCGAGTGCTGATCACCAGCCGGACCCCGCCCAGGCCCCGGGCACGCAATGAGCGCAAGAACTCCGTCCGGAATGTCTCGGCCTCGGACGGGCCGATGCCCGGGCCGATGGTTTCGCGCCGCCCTTCGGTGTTGGCGGCAACGGCGATTATCGCGGCCACCGGCACGATGCGACCACACTGGCGCACCTTCAGATAGGTGGCGTCCAACCAGACACAGGGCCATTCGCCAGTCAGCGGCCGGTTCGAGGCAACCCGCCGACCCGTTCATCGATGTCCTTGCACAGCTTCGACACCGTGCTCTTCGAGATGCCGCTCAGCCCCATCGCCTGCACCAGCTCGTCCACGCGCCGGGTCGAGACGCCACCGATCCCGTTCGCCGGCGGTCTCGGACCGGTGGCGACGCGCCGGCTCACCCTGGATCACCGCGACAAGCGCCTGTTCCGAAGTCTTCCGCGCCT
The DNA here is from genome assembly GCA_039808125.1 of Rhodobacter sp. Taxonomy (GTDB): domain Bacteria; phylum Pseudomonadota; class Alphaproteobacteria; order Rhodobacterales; family Rhodobacteraceae; genus Pseudogemmobacter. The sequence continues at coordinate 4,070 of JBDHSO010000196.1, read as the reverse complement.
CTAGGAAGCCGGGAAATAACTGCCCTGCCGGAGCTTCGGCACCCGCAGGTTCAGCGTGCCCAAACGGGTATCGAGCGAGCGCTCTCGATAGCCGTTGCGCCAGGTCGTGCGCTCGCCACTGCGCTCATGCCGGCCGGCGCCGATCAGCCCGTCGACATCGCTCTCCATGATCAGCTGCAAAACGGCTGCGGCAATGCCGCGCGAGGCGTCGCCCTGATCGTGCTTGGCCAGAAGATCGGACAGGTCCATGTTGGTCTTGGTCATCGGGTCTCCGTAAGGTTCGTGGTTGAAGCGTCGAAACTCCACCTCGACCATACACCTCGATGGCCACCCGGCATTACACCGATGAAGGCGCAAAAATTACACCACGTCCTCGGACGCTAACACACGCTCTGGCTGCATGGAAGTTACGACCAGTACTATCGCATAGGACATTGTCGGGAGAACTTTGAGCGGTTCTTGCTGTCCGGGGGAAAGGGGCGCTTCGTTTCCGCAACGGCGGGGCACGCTCTGATGTTCAAACCCGCTCTCTGGAAGCCGGATCTGGATCAATACCTGAGCGGCCTTTCCCTGTCATAACCCGGCTTTGCGGAATGACCGCTTCGTCCGACTTAGCTGACATCCATCGCCGGCCGTTCCCGAAGATTTCTTCAGGGGCCGCTGCTCGAGTTGGCGTTGCGCCCACGAGGCCATGAGGCCAGACCTGCACCATTTATTGCAAGGGGCTGCCCCGGGCCGGGGCCTTTTGCATGTCGCGCCGCCGCCTGCGCCATTTCGCCGGCAGGGGCGGCAATCCGCGGCGGGCAGGGCTTTCTCTGCCGGGCGAAGGCGGCTAGAATCCGGAGGGAGCGGGACAGGGACGGCAGGGCCAGCGATGATCAGGGGCTATCGGGCACAGGGGGTACGGCTGCATCCGGTCGACCTGAACCAGGTGCCGATGCGGGATCTGGTCTGGATCGACCTTGAAGGCCCGACCGCGGCCGATGAGGATGCCGTCGAGGCTGCGCTCGGGGTCGAGGTCCCGACCAGCGAGGACATGGCCGAGATCGAGCCGTCGTCGCGGATCTATCGCGAGGGCGACGTGCTTTACCTGACGGCGCAGATCCTCGCCTCGAAAGACGGCGCGCTGGTCGAGATCGGGCCCGTCACCTTCATGCTGATGCAGGACCGGCTGGTGACGGTGCATTATCATCACCCCGGCAGCTTTGCCTTCTTCGCCGACTGGGCCGCGCGGCACGACACCACCTGCCAGTCCGGCATCGGCACCTTTCTTGGCCTGATGGAGGCGGTCGTCGACCGGCTGGCCGATATTCTGGAGGGCGAGGCCCGGCGCCACGATGCCCTGTCGCGCCAGATTTTCGATGCCCAGCGGCCGGGTGAAAAGGTCGACCGGCTGCAGGCCGTGCTGCAACGCATCGGCCGGGCCGAGGATCTGAACGGCAAGGTCAACGAAAGCCTGTCGACGATCCAGCGGCTGCTCGGCTATCTTGCCGCCCCGGGTTTTGCCGGCGCGCGGGAGTTTCTGGCCGGGATCGACCGGATACAGCTCGAATCGCTGACCACGGACGTGCGCTCCCTGCGCGAAGTCGCCGAAACCCAGAGCGAGAAGATCCGCTTCCAGCTCGACGCCACATTGGGCGCGATCAACATCCGCCAGTCCGACATCGTGAAGCTGTTTTCGGTGGTGGCCTTCGTCTTCCTGCCGCCGACGCTGATCGCCAGCATCTACGGGATGAACTTCGACCACATGCCCGAATTGCACTGGACCTGGGGCTATCCGCTGGCGCTGGTGGCGATGCTGATCTCGGCGCTGCTGCCCTGGCTGTTCTTCAGATGGAAGCGATGGCTGTAGCCGACTGGGATCCCGCGCGCTATGCCGCCTTTCGCAGCCTGCGCCTGCGCCCGGCGCTGGACCTTCTGGCGCAGGTGCCCGACCTGCCGCCGGGAGAGGTGGTCGATCTGGGCTGCGGCGACGGGGCGGTTGCCCCGGCGCTTGCCCTGCGGTTTCCCGGCCGGCGCCTGACCGGCGTCGATGCCAGCCCCGCGATGCTGGACAAGGCCCGCGGCCATGACGCGACGGTCCTGGCCGACATCGCGGCCTGGCAGCCGGCCACGGCGCCGGCCCTGATCTTTTCCAACGCCGCCCTGCATTGGCTGGACGATCACGCCGTGCTGATGCCCCGGCTGGTGCGGCTTCTTGCGCCCGGGGGCACGCTGGCCGTCCAGATGCCGGCGAATTTCCGGGCGCCCTCGCATCTGCTGCTGCACGGGACTGCGGCGCGGCTTTTTCCCGACAGGTTCGGCGCCGTCCCGCCGCCGCCTCCGGTTCACCCTGCACGAAGCTACCACGACCTCCTGGCGCCGCTTGGCCGGGTGACGCTGTGGGAAACCGAATATCTGCAGGATCTGCCGCCGGCGGCAGAGGGCCATCCGGTCCGCCGCTTTACCGAAAGCACGGCGATGCGGCCCTTTGTCGACCGGATGACCGGGCCGGAGGCGCAGGCCTTCACCGCCGCCTACGATACCGCGCTGGAGGCGGCCTATCCCCGCCTGCCCGGTGGCGGGGCGCTGTTCCCGTTCCGCCGACTGTTCTTCCTTCTCGAAAGGCCGCGATGATGCCCGCGCTGATCCCGACAGACCATTACGGCACCGTCACCTGGCTGGGCGCGCAACGCCTGCCGGTCGAGAACCTGACCATCCGCGCCGAAGCCGTGGCCGACATGCCGCTGACGCTCGCAGGCTTTGCCGGCGAAAGCCATGCCGGGCTGACGCGGCCCTCCTGCTCGCGCGTGCTGGCGCTGCACCCGCGCGGAACCGCGATCCGCAACAGCCGCCAGCTTTCGCTGGTCTCGGCCGAGGAAATGGCCGAGGTGGCGTCCGCCCTCGGGCTCGACCGCTGGGACCATGCCTGGGTCGGCGCCTCGGTCGTAGTGTCGGGCATCCCGGATTTCAGCCATCTGCCGCCGTCGAGCCGGTTGCAGGGTCCTGACGGGGTGACGCTGGTCGTCGACATGCTGAACCAGCCCTGCCAGGAACCCGCCGTCACCATCGCCAAGGCGACCGGCGGCCGGGGCAAGGGGTTCAAGACCGTGGCCCAAGGCCGGCGCGGCGTCACCGCCTGGGTGGAGCGCGAGGGCACGCTGCGCCCCGGCGACCGGCTGCGGCTGTTCATTCCCGATCAGCGCGCCTGGTCGGAATCCGGCCGCGGGCGGCGGGCGCCATAGGTCACAGGGCGGATTCCGACCATTGCGCGTCGGAAAACGCACGGCTTGCCCCCTGCGGGGGATTGTATCACCAAGACGCATGCGGGATCTGCGCATCCCAGGGGAGTAGGCACATGGCGTTCAAGACCGATATCGAGATTGCCCGCGAGGCGAAGAAGAAACCGATCATGGAGATCGGCGCGAAGCTGGGCATTCCGGCCGAGTACCTGCTGCCCTACGGCCATGACAAGGCCAAGGTCGGGCAGGACTTCATCAAGAGCCTGGAAGGCCGGCCCGACGGCAAGCTGATCCTTGTCACCGCCATCAATCCCACCCCCGCGGGCGAAGGCAAGACCACCACCACCGTGGGCCTGGGCGACGGGCTGAACCGGATCGGCAAGAAGGCGATCATCTGCATCCGCGAGGCCAGCCTTGGCCCGAACTTCGGCATGAAGGGCGGCGCCGCCGGCGGCGGCATGGCCCAGGTCGTGCCGATGGAAGAGATGAACCTGCATTTCACCGGCGACTTCCACGCCATCACCTCGGCCCACAACCTGCTGTCGGCGATGATCGACAACCATATCTACTGGGGCAACGAGCTGAAGATCGACGAGCGCCGGGTGGTCTGGCGCCGCGTCATGGACATGAACGATCGCGCGTTGCGCGATATCGTGGTGTCGCTTGGCGGCGTGTCGAACGGCTTCCCGCGCCAGACCGGCTTTGACATCACGGTGGCGTCGGAGGTGATGGCGATCCTCTGCCTGTCGAAGGATCTGACCGACCTGCAAAAGCGGCTGGGCGACATCGTGGTGGCCTATACCCGCGAGAAGAAGCCGATCTACTGCCGCGACATCAAGGCCGACGGCG
>JBDHSO010000195.1:0-6810 GCA_039808125.1 Rhodobacter sp. | reverse complement strand
GCGCTTGCCATGCGGACGCCGGCCGAGGCATTCAGATTAGCGGCCTAACCTGAGCAGATTCCGCTGGGTCAATACAGTTGGCCGGATCGAGGCCAAGATGCCCTTGCAGGGTCGCTCGAACCTGTGGTGCTGAACCTGCTCGACCTCAAAGCCTTCGGCGAGCGCATCGCTGCACGAGACCCAGACCGTCAAACCGCCGAAATCCAGATCCGCGTCGCACTGATGAACCGCTTCTCGGCCCTTGGCACCGCCGAGATCGACCGCGTGGCCCGAAGCTGACGGGGATAGGGGACGTCGTGCCTCAGGCGTGAGTTGCGCAACAACGCCGCTGTAGCGCAAGATACCCTTATCGGCCAGGCGATTGTAAGATCCAATGCCGTCGCAATGGTTTTCAAAGTGATGCAGCGTCAAAGCGTGACCATTTTCGGCATCGGCGCAATGCTGGCGGGATCATCTACCTTTCAGCATGGCCTGTTCAACGAGGCCCATATGGCCGGCCTTGTCGAGAGGCGCAGTAGGCTCGATCTGCGCAAGATTTTTCGATGCCCAGGGAAATATACTGCAATCGGATCTGGACGACCGGACAATCTCCATTTCGCTCAACCAGCTTCGCCAGACGCCCATTCGCATGGGAATTGCCTAGGGGCGGGAAAGGATTGCAGCCATTTCCGCCGGTATCGCAGGCGGCTATATCAGCCATCTGGCCACGGATTCCGAAACGACGGAACAGTTGCTCGCGTCACGCCACCAGCAGCACTGAGTCAAATTCAGGATATGGCGGCAATTGGCAATGGCGTTCAGGTTCTTGGCGCCATGTCCCCCCACGGGGCGTAACGTCCGCTAGGGTGCGCAATCCGGAAAGACAAAAGGCGCCCTCTAGGTCTTTGGTGTGAAAAGCGCCCCGTAGTTGTTCCATTTTCGGCCGCGAAAATCCAATGAAATCAGTCCCTCTGATTTCCGACCACGCAGTATCCTGTCCATTTGTGCCACAAAGCTTGTCCGGGGCCAGACGAAAAATCACCGGCCTGACGGCCGGTGCGTTGGTTTCAAAGGAAGTCGAGAATTTCTCGCCGATAGATCGGTTCTGTGCTTTCCCCGAGATCGAGCCGATGTTCCCACAGAAGATCCTCGGTCCGCAAAAGGTTCTCCCTGCCTTCGATCTGCCGGGCCAGATCGCGCTTTGATATGAACATGTCCGGGAACATGTCGATCGAATGCGGGCAAACGTAAATATGGGGTCGGGCTGGCTGCGGTCGTTTGACGGGAACCCCGTCCAAATGCCCATGCGCAAGAAGCGCGGTGACGGTGGCGACAGGCATGTGCAAAAGCTGCGCGGCCCGCTTGGGGTGAACCGCCCCTTGCTCGGGCAGGCTCATCGCTTCGCGCAAGACAACCGGGTCAATCAGAAAGTCCCGAAACCCCGCAGCCTCACCATGAGGGCAGCGCAGGGGAAGCTTGTGCAGCAGGATTAGTGCAGTGGCCTTTTCTGTGGTGATTTTCGTGCGATGCGCGGCGGTAGCGATGTCCTCCCACCCATCTTGCGGATCCCCAGTTTCGCGCAACCTGTCGAGCCGATCCATAAACTCCGAAAGTGCGGACACTTGATAAAGCGGCAGCGCCTTTTCCTCGCGCATAAAGACCGGGATCAGGTCCGGCCGCGTCAGCTTTGTTAACAGGAAACGCTTGATTCCGAGATAGGCTGCGGCCTCAGAGGCGTTCAAAAGGCCAGAGAACTCGGCTGCGATGGTGGCGAGCACGCCGTCCGGTATGTAGTCGTGGATGTCGAAGCCCAGCTTCTCTCCATTGGGCGTTGCCAGCCCCATCGAGCAGAGGCGACGGCCCAACTGGCGTTTGGTGATCCCGCTCGCGCGAACGGCAGTGGAAAGCGAATGCACAAACTGGCGTGGACATTCCTTGCCGAGCACCAATGCACCTCGGGCGACCGGGAAATTCTTCCAGATGAAATCGCGGACGAGATCGCGGATGATATCGAAATTGCGGTCGTCGTCGCGATAGCGCAGCCATTCGAAGAAGAAACGATAGCGTGCCCGATACCGGCCAGCATCGTTGACATGGCCGCGCTTCATGTCGGCCAGCACCTGATGCAGGGCCTCGGGGCCAGCGGCAAGGACAGGGAAACCGGCAGCGCCTGCCGCGATCCATTGCAGGTCAGTGATGTCGGAGCGTTTGGGATCGGGGCCAAGGGTCATCAGGACACCAAGGTTTTCCGCTGTCTGGGAGACAACATGAAGCGGTAGCTTGCCCAGCCAGCCCGCATTAGCGTTTTCCCCTGAGATGCGGCTGATCAGATAGTGCTCCAACACCATATTGGTTTCAGAAACCGGCATTGGTGGGATTGAAACGTGCCGCTCTATGATTCGCGCGAAATCGAACACGTCCTTGTTGCTGGGCGCAGGCGGCATCGGAACCAGGGCACAGCCATGCCGGGCGCAGCTTCTGATGCTGTTGAGTTGCCAAGCCCCGGGATGCCCGATGCTGAGAGGACCATTCTGCGTCCGCTCGTGCAGACACAAAGGACAGGCATAGGTCTGGGTTCGTGACAGGGCGGTGAACTTGATCCGCTCCTGGCCAAGCTGGAACCAGCCCGGCTCAATCAGGCGTGGTGTCCAGAACAGAAGCGGATCTGGGTCCAACCCTGCCAGAGCCGCAATGCGGTGGATTTCACTTTCCGCACCGTTGGTCAGGCCGCGATGGTCGATCCCGAGGTCGGAGCAAAAGGTGATGAGCCGGGGCGCGCCGTTTCGCCATGCAAGCCGCGAGGCGAGCGAAGTGGCACTTTCGCCGATAACCGGCTCGACGGATAGCGGCAGGGCAGCGGTGGAAAACATCATTGGGCCTCCCGGATGAACACCTTGCGGGCGTCGATCCTGTGGTAATCAGTGACGATGAAGGGGTTGAATACGTCCGAACAAGACGAGCGGTGTTCATAGGCCAGCGCGAAATGGCGCGCCTGCAAGGCCGGGGTCTGTTCCAGCAGCGCCACTTCGATGGCGGCAATGATGATCTCGATCACCAGCCCGAACTGGAAGGCACTGGCATGGATCAGCCGTTCCGCCAAAGCGATGGTCTGACTGTCGGGGGCGGTAGCCAGACCGGCGCGGACTGAATAATCGCCGATCAGGCCAACAACATCAGGTGCGTGGATCACCGGGGACAGCGGCGCGAAATGCACCGCATCCATGCGCCGGGCCAGTTGCGGATCGTGGTTGAGGATGCGTTCCAGCTCCTCGGTGCCCGAAAGCAGGATGCCCACCGGCCAGTCGGGGTCGGTCATCAGGGTTTTCAGCATTGAGGCGACGGCACTCAATTCGCCCACCGTTCCGCGCGAGCTGAGGTCCTGGGCCTCGTCCAGATGCAGAAAGAGAACCCGGCGCTGTCGCAGCTGATGCCGCGCCAGATCCCAGATGTACCATGCCTGCCGTTCGGCCGAGAGGTTGTAGCCGAGCGCCCGCAGGATCATCTGGCCTAGAAACTTCAGCGTTGCGGGGGATGGCACCCGCAGGCTGATGATTGGGGCGTCAGCGCATGAGGTCTTGGAAAGTTCCGTCCTCGCGCGCGAGATTAATTGCGCCATCGCACAGCTCTTGCCTGTGCCGGACGCCCCGGACAGCGCGATGCCATGCGCATCGGCGCTTCGCCCGGCGGCAATGTCGGCAAGGCGCTTTTCCAGAAGGATGCGGAAACGCGCCTGCAATGGCTCGAACCGCTCGTGCAGGATGAACCTTGCCCGCAGATCGGCAATTTTCTTCGCTGTGGTGCGGGTGAGATCACTCATCATCGAACCTCCAGGCCTTGCCGCGTGGCGCATCGGGATTGTCCGATGGCGGCTTTGTCCGTGCCTCCGGCGCGGATTTCGTTGTGTCTTCCACGGGCAGAATCTCGATCCCGTCTGTCAGCGGATCACCGGAATGGCCGCCACCGGCCAGCCTCGTGCCGGAGGAGGTCAACGAGAAATGCAGCGCCTTTTCGTTGCGGGCGACCTCGGCATCAGTGACATGGAAAGGTGTGAGCTGCATCCGCAGCGCTGCGGCGCGGTTGGTTTCTGAAATCCGTGCAACGGCGCGCTGCACGAGGTTTTCAGACAAGGCGGCGGCGCGGCGGTGTTGGATACGAAGGGCCCGTGTGGCCTCCTGCCAGTCCGTATAGCGCATACCGTCAAAGCCAAGATGGTTGCAGGTCGCGGCGTGCCAGGCCTTGCCGACTTTGACCGCAATCCAGCCCAGATCGAAAAGGTCAGCGCGGATTTCCACATCGCGCTCGGGCGAGTGCAGGAACGCCTCGCGTAAGGCATCGCAGCGATAGGAAAGACCGGCGAAGAGAACACCGTCGCCGCGCAGACGCCTGGTCATGGGGCGTCCGAACGCTTTGCGGAGCGTCAGACCGTCCGGCACCGGAAGCAAACCCTGTTCCGATGCCAGCCGCTTCCAGCAATTTGCCGGGGTCTCGCCTTTCAAGGAGCCGTGGGGTTCGTTGTGATAGATGTCCACGACAAAAGTCAGCAGGATACGGATGAGGTCGTCGTCATCCAGGCAGGCCAGCTGTTCGAATGGATAGTCGGCCCGTTCGACCGGGTTGAAAAATGTTCGCCCCGACAGAAGCGGCATGAGCTTATGCCCGACCGTGCGGAAAAAGCTCTCAATATTGCCGCGCATCTGCGGCAAACCCGCCGGGGGAAAATGTATCGTCAGGCCGAGCGAGGCCGCGACCGTCCGGAAGTCTTCCGAGATGAATGCCGATCCCTGATCGGTGACCAGGGTGCCGATCCCCGCAACCTGATCCCAACGGCTCTCACATCCGCAGCCTGCGCGTAAGCTGTCCGATCGTGGAACACATCGCGCAGGGTGCGGATCGCGTCCCGAGCGTTCGGGGTTTCCGCCAGCCGGATCGCCAGCATGCACTTTGTCGCGCAATCCTTGGCGACATAGAGCCAGCGCCGCCCTTTCAGCCGTTCGACCTGATCGGCGGGCAGATGGTCCAGAACCCCCGAAGGGATCAACAGCGAAATCACGTCAAGGCGGTTTTCGTCCATCTCGATCCGCTCGCCGGGGAACAGCGTTTCAACGCCGGTCTCGAAAAGATTGAATTTCCGGTTCGCTGCGTCGATCCCCAATCGCTGCGCTTCGGTGTAATAGGGATCGGCCTGTGAAAGCCGCCGCAGCAGGCTTCGCTCGGATGGCAACGCCAGTTCGGCCATGCCTTCGTCACGCCTGCGCTGGTTCTCGGATTTGATCCGGTTACGGGCCTCGACCACGGCCTGCCGTTTGGTCGGGCGTTGCGTGCTGGCATAGATTTCGATCACATCCGACACCATCGCCTCAGTCCGGTGGCACCAGCGCAAACCGCGATTGCCGCTGCGATGGGTGCGGGGCAGCAGGGCCAGCGGGTCATAGCCGCCCTCCTCATAGGCTTTGAGCCAGCGCAGAATGGTTTTGGCGCATGGGAACTTGCGGGTAACAAGTTTCGCGCCCGCACGACGGCCACCGGCGACAGTGGTAATCTGCCCCGATTTCCGTCGAACCTCGTAGTCGAGCGAAGGCAGGATTGCTGTGGCAGATGCATAGGTTCTGGCGATCTTGCCGCCTTGCTCCAAGGTCAGGAAACTGTCGCAGATCGCCTGCCGCCAGAGGACCATCGACCTGGATTCATCATCGAGTTCGGCCAGCATGTCAGCCGGGCGGTTATTCCGGTCGCGGCTGCGGGCGAAGTCGAAATACCCGGCCTGATAGCGGGTATCTGAGGATTGCAGCAGATCATGAACCTCGGCATGGGTGAAGCTTTCGGTGATCCCTGGTTGGTCGGCGCGTTCAAGGGTGATGGTTTCGGGCTGAACATCGGCAGGGCGATAGGCGACCCCAGCAACCGTCAGCAGGTCCGAGCGGGAGAGACGAAGGCGCATGTTCATGCCGCGACCTCCGTCAGTGCGGGACGGTTCCGCATGATCTTTCGCGCGGCCGCGGTCGCCGCACTCCGGTCAAGTTGTTCGTCGGTCACAAGCTTGACCCGATGCGCGAAATGCCTTGGCATGGCGGCAGCGACATGGCGCAACTCGGTGATGAAATTCCGCCGGATCACCCGGTCGGCGGGCTTGATGGCGACTGCAATCCGCTCGCCGCTGGTCAGCGTGACGAGAAAATCGAAAACATGACTCGCGGTGCTGCCATCGGCGCGGCGGTAGTGGATCGCGGGTGGTTGCTCCAGAATGTCATGGACATCCGCGCGCAGCAGCGTCAGGCACAGAAAGCGGTATTCCAGCATGCTTTCGAATTGGATGACACGCGGGCGCTCGAAGGCCGGAAGTTTGGCAATCATGCTGCCGCGCAGGCTCGCCTTGGAGCGGCGCACGACACCCCGGCTGGCGCGGCTCGGTTCCGGCGCGCGGTGGATCAGGGTCTGGGTCATATGGGTATCGGAGCGCGCGGTCATCCATGCCGCCGCCTTTCGGCGCGGGGGGAGAAGCGCTTCCGCCTTCTCTCAAAAATGCAGGGGCGATCCCGCCGGAACCATTCCGGCGGGTTGACTTTTTCTGCGCCTTGGGGGAAAGAAGAGGGGTCGAGATCAAACGACTCCTAATTCTGAAGGGCCTTCCTGTTCCACCAGGAGGGCCTTTTCCCTTTTTGACGGTATGCTATTTTTCGGTTGGGCCCTCCTCCGCTGTGTATCTCTCTGGGAAGAGCCGCTCTGGCGTTGTCCCCAAGGCGGATGCCAGCTCCGATTCGACCCGCCGCGACCGGCGGTAGCCTTGGCTGACAATCGTGATTGTCTCAGGCGCTACCCCAACCTCTCTTGCCA
>JBDHSO010000194.1:0-6827 GCA_039808125.1 Rhodobacter sp. | reverse complement strand
GCCCGGTGACGGTGCGGACCGCGACCGGGCCGGATGCGCGACGCAGCCGGATCGGCGCCGCGCGCAGCTCCTCGGCAGGCAGATCGCGGCCGGCGTCGATCTCGTCGGGCAATCCGATGGTCTCGATGGTCGCGCCGAGATGCAGGTCGATTCCGCGCGCGCACATCGCCTCGGCCACCATGCCGCGGGCCTCGCTGTCGAAACCGCGCAGGATCTGCGCGCCGCGGTAGAATTGCGTCACCTGCACGCCAAACCCCTGCAGGATGCAGGCCATCTCGCAGGCGATGAAGCCGCCGCCGACGATCAGCATCGAGGCCGGCAGCCGTTCCATCCGGAAGATGTCGTCGGACACCATGCCGACTTCCGCGCCGGGCAGATCCGGCCGCTCGGGGCGGCCGCCGGTCGCGATCAGGATATGTTTCGCGCTGATCCGCCTGCCGTCGGCCAGTTCCACCTCATGCGGATCGGCGATACGGGCATGCTGATCGTGGACGGTAACGCCCGAACCCGCCAGAAGCCGGCGGTAGACGGCCTCCAGCCGGTCCAGTTCGGCATCGAGCGACTGTCGGAACGCCGCCCAGTCGAAGGTGCCGTCCGGGATCGCCCAGCCATAGGCGCGCGCCTCGGCCGGCATCTCGCGGAAGGACGAGGCGAAGACCATCAGCTTCTTGGGCACGCAGCCGCGGATCACGCAGGTGCCGCCCATCCGGCTTTCCTCGGCCAGTTCCACCCGGGCGCCGGTCGCCGCCGCCATCCGTGCCGCCCGGACGCCGCCCGAACCGCCGCCGATCACGAAGAGATCGCAGTCGAAGGCCATGCGTGTCTCCTTTCCCATGCTGCCGGACGATATTCCACAGCGGGACGGCGAAGGCCAGAGCGGCCACCTGCCGCAGCCGCACCACCCATGCGCCTGTCACCGCCGCCCGCCGGTGGTGCACCCGGGCGCCCCCGCCGGGGGCGGCTCAGTCGCCGTCGGCGAAGATATTGGCGGTCGGCCCGAGAGCCACTTCCTCGTTCTCGACGATGCCGGTGTTGATGTCGCGCACCGTCACCCGCCCGTCGGGCTGGCCGATCACCACCACGTCGCAGATGTCGATGAAAAGCCCGTTCTCCACCACGCCGGGGATCTGGTTCAGCACCAGCGCCAGTTGCCGGGGATTGCCGATCCGCTGAAGTTGCAGGTCGAGGATGTAATTCGCCTCGTCCGTCACCAGCGGCTTGTCGCCGTTCATCCGGATCGCGACATCGCGGCCAAAGACGTCAAGGCTGACAAGGGTTTCCTCGATCAGCGCCTTTGTCGTCTGCCAGCCGAAGGGAACCACCTCGACCGGCAGCGGGAAAACGCCAAGCTGGTGCACCTCCTTGGCGGCATCGGCGATCACGATCATCTGGTCGCTGGCGGTCGCGACGATCTTTTCCTGCAGCAGCGCCGCGCCGCCGCCCTTGATCAGGTTCAGGCTGCCGTCGAATTCGTCGGCGCCGTCGATGGTCAGATCCAGCCATTTCGCCTCGTCCAGCGTATGCACGGGAATCCCCAGGCTGACGGCCAGTTCCGCCGTGCGCCGGCTGGTCGGCACCCCGATGACGCGCAGCCGTTCCTCCCGCATCCGCTCGGCCAGGCAGCGGACCATCCAGGCCGCCGTCGATCCGGTCCCGAGCCCGAGCTTCATCCCGTCCTCGACATAATCCACAGCACGCCGGGCCGCCACGAACTTGGCCTTGTCGATGGGGTTGAGGGCGGCGGGCATGGCAGGTTCTCCGGCGATAGGTTGCTGGGAACGAAGAATTAGCGCAAACTCCGCCGCAGGGCGAGAGACAATGCAGCGCCTGCGACCCTCCGGCCCGGCCGGAGCCGCAGATGCGGGGCAGCGGAGGCGCCCGCTCGCCCGCATCGGACGAGAGACGGCCCGGTACTCCTGTCACCAGTGTTGATGGAAACGAAACCTTTCGGCGAAGGGGGCTGCCGGCGATGCTGGTGCTGCATTTTCAACCTGATACGGCGTCCACCGTGCTGCGCATGGTCACCTCGGTGGCGGGTGTTCCGCTCTCGCTCCGCCCCGTCGACCGCGCGGGCGGAGAGCTTGACAGCCCGGCCTGGCGGGCGATGAACCCGACCGGCACGATCCCGCTGCTGGAGACTCCGCAGGGTCCGCTGTCGGAGACGGCGGCCTGCCTGCTGTGGCTGTCGGACCGCCATGGCCTCGGCCCCCGCGCCGACGAGCCGGGGCGGACCGATTTCCTGAAATGGCTGTTCTACATCTCGAACACGCCGCATGCCGACCTGATGCAACTGGTCTTTCCGCAGCGCTACAGTCCGCCGGGAAACGAGGCCGGCCATGCCACGCTGATCGCGGGGCGGTTTCTGGTATCGCTCGGCCATCTCGACGATGCCGCGCGGCGGACGCCCGAACTGTTCCGCCCGGGCGGCCCCCTGTTGAGCTATATCCTCGTCCTTGCCCGCTGGGCGGCCTTCTACCCCGAGGGTCACGCCGGCTGGTTCCAGCTTGCCGCCTTTCCCACCCTTGACGCGCTGGCGGCCGAGACCGAGGCGCTCGCCGGGGTGCAGGCCATCGCGGCAGATGAAGCCCTGGGCGCCCGCCCCTTCACCGATCCGACCGCTGGCTGAACGTCACCGCGCGCCGGGCCTCTGACCGGGCGCGAAAAACCCCAAGGGGCCGCGCGCCCGATTCGCCCGGCCCGCAGGATCCGGGCCGAACGGGGCGGCTCTCCCGGCCCGCGGGCACATTTCCCGCGGCCCGACCGCGTCATCACCCGGCCCGCCCGCCGGTTCCAGGCTCTGGTCCAGCCACCGCAGCCCGCGCCCTCCCGCCCGTTGCGCGGCAACAGGCCCGTCGTCCGGCAGGGGCCGCCCGACCGCCGTGGCGCCGCCGCACCGGCGCCTGTCGCTTTCCGCATTCTTTCCGCGGCCGTTCTGCGTCATCCTGTGCCGCGCGAACAGGAGGCTCATCCCGTGTTTCTTTCCGTCTTCGACATGTTCAAGGTCGGAATCGGCCCGTCGTCCAGCCACACCATGGGGCCGATGGTCGCCGCTGCCCGGTTTCTTGCCACGCTGCGCGCCTCGCCCTTCCAGCCGAGGGGATTGCGGGCTTCGCTTCACGGCTCGCTGGCCTTTACGGGCGTCGGCCATGCCACGGACCGCGCCACCATCCTTGGCCTGGCCGGATTCGAACCGGAAAGCTACGATCCCGACCGCGCCGCCGTCGTCCTGGCCGGGATCGAGGCCACCGGCCGCATCTCGCCGCCCGGCCTGCCCGACCTGGCCTTCGACCCGGCGAAGGACCTCGGCTTCGACTTCGGCCCCGCGCTGCCCGGCCATGCCAACGGCATGATCCTGAAGGCCACCGATGCCGAGGGCGACGTGATCCTCGAGGAAACCTATTACTCCATCGGCGGCGGCTTCGTGCTGACCGCCGCGGAACTGGCCGAGGCGGGCGGCACGAAATCCCGGATCCGCGCCGATGTTCCCTGGCCCTTCGAGACCGCCGCCGAAATGCTCGGCATGGCGCGCCGCTCGGGCCTGTCCATCGCACAGATGAAGCGGCAGAACGAGCTGAAGTTCCGGAGCGCCGCCGATCTCGACCGCGGCCTTGCCCGGATCTGGGAGGTGATGAACGCCTGCATCAGCCGCGGCATGAAAGGCGAAGGCATCCTGCCCGGCGGGCTGAAGGTGCGGCGTCGGGCAAAGGGCATCCATGATGCGCTGATCGCGGAACGCGGGCTGAACCTCGTCGCGCCGCATACGATCAACGACTGGATGAGCCTTTATGCCATGGCGGTGAACGAGGAAAACGCCGCCGGCGGCCAGGTCGTCACCGCGCCGACCAATGGCGCTGCCGGCGTGGTGCCGGCGGTGATCCGCTACTGGCTCGACCATGTGCCCGGTGCCTCGCCCGCGCGAGCGGGCGACTTCCTGCTGACCGCCGCGGCGATCGGCGGACTGTGCAAGCACAATGCCTCGATCTCGGGCGCCGAATGCGGCTGCCAGGCCGAGGTCGGATCGGCCGCGGCCATGGCGGCCGCGGGACTCGCCGCGGTTCTGGGCGGCACGCCGGAGCAGGTTGAAAACGCGGCAGAAATCGCGCTGGAACATCACCTCGGCATGACCTGCGATCCGGTGAAAGGCCTCGTGCAGGTGCCCTGTATCGAACGGAACGGCCTCGGCGCGATCAAGGCGGTTTCGGCCGCCTCGCTCAGCCTGCGCGGCGACGGCCAGCACCTCGTCAGCCTCGACGCCTGCATCGAGACCATGCGCCAGACCGGCCGCGACATGCATGAGAAATACAAGGAAACCAGCCTCGGCGGCCTTGCCGTCAACGTGCCGAACTGCTGATCCCGAAGACCCGCCCGGCCGCCGGGGCATCGGCACCGACCCCGGGGTTGCCGCTCCGGGGGGTCACAGGCCGCGCGCCCTTTGCCCGCCGCGCCCCGCGCACCCCGGATACGCCTGACCGCGCCGCCTGCGGCGAGGCTGCGCCGAGCCGGTTGGCCGCAGGCCAGAGGCGAGACGGGATCTTGCGGCGAAGCCGCGCAATTTCACCCCCGCCCCTTCCCCCGCGCACCGGCATCCGCTATGGGGTCGGCGCAATTCCGATCAGGGAAGGACCGCCGCCAATGGCCAATGTGGTTGTCGTGGGCGCCCAGTGGGGCGACGAGGGCAAGGGCAAGATCGTCGACTGGCTCTCGGAGCGCGCCGATGTCATCGCGCGCTTTCAGGGCGGGCACAATGCCGGCCATACGCTTGTCATCGGCGGCAAGGTCTACAAGCTGAACGCGCTGCCCTCCGGCGTCGTGCGCGGCGGCAAGCTGTCGGTCATCGGCAACGGCGTCGTCCTCGACCCCTGGCATCTGGTGAAGGAAATCGCCGCGATCCGCGAACAGGGCGTCGACATCTCGCCGCGCACGCTGATGATCGCCGAGAACACCCCGCTGATCCTGCCGTTCCACGGCGAACTCGACCGCGCGCGCGAGGCGCAGGCCTCCGGCACCAACGCCCGGATCGGGACCACCGGCCGCGGCATCGGCCCGGCCTATGAGGACAAGGTCGGCCGCCGGGCGATCCGCGTCGCCGATCTGTCCGATGACGATACGCTGCAATCCCGCGTCGACCGGGCGCTGGTCCATCACAACGCGCTGCGCGCCGGCCTTGGCCTTTCCGCCATTGATCGCGCGGCGCTGCTGGCGCAGCTGCGCGCGATCGCGCCTGAAGTCCTGGAATATGCCGCCCCGGTCTGGAAGGTGCTGAACGAGGCCCGCCGCGCCGGCAAGCGCATCCTGTTCGAAGGCGCGCAGGGCAGCTTGCTCGACATCGACTTCGGGACCTATCCCTTCGTCACCTCGTCGAACGTGATCGCCGGGCAGGCGGCGACCGGCGTCGGCCTTGGCCCGAATGCGGTCGATTATGCGCTCGGCATCGTCAAGGCCTATACCACGCGCGTCGGCGAAGGCCCGTTCCCGACCGAGTTGCACGATGCCGACGGCGAGCGTCTGGGCGAGCGCGGCCAGGAATTCGGCACCGTCACCGGGCGCAAGCGCCGCTGCGGCTGGTTCGACGCGGTGCTTGTCCGCCAGACCTGCGCGATTTCCGGCATGAAGGGCATCGCGCTGACCAAGCTCGACGTGCTCGACGGGTTCGAGACGCTGAAGATCTGCACCGCCTATGACGTGGACGGCGTGCGCTACGACCACCTGCCCACCCAGGCCGCGCTACAGGCCAGGGCGCGGCCGCTCTATGAGGAAATGGAAGGCTGGAGCCAGTCCACCAAGGGCGCGCGCTCCTGGAACGACCTGCCGGGGGCCGCGGTGAAATACGTCCGCCGGATCGAGGAACTGATCCAATGCCCCGTCGCCATGCTGACGACCAGCCCCGAGCGCGACGACACCATTCTCGTCACCGATCCCTTCTCCGACTGACCCGCGCGCCATGGCCCTCAGCTATCGCACCCGCAAGCGCCTGTCGCTGCTGATCCTGCTGATCGGGATGCCGCTCTATGTCGTCGTGGCGGTCAGCCTGACCGACTGGGCGCGCGCGACCTGGGGGCGGTTTCCGATTCTCGCGGAACTGGCGGTCTATGTCGGCCTCGGCCTCTTGTGGGCGTTGCCGTTCCGCCGGGTCTTTCGCGGGGTGGGCCAGGCCGATCCCGCGCAGGCGCCCGGCCCGGCCGACCGGGATCCCTGAAGCGACGCCCTTGAACCGGCCTCCTTGAAAGCTCCCTCAAAAATCTCGGGGGCGAGGGATCGCTCCCCCGCCCCCTTTTGAGCCGGCTGAAGTGGCAGCGCCTCAACCGGCGATCTTGCGGGCCTCCACCAGATAGGGCGAATCTTCGGGCAGCGCATATTGGCCGCGGCTGACCTTCTCGATCCGGCCTTCGCGCAGCAGGGTGCCAAAGCTGCGCAGGCTGTCCTCGCGGCTGATGCCCTCGCCATGAACCAGCCGGCGCATCAGCAGCGGGCGGGTGAAATGCTCGCGCTTCTCGACGCAGGTCGCATAGGCGGCGGCGGCCTCCAGCAGACCGGGCAGTTCCGTCGCGCCAAGACGTTCGGCGAATTCGGCGAAATCGCTGCTGTCGGCGAAAATGTTGCCGGCGCCGTCGTCCTCGTCCTCATCCTCGGCAGCCGGGGCCGGAGTTTCCACGGTCTCCTGGATCGCCGGCCGCAGATCCACCGGGGCCGCGGCCACCCGGCGCGGCCGCACGGGTTGCACCGGGCTGCCCGCCGGGTGGTCGATGCGCAGTTCCGATGCCAGGACGAAGGGTTCCGGCCGATGCGCCGCCGGCCCGGCCGAGGCAGGAGCGGGCGCGGAAGCGGCG
>JBDHSO010000193.1:0-6847 GCA_039808125.1 Rhodobacter sp. | reverse complement strand
GCCGATATCCTGCGGCTGTGGGTGGCGCAGACCGACTATACCGCCGACCAGCGGATCGGACCCGAGATCCTGAACTGCACCGCCGACAGCTATCGCCGGCTGCGCAACACGCTGCGCTACATGCTGGGGGCGCTGGCCGGTTTTGCCGAGGCCGAGCGCCTGGCCGCCGAGGAGATGCCGGAACTGGAACGGCTGATCCTGCACCGCCTGTCGGAACTGGACGATGAGGTTCGGGGTCTTTATCGCGCCTTCGATTTCTCGGGCGTGTTCCAGGCGTTGTTCAACTTCGCCACCATCGACCTTTCGGCCTTCTGGTTCGACATCCGCAAGGATTCGCTCTATTGCGACGCGCCCGCATCGCCCCGCCGCCGCGCGGCGCGCACGGTGATGGACCTGCTGTTCCACCGGCTGACCACCTGGCTTGCGCCGATCCTGCCCTTTACCATGGAGGATGTCTGGCTTTCGCGCTTCCCCGGTGCGGAATCGTCGGTGCATCTGCAGGACTTCGCCCCGACGCCTGCAAGCTGGCGCGACGACGCGCTTGCCGCCAAATGGGAGGGGATCCGTACCGCCCGCCGTGTGGTGACGGGCGCGCTGGAGGTGCAGCGCACCGCCAAGGTGATCGGCGCCAGCCTTGAGGCGGCGCCGGTGGTCCATGTGGCCGATACCGCGATTCTGGCGGCGCTGAAATCGGTCGAATTCGCCGAGGTCTGCATCACCAGCGGCCTGCAACTGACCGCCGACCCCGAACCGCAGGAGGCCTTCCGCCTGCCCGAGGTTCCGGGCGTGGGCGTGGTCTTCGAACGGGCCGAGGGGCAGAAATGTCAGCGCTGCTGGCAGATCCTGCCCGATGTGGGAACCCACCGGCACCCGGGCACCTGCGCGCGTTGCAACGCCGCACTGGGCTGACCCCGGTCATGAAAAAGCGCCGGGGACCTGCCCCCGGCGCCAGTCTGTCCGGCCGCACTGCCCCGCCCGCCAGGGATCAGGCGGGAAGCGACCGGCCAAGGAAAGGTGCGGGACCCATCGGCCCGGTTACGCGCGCCGCCGGCAATCCCAGATGCATCGCATCCAGATCGGCGCGCGACAGGCCGATGTCGTCCAGCAGCCTGTCGTCCGAGCGCCGCAGCAGGAACGCGGTCGAACGACGCATCTGCACGAGGGTAAGAAGACGGGTGAACATGTCGGGCCTCCATTGGTTGATGCCAGATATGGGGGCGCAATCGACATTTGACAAACGAATAGGTTTCATGGGTATCATTTGACAAACTCATGGGAAAAAACGATGACGTCGCCACTCGAATCCGATCTGATGCGCAGCTTTCTGGCGGTGGCCGACACCGGCGCGGTCACGGCCGCCGCCGGCCGGGTAGGCCGCACGCAATCCGCCGTCTCGTTGCAGATCCGCCGGCTTGAAGACAGCATCGGCCAGCCGCTTTTCACCCGCCTGCCGCGCGGCGTGGCGCTGACGGCACGGGGAGAGCAGCTTGTGCCCTATGCGCGCCGGGTCGTGGCGCTTCTGGACGAGGCCGCCATCGCCCTGCGGGAAAAGCCGCTGACCGGCCCGGTCCGGGTGGGCATTCCCGACGAATATTCCGGCACCGTGCTGCCGCGGGCGCTGGCGGCCTTCGATGAACGGCACGAGGGGGTGGAGGTTTCGATCCGCTGCGATCATTCGCAGGGCCAGATGGATGCGCTGGCCCGCGACGAGCTTGATCTTGCGGTGATCTACGACTGGTCCTATGTGGCCGAGGGCGAAATCCTCTGCATCGACCCCACGGTCTGGGTCACGTCGATCCCGCATCAGCAGCATCTGCGCCAGCCGGTGCCGGTCGCCTATTACTTCCGCTCGGACTGGTGTCGCGATTTCGCCGAGGATTCGCTCAACCGGCAGGGCATCGCCTGGCGTCCGGCCTGGGGATGCGACCTGGCTGGCGGCATGCGCGTCTCGGTGACAAGCGGCATTGCCATTGCGCCGCTGTCGCGCAGCACCATCCCGCCGGGGTGCCGTGAACTGACGGCCGAGGACGGCTTTCCCATCATCGATTCCGCGCGCGTCGTGCTGCGGCGCAATCCGCGCGGCGGCTCGCCCGCGGTCGAGGGCATGGCGGCCATGCTGCGCGATGCCTTCCTGCCGCTGGGCGGGCTGGCCGACGAACCCGCCCGCGCCCCGCAGGAGAGCCGCGATGCCCCGCGCGCATGATCCGCGGGCGCGGGGCGCGGCCGCCGCGATGCCGGCGCGAACCGGGGGACTCCGACCGTGAAAAACGCGCTTGCCACGCCCTTCGGCCCGGTTTCGCTGCGCGCGCGGGATGGCGTGATCGTCGCGCTGGACTGGCACGCCGCCGGGGCCGATGCGAACGAGGTCGAGGCCGAGGGGCTGCGGCAACTGGCGGGTTATTTCGCCGGCGAGCGCCAGGTCTTCGACCTGCCCCTCGGCTGGGGCGAGGGGCTGAACGGTGCGGTTCGCCGTGCCATGGCCGCCATCCCCTTCGGCGAGACCCGGACCTATGGCGAGATCGCGCGGGCCCTCGGCGCCCCGGCGCAGGCGGTGGGGCAGGCCTGCGGCGCCAATCCGCTGCCGATCCTGATCCCCTGTCACAGGGTCCTGGGCGCGCGGACGCTTGGCGGGTTTTCCGCCCCCGGCGGGGTGGAGACCAAGGTCGCGCTGCTGCGGCACGAGCGCGCGGCGGGCCTGCTCATTTGAAACTGAGGTTTCGATGCCTTTACCCCGCGCGGCCGGCGGAGTAGAATGTCGCGGATTTGGGCGATCGGGTGCAATGTGCAGGACGCCTCGCTGTTCCGGCCAATCATGATTTTCGTCGCGCTGCTTGCGTTCGCGCAGGCGGTGTTGGTGAGTATCGATTTCATCTATCCCGAAATCTCAATTCCGGCCTTCGTCAACTTCCTGATCGTATTTCTGGCCGCCATGGCCTGCGGCCGGGTGTTCGCCCATAAGGCCAGGCGGATGCCCACGGTGGGCGAGACGCTGACCTTCTCGGCCATCGCCATCCTGCTGGCCTTGTTCGTGAATGTGGTCTTTCTGGCTGCAATACTGATCGTCCGCGGCATTCCGGCGACGGGGGACAATCTGGCGCTGTGGATGGTTGGCAGCGCCGTCCAGCAGCCCGAGCGCGCGGGGTTCATCATGACCGGCCTCGCGATTGCATTCGGGATCGGCCTGGTTCTGGGCCTTGCCGGCTTTGCCTCGGGCGCATGGCGGGCGCTGCGGACCCGGCATCCGGTCTGACCCCCCCACCCGTGCTTTGCACCGCGCCGGCGTCGGCGGGCGGACCTGAGCGGCCATCGCGGGAACTGGCCGGCCGCGGGTCAGCGCAGGCGGCGGATGCCTTCGGGGATGATCTGCTGCGCGATCCCGGCAAAGGCGAGATAGAGCGAAGTCACGATCAGCCCCCAATGGGCAAAGCTGCCCTCGGCGAATTCGACCCATGCGGCCCAGCCGGCAAAGACAACCCAGGCCACCGACACCGGCAGCGAAACCCTGCGCCAGCGCTTGGTCCGGGTCGGATGGATGAACTTCAGATTGGTGAACATCGCGACGGTCAGCAGGATCACGACGGTCAGCGTCACGAGCTGCGACGGCTCGATGGCGAAGAGGACAAGAACCACCATGTTCCAGCAGGCGGGGAAGCCGGCAAAGCTCTTGTCCTTGGTTTTCATCCGGGTGTCGGAGAAATAGATCACCGAACCGTAGCAGATGGCGATGATGGCGAACCAGCCGGTCCAGCCCGACAGCAGCCCGTAGTTGAACAGCGCGAAGGCGGGGATGAAGACATAGGTCAGATAGTCGACGATCAGATCCATCAGATTGCCGTCGTAGGTCGGCCAGTTCTTCGCGGTGTCGTACCGGCGCGCCAGCGGCCCGTCGATGCCGTCGACGATCAGCGCCACCACCAGCCAGAGGAACATCAGGCTCCAGTTGCCATCGACCGCGGCCAGCAGGGCGAACATGGCCAGCACTGCGCCCGTGGCAGTGATCAGATGGACGGACAGGGCCTTCAGACGATCGGACATAGCCTTTGTCATGAACCAGTTTCTTCGGCAGTTCAATCCGTCAGCGCGGCGGATTGCCCGGTCTTGCACGGGGATGGGCAGCCTCGTAGACCTCCATCAGGCGGGCTGCATCGACGGCGGTATAGGCTTGCGTCGTCGACAGCGAGGCATGACCCAGAAGCTCCTGTATGGCACGCAGGTCGCCGCCGGCCGACAGCAGATGCGTCGCGAAGGAATGGCGCAGGGCATGCGGCGTGGCGGTGGCGGGCAGGCCCAGTTGCAACCGTGCCTGCTCCATCGCCCGCTGGATCAGCCGCGGGTTCAGCACCCCGCCGCGCGCGCCGCGAAAAAGCGGGGCGGTCGCGGACAGGTCGAAAGGGCACGCCTGCACATAGGCCGCCACGGCCTCCCGCGCGGCGGGCAGGACGGGAACCAGCCGGGTCTTGTTGCCCTTGCCGGTGATCCGCAGCGTCTGGGGCAGGGGGATGTCGGCGCCGGTCAGCCCCAGCGCCTCGGAAATCCGCAGGCCGCAGCCGTAAAGCAGCGTCACCACCGCGATGTCGCGTGCCTGCTGCCAGTCGTCGCGCGCCTGCAGGCCGACGGTTTCCATCATGTCGCGGGCGTCGTCCTCGGACAACGGCCGGGGCAGGGGGCGGCGGTATTTCGGGCCGCGCGACGACAGGACCACCGTGGCCTCGACCCCCTCGCGGTCGGCCGCCCAGCGGGTGAAGGCCTTCACCGCCGACAACGCGCGGGCAAGCGACCGCGCGCCCACGCCGCGCCCGCGTTCGGCCGCCATCCAGGCCCGTAGATCCGAGGAATCGGTCTCCAGCACCGCGCGCAGCGGCTGCGGGCCGCCGCGATGATCGCTGAGGAACGCCAGCCAGCCCAGCACATCGTGCCGGTAGGCCTGCAACGTATGCGCCGAAGCGCCGTCCAGCGCGGAAAGCCGGGAAAGCCAGTCGGCCAGCGCCGCCCGCAGTTGCGGCGTCAGGGCCAGCGATCCGGTCACGAAAGCCAGCGGCGCATCGCCCGTTCGAACACCCCGCCGAAGAAGGCCAGAAGGTCGGTGCCCTGCGTCGGCTTGAACTGATGCGGATCCTCGGCCCCGAAGGCCAGCATGCCCGGGAGCCGCCCTTCGCCGAAATCGAGCCGCAGCAGCGCCTCGGAGCGGATGAAGCCGGCGCGTTCGCCATAAAGCGCGTCGCTGTCGGGCATCACCTGGCGCAGCGTCACCGGGCGCACCGAGGTCGGCGCCGACCGCCCGCCGCCGGTATAGGTGGCGACGAATCCGGGCTGGGCCACGAACAGAACGTCGCCCAGCCGTTTCAGCACGGGATCCTCGCCCTCGGCCCGGGTTTCCAGCACCAGCCGCACGCAGTCGACGCGCAAGGTCGTCGCCACGTCCCGCGACAGGGCGCGCAGGAAATCCTCGAACCCGACGGGGTCGAGCATCTGCAGCACCGCGCGATGAATCTGGTTGGCGCCGGCCAGGTTCTCATAGGCGGCGGCGATCACGCTGCGGTGGGTGTCTTCCAGACGGTCCAGCCGGTGTTCCAGCCGCTGCATCGCGATGCCGCGCAGGTCGACGATATTCGTGCCCATCGCCCGCTCGTTCGCGGCGACAAGCGCATTCATCACGTCGCGGTCGTCCAGAATCGTCTCCGGCTCGGAAAGCAGACGATCACGCAGGTCAGGTTCGATCATGAAAGGGCGGCCCGGTCAGTTCATGCTGTACCGCGGGAAGCTAACATGGATTGTGCAAGCCGGCGAAGACTTTGTGGCGCCGCCCCCACCCATGCGGGTGGAGTGCGGCAGGGATGCAACCGTTTCCTGTGCGCGGCCCGCGCTCAGACGATCTTCTGCCCGGTCTTGGCCCAGTCCTTCGCGAACTGCTCCAGCCCCTTGTCGGTCAGCACATGGCCGGCCATCGCCTTGATGACGGCCGGCGGCGCGGTCATCACATCGGCGCCGATCAGCGCGCAGCGGGTGGCATGGTTGATGGTGCGGATCGAGGCGGCAAGGATCTGCGTGTCGAAGCTGTAATTGTCATAGACCTGCCGGATGTCGGCGATCAGGTCGGTGCCCTCGATGTTGATATCGTCAAGCCGGCCGATGAAGGGGCTGATGAAGGTCGCGCCGGCCTTGGCGGCCAGCAGCGCCTGGCTCACGCTGAAGCACAGGGTGACGTTGACCATCTTGCCTTCGCCCGCCAGCACCTTGCAGGCCTTGAGCCCGTCCCAGGTCAGCGGTACCTTGACGGCGATGTTGGGGGCGATCGCGGCCAGCCGGCGGCCTTCGACGATCATCTCCTCGGCCTGAAGCGCCACGACCTCGGCCGAGACGGGGCCTTCCACGAAGGAACAGATCTCCTTCGTGACCTCCAGGATGTCGCGGCCCGATTTCAGGATCAGCGAGGGGTTGGTGGTCACGCCGTCGACCATTCCCAGGTCGTGCAATTCGCGGATTGCATCCACATCGGCGGTATCGACGAAGAATTTCATGCGCATCTCCCATTGGAACGTCAGGGGTGGGGAACGTCAGGGGTGGTGACGGGGTGTCCCCGGGCGTATTACCGCAAACGGGCCGCCGGAGGAAGGGCGGTCGGGCAAGAAAGTGTTTGCGCTAACAATGACGGAACGGGTGTTCGACGCGGGCGAGACGGTGGGGGTGCTGACGACCGAGCCGCTGGGTCCCTTCCTCGACTACCGCGCGCCCGAGGGCGGGTGCGGCATCGACGATTTCGTCGAGGTGCCGCTGGGGCCGCGCCGGGTGCTGGGCGTGGTCTGGGGCGCGGGCGAGGGGCGGATCGACCCGGCACGGCTGCGCGATG
>JBDHSO010000192.1:0-6859 GCA_039808125.1 Rhodobacter sp. | reverse complement strand
ATCGCCCCGCCCGACAGGCTGTCGTTGCCGGCATTGCCGATCAGCGTGTCGGCGCCGAAATCGCCGATCACCGTGTCATTGCCCGCGCCGCCTTGCGCCTCGTCATTGCCATAGCCGCCGTCGATCCAGTCTTGACCGTCGCCGCCATAGATCATGTCGCGCAGATCCACCGTACTGTCGCCGCCGAACAGGAAATCGTCGCCCGATCCGCCGTTCAGCGTATCGGCGTCATCGCCGCCGTTCAGCGTATCGGCCCCGTCATTGCCGGCAAGAAAATCGCGCCCGTCCATGCCGTTGAGCCGTTCGCCCGCCGTGGTGCCGCGGATCACATCGTTGAAATCCGTGCCTGCGACCTCCTCGATCCCCGACAGTTGCTGGCGGAAGGCCACACCATCCGACGTGCCGGTGGCGATGCCGGTCGCCAGATCGACATTCACGCCCGCGGTCATGTCGCCGCGGTTGTATCTGACCCGGTCGATTCCGCCGGCGCCGTCGATCGTGTCGTTGCCGCCCAGGGTGATGAAGGTCTCACGCCCGGAACTGCCGGTCATCACATCGGCAAAGGCGGTGCCGTGGAGTTCGAGCACGCCGTCGTTGCCCGTGACCGAGATCGTCTCGGCATTGCCGAAGCCGTCGTTGGCGATGATGCCGGTCGCCACGTTGATCCGCAGTGCCTGGGTCGCCCCCCCAAGGTCATGCCAGCTGCCCGAGAAGCTCAGCCTTACATTGCCGCCCGCCAGGGCGATGCTGTAGCTGTCGGCCCCGCCCCCGCCGAAGATCTGCATCCAGCTGTCGGGCCCGGTGGTGATGACATAGCTGTCGGCATGATCGGTTCCGAACAGGCTGTAACCATCGGTTTCACCGTCGACGGCCCGCGCGATGTCGACCAGCGTGTCGGTTCCGCCCCCTGCCTTCTCCACATGCCCGACATTGGTCACGGCATTGATCGTTGCCGTGATCCCCGCGTCCAGATCGGCATAGCTCAGGTCGTTCCAGCCGCCGCCGTCGGCAACGATGCCGGTGTAGACGATCGTGTCGCTGCCCGCGGAGCCGACGACCCCGTCGCCGTCGCCCAGGGTGGAGCGGCCGACCTCGATCCGGTCGTCGCCGTCGCCGCCCTCCAGAAAGTCATTGCCATCGCCCCCGATCAGCGTGTCGTTGCCGGCGCCGCCCGCCAGGAAGTCATCGCCGCCGCGGCCGTCGAGCAGGTCGTCGCCGGCATTGCCGCGAAGCCTTTCCCCCCTTGCGCTGCCGGTGATCGTGTCGGCCAGGTCGGTGCCGTAGATCTCAAGCTGGCCGGCGCCATCGGTGACGGTCAGCGTTTCGGCATTGCCGAAGCCGTCGTTCAGAATCCGGCCGGTCGCGAGGTTGATGTTCACGCCCGAGGTGGCTTCCCCGGTCCAGGAGCCGGCGAAGCTCAGCCGGACATCGCCGTTGAGCGTGATGGTGTAGCGGTCGGCGCCGCGGCCGCCGATCGCCGCCATCCAGCCGTTCGCCCCGCTGTCGAGGGTGAAGATGTCGGCGGCATCGCTGCCCCAGATGCCGAACCCGCCGGTGGTCAGCTGATTGGCCAGCCCCTCGACCGTGTCGGTGCCCGCCCCGGCCTGCGCGATGCTTGCCGTGCCGGCCGTGCCGTCGACGACGGCGGTGATTGCGCCGGCCAGATCGGAGTAGATGAGGTTGATCGAGGAAACGCCCTGATTGGGCTGGATCTGGATCCGGTCGTTGCCGGCGCTGCCGTGCCAGGCATCGCTGATGTCGTCGGCATTCGCCGTGATGATGAAGGTGTCGTTGCCGCTGCCGCCGGTAAAGTCGTCTGCTCTGGTCGATCCGATGAAGGTGACGGACGAGGTGACGCCGGAAAAGTCGAACCCGCCCCATTCGGATCCGTCCAGCCAGGAGGCGCCGGCGACCGAGGCCGAGGCATCGACGGTGATCGCCTGCCGGCTCAGCAGGGCGAGGAAGGACGAGGGGTCGTCGTCGCTCATCATCGCGTCGACGGCAAGGGCGAATTCGGCCAGCCCCCAGGACAGGCCGGAGACCGAGGCGATCGTGTTGCCGTTCAGCGTGCTGGTCCAGCCGGTCAGGATTCCGGTCGTGGTCGGCAATTCCGCCTCGGTCGTCGGCAGGCCGGTGCCGGTGAGCGTGGTGATGACGTGGGTCGAGGGGTTGTAGAGGACGATGCTGGTCGGCGTGGCCGACACGAAGTCGACATCGCTATCCTCTGAAATTCTGTTGTAGAAAGCGAGGGTAAAGGGATTTTCCGGACCGAAATAGCTGATGAGCACCGCAGCCTCCGCGAAAATAAGCTGAATTTGTGTGAATCCGTGGGGGGCATCCTATAAGCGCCCGCCGGTCCTGTCGCGTATTTTTTTGCGGGGATTGCCGCATCCCGGCCCCGCGGCCGGCAGGCGCGAAAAGGGCCGGGGGAGGGGCTGCGAAAGGCCCGCGCGGGCGGCCGGAAAGGCGGCCGCGAAACCGGAGAGCAGGGGGGCAGGCCTGCCCCCGCGTGGGGGGCAGGCGATGGCCGGGTGGTTCAGGCGAGAAGGTTGTAACGCCCGTCGTGGGTTTCCAGCCAGATGCTCTCTTGCCCGCCGCCGTCGACCAGCGCCCAGAGGATCTGGCCGGTGGGGCGATAGATGACGAAGGCCTCCGCCACGCCGGCCTGCCCGGCGCGCGGGGTTTCGGCGAAGTTGACCTGGAACTGGTCCCGGGTGGCCCCGGCAAGCCCGCAGACCAGGACATCCTTGGCATCGCCGCTGTAGTCCTGGATCCAGTCCGAGCCATGGCCTGCCACGCCGGTGTGGAAGAAGCGGTCCTCCCCGGCCCCGCCGTTCAGCCGGTCATGGCCGAAGCCGCCGTTCAGCGTGTCGGCCCCGGCCCCGCCGAACAGCATGTCCGACAGCGCCCCGCCCGACAGGTTGTCGTTGCCATTGTTGCCGATCAGCGTATCGGCGCCGAAATTGCCCGACAGCGTGTCGTGGCCGGTGCCGCCGCGGATCTCGTCATTGCCATAGCCGCCGTCGATCCAGTCGTTGCCGTCGCCGCCATAAAGCTCGTCGCGCAGATCGGCCGCGCTGTTGCCGCCGAAGATGAAATCGTCGCCGCTGCCGCCGGAGAGGATGTTCACCTCGTCCCCGCCGCGCAGCGTGTCGTTGCCCGCCCCGCCCGCGACCTCTCCCGTCACGGATCCGCGCCGGCCATCGTAGAGATCGGCATTGTCGCCCAGATCGATCGCGCCGATTATCCGGCCGGTGTTGACCACATTGTCGTGGCCCAGCCCGCCCTGGACGGCCATGCCGGAGGATTGCACCGTGCCACTGTTGAGGAAATCCAGCGTGCCGATGCCGAACTTGTTCCAGACCCCGGCGACATCGCCTTCCATATGGCCGGTGTTGCGCACCGTCGTCGTGCCGCCGTCGCGGACGAAGAGGCTGGCGGCCGATCCGTGGGAGATGATGGTTCCCGCATTCGACAGGACCGACCCCTCGCCATCGAGGATCACGCCATCGGCGTCGGTCACGACCCCGTCCGCGCCGGTGACGATCCGCGCGCCCGCCAGGATGGTCACGGTCTGCGCCGGCAGGCAGCCGATCGTGTTGATCCCGTCATCCTGTGCCCGGATCGTTCCGGCGACGGTGATGGTGTGCTGGCCGGTCCAGGTGGTGACGGCATCGTTGTCGACAGATTCGATCGTGACACCGGCCCCGACAAGCAGGTCGTCGTCGCCGCTCAGGATATGGACAGGGCCGGAGGTCGTCCGGGTCTCGGCAATGATCAGCATGGGAAAACTCCGTCGGGAAGTCTGTCACGGCCATTGTCAACATTAAGACGGCAATTTCTAGGCGCTTTCGGTGGCAGGGCCGCACATGGAGAGCGCCACGGGGCGCGGTTTCGGCGCGGCATGCGCGCGGCGCGGACCCGCCCCCGCATCTGCGCCCGGCCCCGGACCCCTGCCCGGCCCCCGCCGGCGAAAGCCGCTGGACGCGCCCGGCCGCCTGGGGCAGAAGGGCGGGGCCTGCCCGGTGGCAGGACGGTTTTCCGGCGGATCCAGCCATGCGGTATCGCCCCTTTTCAGGCACGCGCGTCGTCGTCGCGCTGATGTTGCGGGAAATGTCGACGACCTACGGCCGCTCGCCCGGCGGCTATGTCTGGACCATCGTCGAGCCCGTCGCGGGCATCGGGCTGATGACCGTGGTCTTCTCGTTCATCGTCCATGCCCCCGTGCTGGGGTCGAGCTTCGCGCTGTTCTATGCCACGGGCTTCCTGCCCTTCGTGGCCTATCTCACGATCACCAACCGGGTCGGCGCGGCGATCCGCTATTCGCGCCCGCTGCTGGCCTATCCTTCCGTCACCTTCATCGACACGATCCTCAGCCGGCTGCTCCTGGCGCTGCTGACCCAGCTTCTGGTGATGATCCTGGTGATCGGCGGCATCCATATCCTGTTTTCGATCGATGCCGCGCCGGATTTCGGCAAGCTCGTGAACGCCATCTGCATGCTGACCGTGCTCGGGCTCGGCTTCGGGCTGGTCAATTGCTATCTCTTCGGGGTCTATCCGATCTGGGAGCCGTTCTGGAGCATCCTGAACCGCCCGCTGTTCCTGGTCTCGGGCCTGTTCTTCCTGATCGACGGCCTGCCCGAACAGATGCGCAGTGCGCTGCTGTGGAACCCCGTCGCCCATATCATCATCGAGTTCCGCGCCGGGATCTATCCGACCTACGAGGGCTATTACGCCTCGCCGCTCTATGTCTACAGCATCGGCCTCGTCTGCACCGCCCTCGGCCTGCTGCTGCTTTACCGCGACCACCGCTATCTGGTCAACGAAGGCGCCTGAGCGGGGGGCCGCCCGCCCGTCCCCGCCGGCCGGCGGTCGCGGATCAGCCAGGGCGGCATGGCGCCGCGCATCAGATATTCGTGATGCTTGATCGCCCTCTCTATGCGGGCGTAGAAGAACAGCCGCCCGTCGTCGAGTACCGCCCCCGACGTGCACATGTTTTCAAGCAGCGACATCGAATGCGACACGATGACCGCACTTGCATCCTTCAGCCGCTCCTTCAGGATTGCGCTGCTCTTGGCGGTGAAGGCCGCATCGCCCGTCGCCGTCACCTCGTCGATCAGATAGGTGCCGAACGGCAGGGCCATCGAGATGCCGAAGGCCAGCCGCGAGCGCATGCCCGAGGAATAGGTCCGCACCGGCAGGTGGAAATGCTGGCCGAGGGCGGCGAAATCGCGCACGAAATCCACCATGGCATCGGTGTCGGCCCCGTAGATCCGCGCCACGAACTTGGTGTTCTGCGCGCCCGTCATCTCGTTGTGGAAGCTGCCGGCGAAGCCCACCGGCCAGGAGATCGTGCCCGACGACAGGATCTCGCCGGAATCCGGGGCGATCCGGCCCGAGATCATGCCCAGAAGCGAGGATTTTCCCGCCCCGTTGCGGCCCAGAAGGCCCACCGACTCGCCCGTGGGGAAGATGACGTTGATATTGCGCGCGACGATCTTGACCGACCCGTTCAGGACGAAGCGTTTCTTGAGGTTTCGCAATTCGATCATCGGCGGGCCCGGCGGTTCAGCGCCGGTCGCGGACGCTGTAGTAGATCAGGGCGCCGACGCTCCAGATCAGCAGGGCGAAGGCGAAGATGATGCCGGTCAGCTGCAGGCGCTGGGGGTAAAGCGCCTCCTCGGCCAGGGTCGGGCCGATATAGGCGGCCAGATAGCGGCTCTTGCGCTGCGCCTCGGCATTGGCGGTGTCGAAGGCGGTCAGCGCGGCGAGATAGGCCTTCTGGGCGAATTCCTGCTCGACCGTCAGCCGCTCGAACTCGCCCATCAGGGTGGAATAATCCTCGCCCCCGCCGGCATCCCCGCCGCCGACGCCGAACTTGCGCCGCTCCTCGACGATCATCTGCTCGATGATGGCAAAGCGGCGCTCGGCCTCGGCGATGCGCGGATCGCCCGCGCGCGCGGTCTCGCGCAGCAGGCTCAGCTCGATCATCGCCTGGGCCTGCTGCTGCTGCAACGAGTTCAGCAGGCCAAGCTGGCCCTGGATGCTGGCGGCCGGATCGACGATCTGGTTGCGCGAGCGGAATTCGGTCAGGGCGATGCGGGCCGCGCTCAGCCGCCCCGTGGTCTCGTCCAGCTCCTTGCGGGCATAGCGCGTGGCATCGTCCCGGGCGATGGCCGAAAGGCCGTTCACCATCTCCGAGGATTCCTCGTAGATCGTCTCGGCGATCTTCCGGGCATCCTGGGGATCGAAGGCATGGACGCGCAGTTCGATCAGCCCGGTGCCCTTGTCATAGAAGACCCGGACCATCCGGCCCCAATAGGCGGTCAGATCCTCGATCGTGCCCGAAGGGGCGATGGTGAAGACCGGATCGAATGCGGGCTTGGAATAGATCGCGCGCAGATCGAGCCGCTTGTCGACCTTGGCGACCAGTTCCTGGCTGCGCAGATAGTGATAGAGGATGTCGGTGTCCGAGGAACTCGACCCCGAGAAGCTGGACAGGCCGGCGAGAAGGCCGAGCGCGGAAGACGTCTCCTCCGAGCGGACGGCAAAGCCCATGTTCGAGGCATATTGATCGTCGGCGATGGCGAAGAGGTAGACGGCCGAAAGAACCGTGGGCAGGATCACCGCGGCGAGGAAGGCGCCGAACAGGCCGAAATGGCGCAGCCGCAGCGTGAACCGCCCGACCGCGGCGGGAATGCCGGTGGCCGGCCCCGCCGGCCCTGCGCCGGCGGGGGCTGCGAGCGCCGGCCTTGGGCCGGGGGGGGTCGCGGGCGCCGGTTTCGGGGCTGCCGGAACCGCCCGGGCCTTTACCCTGGGTTGCCGGCGAAACCTGCCGGGCCTCTTGCCCGGCGTTTGA
>JBDHSO010000191.1:0-6947 GCA_039808125.1 Rhodobacter sp. | reverse complement strand
GACCGGCTCGATGTGCCCGTCCCGCCGCGCGGCTACTGGGCCAGGAAGGAGGCAGGGCAGCCTGTGGTGCAGTTCAGGCTGCTGAAGGCCAAAGCCGGCGCGCCGCTATCGGCTGTCATCCACCCGACACCGCCGAAGGAGAAACCCGCCCCCGTGCCAGTACTGGCGGACAATCCGCGCGCCGGTGTAAAGGATGGCGCGCTGGCCGTGCCGGAGCGGCTGAACAAGCCCCACCCCGTCATCGCGGCCTGGATTGATGCCCGCAAAGGCGAGCGGGAGGCCTCGCGACACCGGCCCTGGGGCAGCAGCCGCGCCACCGTTCCGGCTTTCAGGGGCGAGGATCACCGGCGCCACTGGATCCTGAATACCCTGTTCCGGACGCTGGAGGCCAGCGACCATACTGTCACCGAGGCGCGGAATGGCAGCCTAGAGGTCAAGCTCGGTGGCAAGCCGGTGTCGTTCCGGCTGCGCGAAAAGCTGAAGCAGGTGCAACGCCCGCTCACCGACGACGAAAAGCGCTGGGGTTTCCATGCGAAGAAGGGCTATCGCACGGAAACCGTCGGCAGCGGTTTCCTGATCTTCGAGATCCAGTCCCGGCTGCCGGGCCAGTTGAAATCCAGCTGGCTCGAAACTGATACTAGGCGGATGGAAGAGATGGTCGGCGAGATACTTGCTACCCTGCAGGCGGCACCGCTGCTGGAGGCCGAGCGCCTGGCGGAAGAGGAACGCGAGGCCCGCCGGCGCGAGGAGGAGGCGCGGCGCCGGGAGGCGGAACGGCAGCGCAAGATCGCGGACAATCGCCTGCGCCGGTTCGGCCAGCTGGCCGATCAGTGGGACAATATCGGCCGGATGCGCGCGTTCCTCGCCGAGGTGAAGGCCATCCCACATGATCCCGACGCCCGGATCAAGGGGCGCAGCCTGGCCGACTAGATTGCCTGGCTGGAGGCCCGGATTGAGGCCGGCAACCCGCTGCACGCCGGGACGGCGGCGATTCTTGGGGACCTTGCCGCTGTCACGGAATGGTGGCGGGATACGTGACTGTCGGCGACCCGAAATCGGCCGTCAGGCCCCCCTTGGGGCTTCCCCTGAGCGTCCGCCCCGGACCATCGGCTGTGACCGCACCCCGGCCTCGACGGCCGGCATGCGTCGTGCCCGACTGGTCGGGCCTCAGTCACCCTTCATCGGCCGATTGCGCAGCCCCCCGACTGGCAGGCCCATTCGTTCGAGCCGGACGAGGAGGTCTTCCCGCTGCTGGCGCCTGGCATCGGCCCTGAAGTTTCAGGTCTTCGAGTACGTCGCTCAGCAACAACCGCAGAAATCCCGCAAGACCGGTCTTACTGGCGGATCGCGGCGGCGGAACCGCCATAGCGCGAAAATCTGCCCATGAAACTCAACCAAATAGAGACTTGTCAGATTTTCAGAGCCGCCCCATAGTCATCTCAATTGATGCCATTTGGGTCGTTTCTTGAGCATCCGCTTTATCCACACCGCCGATCTTCATCTTGATGCGCCGTTAAGGGCAATTGCCCTGCGCGATCCCGATCTGGCGCATCAGGTTGGCGTGGCATCGCGCACCGCCTTTTCCCGTATTGTAGATCTTTGCATAGACGAATCTGTCGCGTTCTTGCTGATCGCGGGCGATCTTTGGGATGGTGCCTATAGCTCGACCAAGACCCCTCGCTTCCTGAAACAGGAATTGATGCGATTGCAGGGGGCGGGTATTCGATGCTTTATCATTCGGGGCAACCACGACGCCCTCGCGCGCCAGACGGGTGAGCTGGAGCTGCCAGACAACACCCATCTTTTCGGCGGCCGGCCCTCGACGGTGGAGCTGGACGTGGACGGCCAGCCGATCGCCATTCACGGGCTGAGTTTCCGCGACGCTCATGCCCCGGAAAGCCTGTTGCCGCGCTATCCTGCGCCAAAGTCAGGTGTGTTCAACATCGGCATGATGCATACCAGCCTGAACGGCAGCCCCGGCCACGACAATTATGCGCCCTGCAGCCTCGCCGATCTGGTGGCGCATGGGTATGATTACTGGGCGCTTGGCCATATCCATCGCCGCGCCGAACATCTTGGACGGGTCACGATCGTCATGCCCGGCATTCCCCAGGGGCGCGACATCGGCGAGGCAGGGCCGGCATCGGTCACGCTAGTTTCCGTGGCACAGGATCATGCGGTCACTGTGGAACAGCGCAGCGTGGCTTGCCTGAGCTTCGAACGGATCATGATGGATTGCACAGGCGTGACCGAATGGGCCGAGTTGCTGTCGTCCCTCGAACATGCGATCTGCGCGTCAGGACAGGCCACACGCAGCGAGGACCATCTGGTGATCCGCCCTGTCCTGCATGGGGTCACGCCACTGGCCTGGCGGATGAGCCGCGATATTGATCGCCTGACAGAGGAAGCAAGCGCCTTCGCAGCGACCGTGGGTCTCTGGATCGACAAGCTGGAATTGCAGCTTGCCAAAGGCGGGGATGCCGTCGGCGACGCGGGCACCCATCTGCCCGCCGAACTGGTGCAGACGGTTCTGACAGAGCTGCCCCGGGATCCCGCCCTTGCCGCCGCGTTGCAGAACGCAGCGCAGGAACTGTTGCGCGATCTGCCCCCGGATCTCCGTGACCTCCTAGGACAAAACGAGGCCGAGTTGGCACGGCATTGCCAAGATCTGCTGGCAAACGGTGCCCCCCTTATTCTGGACGGGTTGACCTTGGATGGGGCGGATTGATGCGCCTGGACCGGCTGGAATTGACCCGATACGGCCGCTTCACCGACCGCAGCCTTGCCTTTGCGCCGCCTGCCGCGGGCGGGCCCGATCTGCATGTCGTCTACGGCCCCAACGAGGCCGGAAAATCCACCATCTTCTCGGCATGGCTGGATCTGTTGTTTGGCATCCCCATGCGTACAAGGTATGATTTTATCCATCCTGGCCCGACCATGCAGATCGGCGCCGTACTGACCCATGCCGGCGACACGCTCAATCTCAAACGGCTGAAACGGAACAGCGCCAGCCTAGTGGATCAACACGACGCCGTCCTGCCAGAAGCCGCCGTGCAGGCGGTTCTGGGCGGTCTGTCGCGCGATGGCTATTCGGCCATGTTCTCGCTCGATGACGAGACGCTGGTAAAGGGCGGCGACAGTATCCTCGCCAGTCGGGGAGATCTGGGCGAAATGCTGTTCTCCGCCAGCGCCGGGCTTTCCGGCCTCGCGCCGCAGCTCGAAGCCCTGCGCGCCGATCTAGACGGGTTCCATCGCAGCGGCAAGAGAAGCGGCTGGCTCTATGACGCGAAAAAGCAGCTGGCCGACCTGGACAGGCAGCGCCGCGAGACCGAGGTCTCTGCCGGCGCGCTGCAAAAGCTGACCCGCGAGGCTCAGGCCGCCGAACAGGAGTGGCGAACGGCCCGTGGCCGCGAGGCGGCGGCTCAGGCCGATCTGGACCGGCTGCAGGAGATTGCAGGCACGCTGCCCTTGCTGGCGCAGCTGGGCAGGCTGGAGGAAAAGCTCGCCGCCCTGCAGCACCTGCCCGATGCCACGCCGGAGGTGGAGGAGGCCTTCGCACGGATCGAACGCGACAGGCGCGATCTGACCAATCGCCTCCGCGACCGCGCCCTGCGGCTTCAGGGGTTGGAGGAACAGCGGGCCGCGCTGGCCATCGACCCGGAGGCCCTCGCGCAAGCGGAGGCCATCGAGGCGGCCGATGCGCTGCGGCCCGAGCATGACACCGCGGTCAAGGATCTGCCGCGCCGCCGGCAAGAGGCAGAAGAGGCTCGTGCCGAGGTTGCGGGGATTCTGGCGCAGCTCGGGCAGCCGGGCGCCGAGCCGGCGGATCTGTGCCTGCCGGGCGGGCAGCTCTCGGCGCTCCGTGGGCTTTTGGCGGCGCGATCCGGCCTGACGGGCATCGCCGCGAGCACCGCGCAGGAGAGTGCGAAAGCGGCTGCCCTGCTGGAGCGCGAGCGCGAACGGCTGGGCGATCCGGTCCCAGCCGAGGATGAGGCGGCTTTGGCCGCCCTCGTCGCCCGGCTGCGGTCCCGGGATCCGTCCGATGCGCTGGCCCGGGTCTTGCGCGATCTGGATCAGGCGCGCAACCGGCTGGACGGCGCCCTTGCCCGGCTCGCCCCCTGGGCAGGCGATGGCGACGGGCTGGCGGCGCTGGCCGTTCCGCCCGGCTGGCAGATCCTGGAATGGGAAACGGCGCAGGAGACGGCCCGCCAGCAGGAATTCGACGCGCGCCGCGATGCCGCGGCGCTGCGCGACGAAATCGCCCGCCTGCAATCCGAAGCCGCCGGGCGCGGGGCTGCACAGGCAGCAAGCGGCATCACCCTGGCGGATGCCGCCAGCGCCCGCAGCAGCCGCGAGTCGCTTTGGGCCGCGCATCTTGCCGAACTTTCCGCCGCCAGCGCCCGCCGGTTCGAGCAGGCCCTCCGCGAGGATGACCGCATTTCCGCATTGCTGGCCGAGGCCATGGCCGAGGCGCGGCGCGAGGCCCTGGATCGGTCGGCGCAGGAAACCGCGGCCGCCCGTCTGGAGGGTGCCGAAGCCAGGCTTGACGCGGCCCTGAATGCCCAGCGCATCGCATTGGACGGAATCGAAACCGCCTGCGCGGCCCTTGGCCTGCCCGGCAGCACCCTTGTCGACCTGAAAGCCTGGCTCGACCTGCGGATCTCAGCCCTGACCGAGCGCGCGGCGCTGCGCGAGGCCGAGGCCGCCGTCCTCCGCGGCCAAGAGGCGCAAGACGCTGCAACCCGGGCGCTGGCCGCGGCCCTGCACCGGCCCGCGGCCGAGCCGCCTGAGAGCTTCGAGAACCTTCTGGCCAGCGCCGTTGCCCGGATCGAGGCGGCAGAGCGCCGTCGCGAGGCACGGCAGCGGCTGGTGATGCTTGCGGCTGACCTGCGCGAACGCCGGGAGGCCCAGACCGCGGCAGAGGCGGCGCTCGAAGGCTGGCAGCAGAACTGGCAGGAGGCCGGCCGCGGCAGCATCCTGTCCACCTATGCGCCCGATGATCCCGGTCTCGGCACGGTCCTCGACCTTCTCGACCGGCTGGGCACCGATACCCGAACCGCCGCCGCGCTGAGCGACCGCATCGACAAGATGGAGGCCAACCGGCGCCGCTTTGCCGAAGCAAGATCGGCGGTGCTGGCGGCGCTAAGCCTGGACGAAGGCACGTCATGGACCGATGTGCTGAACCGCCTGCGCCGCGCACAGGATGCCGCCCGCGACCATGACAATCTCGGCCGGCAGATCGCGCAGGAGCAGCAGCAGGATACCGAAGACCGCCGCGCGCTGATGGCGCGCGATGACGATGCCGCAGCGATCGGCAGCGGGCTTGGCTGGCCGGCGGCCGAGGGCAGCCTTGCCGAGCACATCGCCCGCTGCCGCGAAGCCGCGACCCTGCGCCAGGGCATCGAAGCGCTGCGCCACGATCTTCGCGACCGCCCCGCTCCGCTCGAGGGCGACGAAAGCGGCGCCATCGGCGAGAAAATGGCCGAGCTGAGGGAAGATCTTCAGCTCCTGCGGAACGAGACCGAGACCCGGCTCGCCGCCCATCTGGAGGCACGGCGCCAGATCGAGGCCGTGGGCGGGGATGATG
The DNA here is from genome assembly GCA_039808125.1 of Rhodobacter sp. Taxonomy (GTDB): domain Bacteria; phylum Pseudomonadota; class Alphaproteobacteria; order Rhodobacterales; family Rhodobacteraceae; genus Pseudogemmobacter. Next base: position 1,360 of record JBDHSO010000191.1, on the reverse strand, counting down.
CCTTGGCCCGGATCGCCGCCGCGCGCGAGAACCTGCTGCTGGAGATCCGCGAGCGGGCCGAGGCCCATCTGGCCCGGCGCTTTGGCCTGATCGCCTTCGAGGCCGCCTTGCGGCGCTACCGCGACCAGCATCGCAGCGCCATGCTTTCCCGCGCGTCCGAGGCGTTCCGTCACCTCAGCGAGGGCGCCTATTCCGGTCTTGCCGCGCAACCGGATGGCGCGCAGGAGGTTCTGGTGGCGCTTTCTGCCGCGGGCGGCGCAAAACTAGCCGTCGATCTGTCGAAGGGCACGCGATTCCAGCTTTATCTCGCGCTGCGCATTGCCGGCTATCACGAGTTGGCCAAGAGCCGGCCGACCGTGCCCTTCATCGCCGACGACATCATGGAAACCTTCGACGACCAGCGTTCGGCCGCAGCCTTCGCGCTCCTGGCCGACATGTCGCGCGTCGGGCAAGTCATCTATCTCACCCATCACCGCCATCTGTGCGACATTGCCAGGACCATCTGCCCCGAAAGCAATGTCATCGACCTGCAATCTCTTGGAATTATTGACCATGTCTGATGACATCACCACCGCGACCGAAACGCGAGAAGCCGGGCTTAGGCTGCACCCGCTCCTTGCGACTAAGGTGAATTTTGCCACGGCGCAAAATGGCGTGGCGGTCATCAAGCGGCTGAGCATCGAGAATGGCCGGGCAGAGCCCGTCGAGAACATCGGCCTTACGCTTTCGGCCAACCCCGCCATCCTTCGGGAAAAGACCTGGACGATCGACCGCATCCCCGCAGGCACTACGCTGCAGCTGACCGATCTGGAAACTCCGCTTGACACCACGCTTCTGGGTGGGTTGGACGAAGCCGAATTCGGCCAGATCGAATTCCGACTGACGGCGCAGGGTGAGGAGGAGGCAACCCAATCCCATCGCATCGAGATGCTGGCCCGCGACGAATGGGGCGGGCTGGCCGAGATGGACAATATCCTCGCGGCCTTCGTCTCGCCCAACCAGCCTTTCGTTGCCCGTATCCTGAAGGATGCGGCGCGGCTTCTGGAAGCCGCCGGCCATTCCGGGGCCATGGATGGCTACCAGTCGGGCGATCCCTTGCGAGTCTGGATGCTGGCAGGTGCGATCTGGTCGGCGGCAACCGGGCTTGGTCTGACCTATGCCGTGCCGCCGGCCTCGTTCGAGCGGATCGGGCAGAAGATCCGCGATCCCGAGCGGATCGCCACCGAGGGGCTGGCCACCTGCCTCGACAGCGCCCTCCTGCTGGCCGCGGCCTATGAGGCGGCGGGACTGAACACGGCGGTGCTGTTCTCGCATGGCCATGCCTGGGTCGGGGTCTGGCTGGTCAAAAAAGACTTCGGGC